>CAIOCZ010000071.1 GCA_903856805.1 uncultured cyanobacterium | reverse complement strand
GGGAGCGGGCGTAGACGATGCCGGCCTCACCGCGCCGATCCGCCAGAAAGGCCAGCAGCTGGCTGCGGGCCTCGTCCTTGTCGCGCAACAGATAGCGGATGTTGGGCCGATCGAAGCTGGCCAAAAACACCCGGCCCTCCTCAAGCCTTAGGCGCTCGCGGATCTCCTCGCGGGTGCGGGGGTCGGCGGTGGCGGTGAGGGCCAGGCGGGGGATGGCAGCAAAGCGCTCGGCCAGCACCGCCAACTGCAGATACTCGGGGCGAAAGTCGTGGCCCCACTGAGATACGCAATGGGCCTCGTCGATGGCGAATAGGGCTAGGGGCAGCGTCTCCAGCCGATCCAGAAAGCCGGGGCTCAGCAGCCTCTCTGGGGAGACATACAGCAAATCCAGCTCGCCCTGCTCAAGGGCCCGCCAAACGGCGGACGCTTCCGAGGCCTCCAGCGAGGAGTTGAGGGCGGCGGCCCGCACCCCCGCCTGGCGCAGGCCCTCCACCTGGTCCTGCATCAGGGCGATCAGGGGCGACACCACCACCCCCACGCCGCTGCGGCACAGGGCCGGAATCTGGTAGCAGAGCGATTTGCCCCCACCCGTGGGCATCAACACCAGGGCCGAGGCGCCACCCACCACGTGCTCGACAATTTCCTGCTGGGGTCCGCGGAAGGCGCCGTAGCCGAACACCTGGCGCAGCACCTGAGCTGGATCGGCGGTGCCGGTGGCAGCGGCGGGATCGGGGGGTTGGGTGGGGGCCATGGGGTGGCAGATCAGAGCGCCATCTCAGCAGTTCCACCACCCTGGCGGCTGGGGCCCAGGCAGCCGTGATGCTTCATGGTAAGAAACGAGCGCGATGAAAGCCGTGAAAACCCCTTGCCGCCGCGTGCCCTTACCGCCGTCGTGCCAAGCCTGCAGATTGAGCTGGGGGCAGCTGGCGGCGTTACGCTTATCTGATGACGATAGTCTTTGGGGTGCAGGACTTGGTGACCATTGCCGGAGACAACCACGGGGCCATGGTACGGCTGGCCTCGTCCGGTACCATGGCAGAAGTCAACGGCTGTCAATGCAAAGCGTTCAATCAGAGCAGGGTGCGGATTGACCTGGAGGTGCGGCTGGGGCGGCAAAACAGGCCCGTGATTGAAATGGTGGAGGTGGATTAAATGGAAGAGCCTCAGACCTACAATTTGCCCGGCTGGCGTAACAGTCCAGCAGGGCCATGTTATTGGGTGCTGACTGCCGATAGAGAACCATAAGACGCTATGCCCCTGCTGCACTGGCTTACCCGTGATGAAGATATTCACACGGCTACCCACACTCCCTATCGCCTGCTTGAGCAAGTTGCGGAGCACTCGCATGGTGAACCCGATACTGGAAATATGCTCGTGCAAGGCGATAACTTGGATGCACTGAAAGCACTGCTTCCCTACTACGCAGGCAAGGTGAAGTGCATCTTCATCGACCCGCCTTACAACACACGCAGCGCATTTGAGCACTACGACGACAACCTGGAGCACGCAAAGTGGCTTGCGCTAATGTATCCACGCCTAGAGCTGCTACATAGCCTGCTGAGCGAAGACGGCAGCATTTGGGTCACGATTGATGATAATGAAGGCCACTACCTAAAGGTGATCATGGATGAAGTTTTTGGCCGGAAGAACTTTATAGCCACTATTGCTTGGGAGAAAGACAAAGGCGGGCGAGGTGACGCCGACATATCATCATCTCATGACATGGTGCTTGCATACGCCATTAATAGGAAGATATGGGCCACGAAGAGAAATCTTCTTGAACGCAATGTGGTTCAGGCCGGTCGGTTCCGTAATCCAGACAATGATCCTCGTGGTGCTTGGCGGCAAGGTGACGATGGAACAGCAAAGAGTGGAACAGATAAGCAACGCTTCCCCATAACTCTTCCATCTGGACGAGTGGTTCGTCCTAAGGTTGGGCGTTACTGGGCATTTTCTGAAGAGACATTTAATCTTGCGCTGGCCGAAGGCCGGGTTTATTTCGGCAGGAACGGTGACCGATTGCCAGTCATTAAGCGCTATGCCGACGTAGTCCGAGAAGGCGTCGCGCCTCGAACATGGTGGCCTGCTGAAGAGGCGGGGACTAATCAGAGTGCCAAACGCGACCATCTGCGCAAGCTTTTGCCAGACATAGAGCCGTTCGCAACCCCAAAGCCTGAGCAGCTACTACGTCTCATCGTTCACATCTCCACCAATCCAGGCGAACTGGTGCTTGACAGCTTCCTAGGATCAGGCACTACGGCAGCGGTCGCGCACAAGATGGGCCGTCGTTACATCGGCATCGAAATGGGCAACCACGCCATCACCCACTGTGTACCAAGGCTGCAGAAGGTTATCGAAGGCGAGCAAGGAGGCATCTCCGAGGCAGTCGGCTGGCAGGGCGGCGGTGGCTTCCGCTTCTACAAACTGGGTGTCCCCGTGTTCGACGAGAACGGCCAAGTCTCGCCATGTATCCGCTTCGCGCCACTGGCAGCGCACCTGTGGTTCGTCTCAACGGGCATCCCCTACAAGGGGAGCGCTACCTCACCTTTCCTTGGTGAACACGAAGACGTCGGCTACTACCTTCTCTTCAACGGCATCCTGGGCGACCTGACCGCTGACGGCGGCAACGTCTTAACCGGGCGCATCCTTGCCAGCCTGCCAAACCACGATGGGCAGAAGGTCATATTCGGCGAGAGTTGCCGTTTGAGCGCAGAGCGCTTGCAGGCGGAGCGCATTACCTTCCGGCAAATCCCCTACGAAATCAAGGCGCGTTAGGAGCAAAAGAAGAATGGAACTCAAGTCATTTCAGCGCACCGCGCTCGACACACTCGCAAGCTTCCTCGAACGTGCCCGAACCCTGGCGAACCCAGAGCAGGCCTTTATCGAGAGCTGGCGCAGCCGCGATTCGCCGCAGACACCGGCGCCCTACCGCACCATGCCAGGGCTGCCGGGGGTTCCCAATGTCTGCCTGCGGCTGCCGACTGGTGGGGGCAAGACGCTGCTTGCTGCGCATACTGTTGCCATCGCCGGGCGGCACTACCTGGAACGAGAGTTCCCCGTGGTGCTTTGGATGGTGCCGACCAACACCATCCGTGTGCAGACGGCAGAAGCGCTTAAGAAACCAGACCATCCCTACCGGGCCGCTCTCGATGTCGCCTTTGAGGGGCGTGTATCTGTGTTCGATGCGGCTGAGATTGCCCAAATCCGCCCGCAAGACCTCACTGAGCGGGTGACGGTCATCGTCATCACAATACAGAGTTTGCGCACCACTAACACCGACGGTCGCAAGGCCTACGCCCATTCGGAAAACTTCGAACCGCATTTCGCGCACATCCCTGCGGACACACTTGGTCTTGAGCGTACCGAAGATGGGAGGATCAAGTTCTCGTTCGTGAACCTCATGGCGTTTCATCGTCCATTGGTGATTGTTGACGAGGCGCACAAAGCAGGCACGAATCTCTCTTTCGACATGCTGGCCGCATTGCGCCCGGCCTGCATCGTGGAGTTCACTGCCACGCCGAACACCGACCCGTGCACCGGCAGCAACGTGCTCTATCGCGCTTCTGCTGCCCAAGTTAAGGGTGCGCAGATGATTAAGTTGCCCATTGTGCTCACTGAGCATCCAGACTGGCGCTCAGCTGTGCATGACGCTATAGAGACACGCTCGCGCCTCGCCGAGACCGCTTTGGCTGACCCGAGTTACATTCGCCCGCTAACGCTCTTCCAAGCGCAGGATAGAGGCCAGGAAGTGACTGTAGAAGTGCTCAAGCAATATCTAATTGAAAACGAGAACATACCTGCAGAGAAAATCGCCGTCGCCACTGGGGCTCAACGTGAGCTGGACAGCCTCAACTTGTTTGATCCTGCCTGTGTGGTCGATTTCATCATCACAGTTGAAGCGCTCAAGGAGGGCTGGGATTGTTCTTTTGCCTATGTTCTTTGCTCCGTTGCCAACATCGGCAGCGCTACCGATATTGAACAGCTTCTAGGCCGTGTCTTGCGTATGCCTTATGCCGAAGAGCGAAGCCAACCAGCCTTGAATCGAGCCTATGCGCACGTTTCCAGCCCGCGCTTCGGGGAGGGAGCAAAAAAACTCACCGATACGTTGGTGGAAAAAATGGGCTTTGAACCTGACGAAGCGGCGAGTGTTATCGAGCAACGGCAGCCCACCCTGCCCGGCATTGATACGACTGGAGACCTGTTTAACCAAGTGCCGGTACTACTAGAGACTCTGGATGCTGCTCCAGACCTATCTGGACTTGACCCTGAGGTTGCCGAGCGCGTGCAGGTTGAGACTCGCAAAGACGGCACGGTGACGGTAACCGTGCAGGGAGACATTCCGCAAGAGCTTGAGCAACGGCTTGTCGCCTCAATGACAACCGAGGGTCAAGAGAGGGTGCGTCAGGCTGTGAAACGCCATCGCATTGCTCATCGCAACAGCACTTCGCCAGCTACGCGTGGAGAGAAGTTTCCTGTGCCGCGCCTCTTCCTACAGGTGCAGGGTCAACTCGAACTCGTCGAGAAAGATCTCATTCTTGATCTCGGTGGCTGGAGCCTGAATAACTACGCCTCAGAATTGACGCCTGGAGAGTTCAGCATCCATGAGACGGCTGAGCGTTGGGAAGTGGACTTGCGTGGCGAAAAGGTTGTCTACTCGCACATCGAGCAGAGCACCCAGCTGGAAATCGGTTTGCTAAAGCTGGACTGGACAGATTTGCAGCTATCGCGTTGGCTTGACAAGGAATGCCGTCAACCAGATTTAACCCAGCCAGTCCTTCTGGAGTTCTGCCGAAGAACCGTTGCGCACCTAACTACGTCACGCGGTCTTGCTCTGAATGATCTACTGCGGTTCAAATTCCAGCTCGCAAAAGCGGTGCTGCAGAAAATTTCTGCCTACAGACAACAAGCCTTTGCCGCAAACTATCAAACATTTCTTTTTGGCGCAGAGGCTCATGTGATGACCAGCTTCTCCGATGGATTTGCGTTCGACAACCGTCCATACCCTGCAGCATGGTTTTATAGCGGTGCACTTCAGTTTCAAAAACACTTTTTCGGCAATGTTGGTGAGCTAAAGGCAAGCGGTGAAGAGTTTGAGTGTGCAAAACTCCTTGATGTTGCCCCGCAAGTGAAATTCTGGATTCGTAACCTCCCGCAGCGAGCTGATACTTCATTCTGGCTGCAAACATCAACTGATCGCTTCTACCCGGACTTTGTGGCGATGCTGCAAGACGGACGAATCTTCGTAGTCGAATACAAGGGCGAGCCTTACGTCACCAATGACGACAGCCGCGAGAAAACCAATGTCGGCGAGCTGTGGGCGTCCAAGAGTAATGGCCAAGGGGTATTCCTCTTAGCGCAGCTGCAGGACGCCGCAGGCCGAAGCCTCTATGACCAAATCGCTTCTGTCATTGCGTAGGCTTCTGCCCTCCCTTATTATTTCTTCATGCCTCAGCCCGGCTTTATACGCAACCATCCATGTCACTTGCCCAGGTGTTTCTTTGCTGTTGATCCCATAAATCAAAATTCTCATCGGTGATCTCGCCGGTGCCGTAGCTGGTCTTTCGATTCTCACCTGCGCTGGACTGACCGGAAAATATAATGACGTAGAGCTTGTGAACGCAGGAGTGCAGCCACTAGTTGATCTCGGAGCTAAGCAACGACGGCTTGAACAGAAGACGGAGACGAACGACGGACAATCGTCCGCTTGATCTTCTCGCCAAACTTTTCGGTGGCCGGGTCAAGCTCATAGCTGTTCTGCAGGTTCATCCAAAAGGCAGCTCGACGCCGAGCCATTGTTCTAGGCGCAAGGCGGTATCGGCTGTCATGGCCCGTTTGCCGCTGATGAGCTGATCAAATCGCAACCTGCATGGCCACGCTATTACAGCGGTCATAATCCTCAGCCGCATGGCGCCAGGCTGCGGGGACTGGCAGCCTCCATCAGGAGGCAAGGCGTCCGCTGGAGCAAATTTGCCCTATGGGGCACAGGAAGGCGAGGGTGGGTCGTTAGCCAAGATCCTTGCCCACCGTGTTGTGACAGCGGTGGCATCGATGAAAGGAGGCCTCGCCTCTCTCCGCCGCCTCAGCCCCGTGTCCCCTCCCCCCAGCGCCGCCGGGCCGCCACCCGGCAGCGAGGAGCCGCCGGTTCCGCCAGAATTACCTGCAACACCCCCTTCTTGGACCGCCCTCGATCGCCTCGGTCTCACTCAGGCCATCGGCGGCCTTGCCCTCGGCCTGATCGCCCTGTTTTCCTCCTATGACCACCTCACCTTCGCCGGGCGCAACATCCCCATCCCCCAGCAGTGGGGCATCCCCCTCATCGCTGCCTCGGTGGCGACAGTTTTTGTCGATGCTCAACTGGCGTCGGGATCCCGGTTACGAGCAGCGCGTGATGCAGCACGAGCAGCGGATACTGCTGCACGATCAGCAGATGCTGCTGCACGAGCAGCGGATGAACGAAAATCGGATCGCGATCGAGCGGAGCAAAGAGAGAACGAAGCAGATCGAGAGCGAAATCTTGCGTGTGAGGAACGACAGCGAGCGGATCGCGAAAGAAACCGAGCAGCTGAGGCAAGAGAACGCCAAGCTGAGGCAGCTGAACGCCAAAGAAAAAGCCTTGAGCGCCTCCATCAAACGGCTGTGCTTTCCGCCCGAGTCCAGCTCGACCCTACAGGCACCAACCGAGCCCGGCTCCAAACCTTTCTTGCCCTCCTGAATCAAACTCCAGACGCGGATTCTGATCTGTGAATCCCTGAAGTTCTCCGGGGGGTGGTTCAGGGGGGCAATCAACAGCGCCTCGATATCCCGTGCCCCCTGCAGGATGTGGATCATCTCAATCTGCTCAGGCTGCAGGCTGCAAAAAATCAAGTAATTGCCATGGACGCAGCGCCGAACCCCAAAACTCTCGTGGCGCGGCACCAAGGGATAGGCCCTGGGGGTGTCGGCCAGAGCCTGGTAGCGCTCTAGCAGCTCTTCGGTGAAGCTGACCGCTCGCGTGGGGTTGTCGTCGCCACCGTGATCACCCCCTCATGCGGCAGCAGTGCTCTCAGCGGCTGGACCACACAGCTCCCGGCGCACTTCCTCAATCTCCTGCACCCGCCCTGCTTCGGCATCGGCCAGGCCCAGGGCGATGGCCCCGTCGAGCCGCTCCAGACGTCGCTACCGCTCCATCAGGCCGCGCAGGGCCTCGCGGATGATCTCGCTGTTGGAGCCATAGAGGCCGGATTCCACTTTCTGGCGGATGAAGTTGGCCACTTCCGTTGGCAGGTTGATGGAGAGCTTTTCAGCCGATTGCATCGCACGTTCTCCGCTATTAGCTTGAGCAAGTGCAGATAGTGGTAGGAAATGCTACTAGGCGTAGGCGCCACTGGCAGGGTGGGGGCCTGAGTTGGGGTCTGATCTTGCTACGCATCTTTGCCCGTTCTGTCGCCTCCCCCAGACGCTCCACCAGCCGCAGCCAATGGGTCCCAACCCCCGACAATGGTCCGATGCCCGAGTCTCAGCCCACCAGCTCCCCCTCCAGCACAACTGCCAGCACCCGAACCGCCTGGGCCTTCCTGAGCCCAGCCCTGGTGCTGTTGGCGATCTCCGTGCTGATTCCCGCCGCCATGGCGTTCGTGATCAGCTTCTGCCGGACCGGCCTCGATGTGAGCGAACCGCTGACGTTCATCGGCCTGGCCAACCTGCGCCGGTTGCTGGCCGACCCGATGGTGCTCCGGGTGGCCGGCACCACCATGCTGTACCTGGTGGGGGTGGTG
>CAIOCZ010000070.1 GCA_903856805.1 uncultured cyanobacterium | reverse complement strand
CGGCAAGGGGGGCTGCAGTGAAGGCCGTCATGGGCGGCGCATGCCATCAGGAATCCCATCCATTGTGGGCCGACGGCTGCCGCCCTGGCTGCTCGCCACGATCCAGGTGGCGCCCGCGGCGATGGCGCTTCTTCCGAAGAAGGGCGTGGCGGCGGATGGGCGTGGCAGGGGGTCTTGGCGGATGAAAAGGTAAGGAAGCCTGCGCAAGCTTGGGCGGTGAATGCCTAGGGCTGGCCCCTCAACGGCCCACCCTGCAGAATGGCCAGGAAGGCTGGCAGTTCCACGGCGGGTGACAGCGCGGCGGTGCTGTCTCGTTGCTGGTTGGCATGGTCGGGCTGGATGAATAAACGCGCCCTCAGCGAAACCGAGATCTGTGATCGCTTCATCACGCCGGCCCTGCGGCAGGCGGGTTGGCTGTTGGAGCGGATCCGGCGGGAGTATTCGTTCACCGATGGCCGGATCATCGTGCGCGGACGGCTGGTGAGCCGGGGCCGCCAGCGCCGGGCCGACTACCTGCTCATCTACGAGGGTGTGCCGCTGGCGGTGATCGAGGCGAAAGACAACACCCATGCCATCGGCGATGGCCTGCAGCAGGCCCTGGCCTATGCGGAGGCGCTGAACACGCCGTTTGTGTTCGCCTCCAATGGCGATGGTTTTGTCCAGCACGACCGCACCGGCCAGAGCGAGCAGCGCGAAACCACCCTGGCCCTCGACGCCTTCCCCAGCCCCGAGGAGCTCTGGCGCCGCTACAGCCGCTGGAAGGGCTTCACGCCCCAGCAGGAGAAGGTGGTGCTGCAGCCCTATTACGACGGCGGTACCCGCAAAGACCCGCGCTATTACCAGATCAATGCCATCCAGGCCACGGTGGAGGCGATCACCAAAGGCCAGCAGCGCATCCTGCTTGTGATGGCCACCGGTACCGGCAAAACCTTCACTGCCTTTCAGATCATCTGGCGGCTGTGGAAGGCGGGGCAGAAGAAACGGATCCTTTTTCTGGCTGATCGCAACGTTCTGGTGAACCAGACGATGGTGAACGATTTTCGGCCGTTCACAGACAAGATGGCAAAGCTGAGTACAACCGCCAAAACGATCGAGCGGTCTGATGGTACACAAGAAACAATCAATGTCGCACTCGATAGGCAACGCCGCATCAATAAATCTCATGAGATTTACCTGGGTCTTTATCAGTCGCTTACAGGGCCAGAAGAGCGCCAGAAGCTCTTCAAGGAGTTTTCGCCCGGCTTCTTTGATCTGATCGTGGTGGATGAATGCCACCGCGGCAGCGCGGCGGAGGATTCGGCCTGGCGCGAGATCCTCACCTATTTCAACGCCGCCACCCAGATCGGCCTCACCGCCACGCCCAAGGAAACCAAATATGTGTCGAACATCGAGTATTTCGGCGAGCCCCTCTACACCTATTCGCTCAAGCAGGGCATCCGTGATGGCTTCCTGGCACCTTACAAGGTGATCCGCGTCCATCTCGATATTGATGTGGAGGGCTATCGCCCTAAGGCTGGAGAGGTGGATGATCGTGGCGTAGAGATCGAGGATCGCCTCTACAACCAGAAGGATTTCGATCGCAACTTGGTGATCGATGAGCGCACCCTGCGGGTGGCGAAGTGGATCAGCGACTACCTCAAGGCCAGCGGCGACCGGATGCAGAAAACGATCGTGTTCTGTGTGGACACCGAGCACGCCCTGATGATGCGCCAGGCCTTGATCAATGAAAACCAGGATCTGGTGGCGGTCAACGGCCGCTATGTGATGCGGATCACCGGCAACGATGAGGAGGGCATGAAGGCCCTCGATGATTTCATCGACCCGATGAATCCCTATCCGGTGCTGGTCACCACCTCCCGGCTGCTCTCCACCGGCGTGGACGCCCAAACCTGCCGCTTGATCGTGCTCGATCGCGAAGTGGGCTCGATGACCGAGTTCAAGCAAATTGTTGGCCGCGGCACCCGCGTCCATGCCGACAGCCAGAAGTTTTACTTCACCCTGGTGGATTTCCGCAAAGCCAGCAACCACTTCGCCGATCCCGATTTCGATGGCGAGCCGGTACAGATCTACGAGCCAGGCGAGGGCGAT
>CAIOCZ010000069.1 GCA_903856805.1 uncultured cyanobacterium | reverse complement strand
TTTCTTCCAGCTCTTCCCATGGCATCAGCCTGGAGAAGAGCACCCAGCGATTGTCCGGGTCCAACGTGCCGCCAAAAGGCACATGGAATTCTTCGATTGAGAGCTGGCCGTTATGGTGTTTTCGGTACATCTGCAGCGTTCAGCAGTTGTAGCAATCGTCAATTGCTCTGTACGCGGCCAGTTTAACGGGTTTCGATCGCTGAAACAAGTTGCGCTGCAATCGATCTGGCTTTTTCAGGAGTCCCAAATTAGCCAGCTGGGCGCTGAGGTTTTTCGCATGCCGCTGGGTCAGAGCATCAAAGATAAACTCACTTGGAGATTTCAGGTGGCTAACGACTCCAAAGTTAGTCGTTTTCTTGTGCGTGATTGTGATTCCGTTGTCAATCTTCGGGAGTCTCATGCTGTTGATGCCTGGATTAAGTCTGATCGTTATTTTCATGTCATGCGCGATTGGTGGACCCATACGGATCCTGTCCTGGCGGGAATGTGGGGCGGGGTAGCCGGCGTGTTGCCACCGCTTGAGCCCCTGCTGAAGTCCTATGTCACCAAGGCTCGTGAAACGCCAAATATTGATCAATGGTTCCTACGGGATTGTCTCTGGGATGCCATTCGTCAGAGTGCCTTGGTACATGATCGATGCTACGGAGATTCGGATGGCTCCTGTTCCTGGCCGGATCCTGACCCCGAGGGTACTTTCCATGTTGGTCAGAATGAAGCGGTGACCCATCGGGAGCAACAGGTCCGATGGTTATCCCCTTGGATTGATGCCTCGCCGTGGTTGCGCGAGGGGTATATCACTTAAAAGTCGTCTCCGCAGTTTCAATTCCTTTTCCAATTGACCGCAAGGAAAGCTCGACGACTCAACGTTCTTTGGTCCGTGGTTTTTATATTAACCTTGACTCAGCTACGGATCGTCGACGCGCCATGGATCACCAACTCCATGGGCTTGGCTTGACGCACTGTTACTCCCGTTTTACTGCTTGCGAGGCTTCCCTTGAGGAGGCTCAGTCCAGGGGGTTGAGGTCGGCTGGTGAATTGGGGATCTGGCGTTCCTTGCTGGCACTTTTGAATCACTGGCTTGCGGAGGAACCTACCGAGAATGAGCTCCTCCATATTTTGGAGGATGATGCCATCCTCGATTCTTCGTGGCCAGAGTTTATTGCCGCTTTGATGCGAGAATCCGTAGGATGGGATCTCATCTTGAGCGATTCATTTCTTCCGGTTGATCTCTATTTTAGTGCTCTAAGGCTCCTGCGTTCGATGCAGGCTGGTCATCTCCAGGTGGGACTTCTTGATGGGGGTTGCTATCTTGGATGTACCGCCTCAATGGTGCTGAATCGCGCTGGCGCGATTCGCCTTTTGAATGGTTTGAAGCAGATCTTCAAGCAACAACGCTTGGCTTCTGTTGATATGGCACTCCGTGGCATGATCCGCTCGTCTGGTTTACGTGCTCTGATCACGATCCCGTTCTTGACAACGATTTCTACAGATTTTGACAGTACAATTCAGGGCTTTCGTTCAGACCTGGCTCTACGCAGCCAAGGCCTAGATCTTTATCTACGCCGCATGTTGTATAACAGCCATTATCGTGATCCGGTGGCAAGCCGTTCTGAATTTTCCGATGCCTTGGCCTTCTTAAAAGGCAATACTTCTATGGCGGAGCAACAATATCTTTTGGCTGATCTGATTGCGATTGGACGTCGCCAGGGGTGGTTGATCAACTATTGACCTCAGCGCTTCATGACGTCCCTGCTTCCCTCTCATTCCCAAACAATGTAGGCATCAGTTTTCAGTGCCACCAAGGGGCAGCTCGCCACCTCCTCCGACGGTCCCGGCTCTAGCTCCACCAGGCAGCGTCGTTCCGGTTCCAGATCAACGCGGGGATGGTTGCTGCGCTGGGCATCGGGAGCTAGCAGCAGGCTCACCCGTCCGGTGAGGGGCCAGGCGGCCAGAGCGCTGAGGGTGGTGGCCAGATCGCCTCCGCTCAGTTGGCGTCCCGTGGGCGCCGTGAGCAGCAACGCCAGCTGTGGCTGCTCCAGCAGGGCCAGCAGACGCGGATGTTCCTCCCGTTCCATCACCAGACCCCGCTCCATGGCCCTCGTTCTGATTGTTTCCAGGCCTTCACGGGCCACCATCGTGGCGGTGGCAGGATCCCCCCCCTGCCACGCCAGCACCGCCGTGAGTCCAGGGCCCTCACTCTCCATCAAGTGGCCCAACTTCAGGCGTTTGGTCTGCAGATAGGCGGCATTGTGTAAACCCGGATCCATCACCAACGGCACCCGGTCCTCCACCCGCAACCCATAGCCACCAAGGCCGGCGATCTTGCGCGGGTTGTTGGTGATCAATCGCAGCCGTTCAATCCCCAGATCACTGAGGATTTGGGCCCCCACGCCGTAGTTGCGCAGATCGGCGCCGAACCCCAACCGTTCATTGGCCTCCACCGTGTCCAGGCCCCCGTCCTGGAGGGAATAGGCCTTGAGCTTGTTGATCAGGCCGATCCCACGCCCCTCCTGGCGCAAATACACCACCACCCCTTCACCAGCCGCCTCGATCATCCGCAGGGCCGCCTCCAATTGGGGCCGGCAGTCGCAACGCAAGGAGCCGAAGGCATCGCCGGTGAGGCATTCGGAATGGACGCGCACCAGGACGGCCCCGGTTGCCCGCTCCGGATGGCCCTTCACGATCGCCATGTGCTCGCTGCCATCGAGCTCGTTGCGATAGCCGATCGCCCGAAACTGGCCGAAGGCGCTGGGCAGGGTCGCCTCCGCTTGGCGGCGCACGAAGCGCTCGGTGGCCAAGCGATAGCGGATCAGATCGGCGATGGAGATCAGCCGCAGCCCATGGCGCTCGGCGTAGGTCACCAGCTGGGGTAGCCGCGCCATCGAGCCATCGCTGTTCTGAATCTCACAGATCACCCCCGCTGGATAGAGGCCGGCCAGCCGGGCTAAATCGACCGCGGCTTCCGTGTGGCCGGCCCGCTTGAGCACCCCCCCATCGCGGGCCCGCAGCGGAAAAATGTGGCCTGGACGGCGCAGGTCGACCGGTCGACTCGCTGGATGGATGGCCACCTGGATCGTGCGGGCCCGGTCATCGGCGGAGATGCCGGTGCTCACGCCGTTTTCGGGTCCGGCATCCACACTCACGGTGAAGGCCGTCTGGTTGCTGTCGGTGTTGCGGTCCACCATCAGGGGCAGATCCAGGGCGTCCAGCCGTTCCCCCTCCATCGCCAGGCAGATCAGTCCCCGGGCCTCGGTGGCCATGAAATTGATCTGTTGTGGCGTGGCGAACTGGGCGGCGCAGATCAGATCCCCCTCGTTTTCCCGGTTTTCGTCATCCACCACCACGATCGATTCCCCGTTGCGGATGGCCGCGAGCGCATCGGCGATGGCGTCGAAGCGGATCCTGGTTTCGAGTTGGACGGACAAGGGTTTGGGGGGCGGGTGCGACGGTGGTGGGGCGGGGGAGCCAGCGCCCAGCACAGGCCTTCGCCCTCCGCAAGGTTTATTTATAGAGCCCGGTACGATCTGCCGTTCCCAACGGCTCCGACATGGCAGGCAAGCGCGTCGCGGTGATCGGAGCCAGTGGCTACGGAGGACTCCAGACCCTGCGGCTGCTCCAGGACCACCCCGAGTTCGTGGTGACCTTCCTGGGGGGCGAACGCAGCAGCGGCAAGCGCTGGAGTGAGCTGGTGCCGTTCCTCCCCCTGCCCCACGACCTGGTGGTTCAGAGCCCGGACCCCGCCGCCATTGCCGCCGCCGCCGATCTGGCGGTGCTCAGCCTCCCCAACGGCCTGGCGGCCCAGTTGGCCCCGGCCCTGCTGGAGCTGGGCGTGAAGGTGGTGGATCTCTCCGCCGACTATCGCTACCGCTCCCTGGAGCAATGGCGGGAGGTGTACGCCGCCGAGGCCCGCCAGGTGCCCCGCAGCGATGGGGAGCTCTGCGCCGAGGCCGTTTATGGCCTGGTGGAGTGGGAGGCCGAGCGGCTGCGGTCGGCCCGGTTGGTGGCCGCCCCCGGCTGCTTCCCCACGGCGAGTTTGTTGGCCCTGCTGCCGTTCCTGCAGCAGGGGCTGATCGACACCAGCGGCATCGTGATCGATGCCAAAACCGGCGCTTCCGGTGGGGGCCGTGCCGCCAAGGAACACCTGCTGCTGGCGGAGGCCTCCGAGGCGGTGGCTCCCTACGGCGTGGTGGGCCATCGTCACACCAGTGAGATCGAGCAGCAGGCCAGCCAGGCCGCCGGCCAGGTGATCCAGCTCCAGTTCACGCCCCATCTGATGCCGATGGTGCGCGGTCTGCTCGCCACGGTGTATGGCCGCCTGCGCGATCCCGGCCTCACCGCCGACGATTGCACCACCCTGCTGCGGGCGGCCTATCGCCACCAGCCCACGGTACGGGTGTTGCCGGTGGGCACCTACCCGTCCACGAAATGGGTGCGGCAGACCAATTGCTGTCTGCTGTCGGTGCAGGTGGACCGGCGCACGGGCCAGCTGATCGTGATGAGCGCCATCGACAATCTGGTGAAGGGTCAGGCGGGCCAGGGGGTGCAAGCCCTCAATCTGCTGGCCGGGCTGGAGGCGGGGACGGGGCTACCGCTGCTGCCGTTTTATCCCTAACCAGCCGTTCCGCCGCCAGGGCCACCGCCAACGGCAGGATTCGATGCTCCTGGCGATGGATCCGGGCCGCCAGGCTGGCGGCATCATCCGTTTGCAGCACGGGCACCGCCGCCTGCACCAGGATCGGGCCGCTGTCCACCTCCGGCCGCACCAGGTGGGCCGTGCAGCCGCTCAGCCGCACCCCCGCCGCCAGGGCCTGGCCCACCCCATCGGCGCCCCGGAAGCTGGGTAACAGGGAGGGGTGGATATTGAGCAGCCGATCGGGATAGGCCTCGATCAGCACCGGTGTGACGATGCGCATCCAGCCCGCCATCACCACCAGATCCACCGCGGCGGCCTGGAACCGTTCGATCAGGGCGGCATCCAGGGCCTCACGGCTGCCATAGGCCCGGTGATCGATCCAGCAGCAGGGCACGTCCAGGCGCTCCGCCCGTTGGCGGGCGCCGCACTGCTCCTTGTTCACCACCAGCAGGACCACCTCGCCGTTCAGGGGGCCATGGTGACAGGCGTTCACCAGGGCCTCGAAATTGCTGCCCTCACCGGAGGCCAGCACCGCCAGCCGCAACGGCGGGTGGGCGGAGGGCCAGGGCTGTGCCAACGGCCACTGGATCGTTGCCCCGGGATCGCTAGCGTCGCTCACACCGGCCATGGCCCCCATGTCCCATCTCTCCATCCTGCCCACAGTGCTGCGCGATGCCGATCTGCTGGCGGCAAGCCTGACGGGCCTGGGGTTCCGCCCCCGCTGGGGGGGGGAGCTGCAGGGCTTCGCGGACGACCGTCAGGCGGTGGAGCTGCAGGTGTGCCTCCCAAACGGTCAGGCCCTCGGCTGGCGGCGCCAGTCCGACGGCAGCCTGGCCCTGGTGGGGGATCTGCAGCGGCTGGGCCGATCCGGCTCCCTGCAACGCCTGATCGGTCGCATCACCCGCGCCTATGCCGCCCGACAGGCCCTGGCTGACGCCGCTGCCCTGCCAGCCGTCCTGCCGGGAGCCCTGATCGAGGTCCATGGTTGAGCTGGCCCCTGGGTCCGAGCCCCAGCTCCATCTCGATCTCCGCCAACCGGAGCGCCATCTGGTGCAGGCTCGCCTGGAGCTGGTTCCCCGCCACCGGCGGCTGGAGCTGCGGTTACCGGCCTGGACACCGGGCTCCTATCTGATTCGCGATTACGTGCGCACCCTGGAGGCCCTGGAGGTCCGTCAGGGGGGGCGACGTTGGGCGGTGGAACGGCGGGAGGTGGCCTGTTGGACGGTGGACTTGGACGCTCTCGACCCGGTCACGATCCACTGGCGGATCCTGGCCACCGAGCTGAGTGTGCGCACCTGCCATCTCAACAGCGACCATGGCTTCCTTGCCCTCGCGGGGGTGGCCTTGCTGGTGGAGGGAGAGCGCTGGAATCGCTACCACCTCAACCTGCAGCTGCCCCAGGGTTGGCAGGCCTTTGTGCCCCTCCCCGCCGATCCGAGCGGGGGCTGGTGGGCGGAGGATTTCGATCAGCTGGTGGACACGCCGGTTGAGGTGGGCCCCCATCCGCAGCATGGTTTCGCCGTGGCCGGGGTGCCCCACCGCTGGGTGGGCTGGGGGGGAGATCTGCCCTCCCGGGATCCCAGCTGGCTGGCGGCGGTGGAGCAGGTTTGCTTGGCCTGTTGTCGGCTGATGGGCGCGTCGACGCCGCCGGCTGCCCACTATCTGTTTGTGCTGCACCTGCTGGAGCAGGGGTATGGCGGCCTGGAGCACGATCACAGCTGCGTGCTCCAGTACGGGCGCCAGGCCCTGGCTCGGCCGGACGGTCGCCGCAAGCTGCTGCAGCTCGTGGCCCACGAGTACCTGCACCAGTGGAATGTGCGGCGGCTGCGGCCGGCCCAGCTCACGCCGATCCCCTATCACCAGCCGGCGATCGTGCCCACCCTCTGGTTCGCCGAGGGGATCACCAGCTACCTGGATCTGTTGTTGCCCCGGGCCGCCGGCCTCACCACGGAGGAGGAGGTGCTGGAGGACCTCGGCGCCGACCTCAGTCGCTATTTGCTGACTCCGGGACGGCATGGACAGAGCCTGCGCCAGAGCAGCCAGGAAGCCTGGGTGAAGCTCTACCGCCAGGATGCCTATTCGGCCGATTCCCAGGTGAGTTACTACCTCAAGGGCGCCGTGGTGGCCCTGATGCTGGACCTGCACCTGCGCCGCCACGGCAGCTGGCTGGGGGCGGTGCTGCAGGAGCTTTGGTCCCGATTCGGAGCAAGCCGGCGCGGCTACGGCGAAATGGACCTGCTTGCCGCGTTCTGCAGCCACGCCGAGGATCTGTCCACCATCCTGCCGAAATGGCTTGAATCCACCGATGATCCAACGATTGATTCGTACCTGGCGGATGTGGGGTTGCGGTTGCTGCCGAACTATTTTACCCATTGGAGTTTTGGTTGGCAGGTCGACTCCGACCGTGGAGGATTACGTCTGAAACGGGTTGAACGGGATGGAGCGGCGGAGCAGGCGGGCCTGGAGGTGGGCGATGAGCTGATCGCCATCGCCGGTGCTCGGTTGCGCCAACCGGAGGATCTCCACAGCCTCGGCACGGCCCAGCTCCAGAGCCAGCCCCAGCTCCAGCCCATCGAACCGATGGAATTGCTGATGTGTCGGGATGGACGGATCCGTTCCCTGACGATCCAGCCCGCCCCTCCCCAGATTCAAACGTGGCGCCTGGCGCCGCTGCCCGAAGCCGCACCGGGCTCGGGCGAGCGTCGCCAACGCTGGCTGGGCCTGCGTCCGTGAATCTCCCCTCTAGACCCGTATTGATCGCCATCGGTGCCGGTGCGTTGGTGACCACCGGGGCCGCCGCCTGGCTTGGTCGCGACCTCTGGGGCTCCCCCAGCAGTGCCAGTGGTCGGCCCTCGCTGATGGAACTGCTCGACGAGGTGCGCCAGAGCCCTGCCCCACGCCCGATTCTGCAAGGCAAACCGGCGCCCAAACCCCCCGCCCACGGTTCCTGGACCACCCCGCTCAACCAGGCCTGCGTGATGGCTGATCCGGCCCTGATGGCCCGCCTTCAGCAACAATTTGCCAAGTTCGATCGCACCCGCACCAAGGTCTCGATCGATCCCAGTAATTACGGTCGTCGCTATAGCCGCGATGCCTTCGGGAATCCCATCAATCCAACCCCCCAGATCGTGGTATTACACGAAACGGTGTACAGCATGGATTCCGCCGTGGGCACGTTCATGACCCCCCATCCCAACGACGACGACCAGGTGAGTTATCACACCTTGGTGGGCCAGGACGGCAAGGTGCTTGATCTGGTGGATCCAGCCCGGCGCGCCTTTGGGGCCGGCAATTCCTCCTTCAACGGCCGTTGGGTAATCACCAACCGAAAGGTGGGCGGATCGGTGAATAATTTCGCCCTCCATCTCAGCCTTGAAACCCCACCCGATGGGGAGAACGAGTCACCAGGCCACAGCGGCTATACCCAGGCTCAGTATGACGCCGTCGCCTTGGTGCTGGCCGATTGGATGCGTCGTTATCAAATTCCCCCCCAGAACATCACCACCCATCGCTATGTGGATTTAGGGGGCGAGCGCTCCGACCCTCGCAGTTTCCACTGGAATGAATTGGAGCAGCGCCTGTCCGCCCTGGGCGTGCTCTGCTGAATCAGATCAAAGGCCCAACTTCCGACTTCCTTTTGCCGTAAATCACCGCATGGAG
>CAIOCZ010000068.1 GCA_903856805.1 uncultured cyanobacterium | reverse complement strand
GTCGTAGTTGAACTGGAACGGCACGCTGATCAGCGACGCCACCGGATTGGCGAGTTGCTTG
This sequence comes from uncultured cyanobacterium, assembly GCA_903856805.1. Taxonomy (GTDB): domain Bacteria; phylum Cyanobacteriota; class Cyanobacteriia; order PCC-6307; family Cyanobiaceae; genus Cyanobium. The sequence continues at coordinate 2,120 of CAIOCZ010000068.1, read as the reverse complement.
GCCAGGTTGGCCTCCTCTTGGCTCAACGCCTGGGGAGGTTCGGCGGCGGACGTGTCAGCGACAGACGTGTCAGCGACGGATCGATCGGCGGCAGGGGCAGGAGGCTCACTGGAAACAGCCGCGCCGGGCGCCACCGGATCCGCCGCCCTAGGATCCGCCGCCACATCCGCCGCGATCCCCTGGCCCATGGGCAGCAGCCCCAACCCCAGGAGCCATCCCAGGCTGAGGGCTCCAACCCTGGGCGCAACGCCGTACAGACGCAACGCCAAGACGGAAGAGGTCTGGCCCGTGGGCATCGGCTCGGTGCAGGAACGGCCGAAACTTAGGGGGGCCACGTCGAGGCTGCCACAGATTTGCGTTGATCAGGCAGCATTCACGCCGCCAATCGCTGGCCAATCGCCGCAGAAATCGTCATCATCGCCCCAACGTTCGTGACTGCTGGCGTGGGGACTCAGGCCACCGCTGCCCAAGTTTGGCCCAGGGTCCAGCTGCTGTTCGCGCTGCTGCTGGGTGGAGGCAGCCTCCAGCTGCTCTCTCCCGCCCGGGCGGAGGTGCCCACGGCGGAGGGGGCGGAGGCCAGCCTGGCCCTACCCGGTTGCCGGGCCGCCCTGGGGGTTTCGTCCAGCGCAGCCGCGGCGGACATCCTGCGGTCCCAGCCCGCCCTGGTCGCCCAACTGGCCACCCTCCCCGCCTGCCGCACCCCCGGCGATGCCCTGGGTCGGCTGGAGCGACTGGAGCAGGAGCTGGCCGCCTCACGCCAGCGCATCGCCGCTCAGCAGAGCCAGCTGGCCGCCGAAACCGCCCGCCAGGACGCCTTAGCCCAGGAACTGGGCCAGCTCCGCGCCCAAATCACCGGCCAGCCCCAGCTCACCGCCAGCACCCCGAACCCTGCCCCTGCCACCGCCCCTGCCCCGGCCTCGCCGCCCCTTCAGTACACCCCCGGCAAAGGCTTCAGCCTCCAGGCCGGCGGCAGCACCCTGCGCCTGTGGGCCGAGGCCAAAGTGCTGGGCTTCTCCAGCAGCCGCTACACCTTCAATCCGGGCCAGCCCCTGATCGTGAGTCCTAAAAATCCGGACGCCTCCTACGACCTCTCGGCCCAGCAGAGCATGGTCTACGCGGCCTTACGGGGACCGCAATGGGGCCGCTGGACTCCTGGCGGATTCGCCATCTTCTGGCTGCAGGACAACATCCTGGCCGAGGGCTACAACTTCACGCCGGTTGTTTATTACGGCGAGCTCAATAATGGCGCCTGGCGGGTGGCCGCCGGCCAGAACTTCGATGTCTTCGCCCCCCGCGACCCGGACACCCTGCCTAACGGCAAACTGGCCGCCACCGGCAACCCCGGCGCCTACCGGCCCCAGCTGCGGGTGGAGCGCAGCTTTGAATCCGGCCGCCACTTTGGCGGCGCGGTGCAGTTGGCGCTGTCCTCACCCGTCACCACGGCCCTGCCCAGCAACGTGGACCTCACCCGCCTGCAGAGCGAGGAGATCGTGGAGGACAACGGCTGGCCCAACCTGGAGGGCCGCCTCAACTTCGGCTTCGGGGCCAGCCGCGAACGGGCCGGCGGCCGGCAGCTGCGGCCGGTGGAACTGGGCGTGTCCGGGATCGTGGGCCAACTGCGGGTGCTCGACAACATCCGCCCCACCGATCCCATCACCCTGGTGTCCGACCGCAGCACGGTGAACGTGTGGGGGGCCGCCTTCGATGGGCAGATCGCCCTCGGCCGCCGCTTCGGCCTCAGCGGTGAGCTCTACACCGGCCAGGGCCTGGGGGAATACATGGCCGGCATCCTCCAGACCTACAACCGCACCACCAACAAGGCGGTGCCCACCAGCGGCGGCTGGGGCCAGCTCTATGTGTATCTGGCCGACAACCTGCGCCTCAACCTCGGCTACGGCATCGACCACGCCCAGGACTCCGGGCTGTTCGGCCTGCAGGTGAACAGCGCGGCCTTCGCCAACATGGTGTGGGATGTGAACCCCTGGCTGCAGCTCGGCCTGGAGGGGAATTACAAACTCAGCACCTACGACACCTTCGGCGACAAGAACGCCTGGGTGGTGATCTCCCAGGTGATGTTCCGGTTGTGAGGCTGGGGTGCCGGCACCGGAGCGGCCTGCCGC
>CAIOCZ010000067.1 GCA_903856805.1 uncultured cyanobacterium | reverse complement strand
GAACTGATGGGTGGCTCAGTTTTCGTGTCGCCTCCAGCGTCATCGCCCCTGGTTGTCGCCGGCGACAACCAGGGGCGATCAGTTCCCCTCACCGGCCAACTTGATTGACGCCAATCGGCCAAGGGGCTTGACGCGGGACAATACGGCTCCAAAATCCGCTCAGCTCTCCATAGATGTTTAATGCAAAATCTGAGGAACCCATGGGCAACGACCGGGCCACTTGTCGTTCGCATGTAAATGCTTGCTAAGGGCGTTCATCCGATCCAGGCTTCGCAGCAACGACGTAGACCGTGATGGCCACAACTGCTCAGGTTGATTTTGGAACGCAAGGAGAGCTGGAGCCAGGCGAGCAACAGCCCCGCTGGAGCCGGGATCTGGTGCGCTTTCTGCCCCTTAAGAGCCAATTTTTACTTAGTGGCAACGTGCGTGATCGCTATCCATTGCAGGTGGTGCAGGGTCGTGCCCGGCCCCTAGCCCTGCAGAACTATCTGGCGGAGCTTCTACGCTCTGCCGGGATCACCCATGTGCTGGCGTTCGATCCGGTCAACGGCTTCTCCCTTCCCCTCAGCGATGGCCTGGATCTCGCAACTGAATTCCAGGGCCTTGCCTTCCTAGGCCTCCAGTGGGATCAAAACGGACGTGCATGCGCCAGCGTTGCCCGGTTCTTTGAACTCCTGCCTGGGATCGTGCAGAACGAGGGTCCGCCGATCGCCCTTCTGGCCGACTTCTCCTCCCGATATCTGGCGCGTGTTGATCTACCAAGCCCCGATGAGCACAGCTGGTTCACCACCGCTCTGGTGCTTGGCCATGGCGTGAGGCCCCGGCCCGTTGGGCCTAATCATTCCCCGCTGTTCAACCCCCTGATCTGGATTGCGGACAAAGAGGGTGACTTGCCGCCATGGCTTGTGATCAACAACCCCAGGCTGCGAGCTATCACGGTGCCCAATCCCGATCGCCACACCCGCCGCCAGGTTGCTCCCACCCTCGTTAAGGGCCTACCAGGGGCCGCAACGTCCACCGAGGAGGTCCTGCGAGCCGCAGAAAACACCTTGGTGGAGCAGTGCGAAGGCTTGCTGTTGATCGACATGGTGGCCATTACGGATCTCTGCCGGCGGGAGGCGGTAGCGATCACGGAGTTAGGGGATGGCATCCGCCGCTTCAAGCTCGGCGTCACCGAAAACCCCTGGGCCCAGCTGAACCGCGAGCAGATCCGTCAGGCGGACCAAACCGTTAGCCGCCGGATCAAGGGCCAAGACCATGCGGTGACCAAGATGCTGGACATCGTCAAACGGGCGGTGATTGGCCTGACCGGTGAGCAGGGCAAGCTCGGCCGGCCGCGAGGTGTTGCCTTCTTGGCCGGGCCCACTGGTACGGGCAAAACCGAATTGGCTAAAACCATCACCGAGCTGTTGTTTGGCGATGAGGGGGCCTATATCCGATTTGACATGAGCGAGTTTGCCGCTGAGCACTCCGATCAACGCTTGATCGGAGCGCCTCCGGGCTACGTCGGCTACGACGTTGGCGGCGAACTAACCAATGCGATCCAAGAGAAGCCGTTCTCTGTGGTGCTCTTCGATGAAATCGAAAAAGCGCACCCGCGCATCCTTGACAAGTTTCTCCAGGTGCTGGACGACGGCGTTCTCACATCCGGGCGTGGTGAGAGGGTCTATTTCTCCGAAGCCTTTTTGATCTTCACCTCCAACCTCGGCATCTATCGGATGGGGGCCGATGGTGAACGGGTACCCAATACCAGCCCCGACGACTCCTTTGATGCTGTGCAGCAGAAGGTGTCTGGGGAGATCGACCGTTTTTTCAAGCTGGAACTAGGGCGGCCTGAGATTTTGAACCGCATCGGCGAGAACGTCATCGTCTTCGATTTCATCCGCCCAGATGTGGGGGAGGAGATCTTTTCGATGATGGTGGCAGCGATTCTGGCGCGGGTCGAGAGGGTGACGGGCCGGAGCGTCACGCTCAGCGATTCGGCGCGCCAACAACTGCAAGCTATTTGTCTTGCCGACCTCTCCGATGGCGGTCGCGGGATTCGCAACCAACTGGAAGCACACTTGGTGAATCCCTTAGCTCGAGCACTCTTCGACCAGCCAGCCACTGGACCTGCCTGCGTCAGTGCTGTTCAGATCAGTGGTGGCTTAACGACATTGGAATTTCAGGCAGGGGAGGGCATCTGAGATGACGGCTACCCCAATGCTTGTCAATCTCAGCAGGCTCCACTTCCCCGTCAGCAGCCTTGGCTATGGGCAGCGAGTTGCGGTCTGGTTCCAGGGATGCTCTTTGCAGTGCCCTGGTTGCGTCAGCCGGGACACATGGGAGCACGGGCTGGGAACCATGCCCCTTGAACGTTTAATGGAGCAAATCGCCCGCTGGAGTGACGCCGCCGATGGCCTCACGGTTTCAGGGGGGGAACCCTTTGAGCAACCAGGCGCCCTGCGGGAACTGCTGCTCTGGTGGCGACAGCAACGGGGGGGCGATGTCCTTGTCTTTTCAGGCCTGAGCTGGGAGCTGCTTCAACGCACCTATCCAGACATCCTCCAGTTGATCGACGTCTTGATCAGTGACCCCTTTGAAGCTGGAGCAGGCCAAACCTTGTCCCTAAGGGGTTCAGACAACCAGCGGCTGCACTGCCTCTCGCCCCTTGGCCAAGAGCGCTACCAGCAAATACCGGAGGAGCGTGTTTTGGATGTTTGCCTCGATGGCGACAAGGTTTGGCTGGCTGGGATCCCTCGGCCAGGGGATCTGGCCAAGCTGCGCAGCCAACTCCAGGGTTTGGGCCTTGAGCTCAGTACATCAGATCAGGCGGGGTGCATGCCATGACAATCCGCCTGGTGAAAACCTGCCCGAGCTGTGGCCATGCAAACGACCCGGGGGAGTTCTATTGCGTGGGCATCTTGGCCACGGGACTGGCCTGTGGATTCACGATCCTCGATGAACCACCCCTGCCCGAAGGAGGGCAACCGATCCACCCTGAACCTGCAGCACCCGCTCCGGAGTTGCCTGGGGCCTCTGCGGTAGAGACCCCAGAGCCGGAAGCTCCAGAGGCAGAAGCCCCAGCGGATGAAGCGGAAAGCGATGGCCGTTGGTGCCTTAACGGCCATGCCATGCAGGCCAATGATGCAATTTGCCTGAGCTGTGGAGCGAGCGCAGTAGAGGCTTCAGAGCACCTGGGTGACGTCCCCTCCAGTGGTGCCATCGAGGCCACAACGGGTCAGCGACTCGATGCCATTCCCGCCGTAACCCGGGCTGATGAAACTTTCATGCGCACCTTGCTCAGGTCGGTGCACACCAAACTGGAGGCCTATGCCAGCGATGGCCGCGGACACGGTGCTATCTGCCCAGATGCCTTTGTCGTCCCCAGCCTTGATCCCCTGGAGGTGTCGCTGCTGGAGCAGGCCGTCACAGCAAGCCAAGCCCCTGGAAGTGGGGATCTGACGCTCAACGGCCATGGTCAGGTCTCCCGTTACTCGCCACCTGAGCAACTAATCGGCATCCAATCTCCGGCCTCCGATTGGTGGAGCGTGGGATTGGTGTTGCTGGAGCAATGGCAAGGGCCCGGGCTTTGGGAAGGGATTCACGAACGGGCCTGGTTGCTGCAGGTCATCACCGAAGGCGTTGCTATCCCGGCTGCGATCGAACCCGATTGGCGCGATCTTCTGATGGGTCTATTGACTCGAGACCACAGCCAGCGCTGGGGAGCGGAGCAAGTGGGGCGTTGGCTCTCTGGGGATCGCGACATCGCGATTCACTACGAGACGGCAGCAAGTGAAGGGGCAGGGGAGGCCATTGCTCTGGCAGGTGTGCGCCATCGCACCCCTGGCAGGTATGCCCTTGCCGCTGCCCAGGAGCAGAACTGGGCACAGGCCTTGGAGCAACTCACCAACGGTGAATTGCTCACCTGGCTTGAGCAAAAGCAATGGGATGCAGAACCCATTGCCGAAATCCGCCGCCTCGCCAATGACGGGGCGCTGCTTTGCGATGAACGGTTGATGGTGGTTCTGCTGCTGTTGAACCCCAACCTGCCCCTTTGCTTTAAGGGTGACTTGGTAACCCCCGCCACCTTGGCTGCCACTCCGGAGCGCTCCCGCGATTGGTTGCGCGGATCTGTGCCCGAGCGGTTACTCCGCATTGGGCGCCAAACCTGGCTGGCTAATCTGGCTGAACGGCGCTCCAACGCCATGGAGCTGGCCAGGAGCCTGAAGCTCAGCCTTGAGGAAGCACGCTTTGAAGCCGCTGCTCTGGTGAGCAATAGGGAACAGCTGGAAGCGGCGTGGGCCCAACGTCGCCGTGATTGGCCTGATTCCGTCCATCAAGGGGTCTTGAATCTGATCAGCAAGGGCAACCGCAGCGCCGAAGAGTTGCTGCTGTTGATCAGTGCCCCCCTAGAGCAGTTCCGTTCCGCCGCCCTGGTGATGGAAGAAGCCAGGCAAGCCGCTGCAAACGCTGAGCTTCTCGATGGCTGGAGTGACGATGCAGCCCGGCCTTGGTTGGAGCAGGAGCGACGCAGTGTTCTCCAAACCCTCGCCGATCGTTTGGCGGATTTCGTGCGCTGCGGCATCCCTTTGGCAGACCATTGGGCGGTCCAATTCCGCTACGAGCGGCGCATCTCCCTTGCCAGGGCCCTTGTTCTATTGGCCATCCCCCCTGGGCAGTGGCAACGGCCGGAAGGAGGCGAACATTGGCAACGGCTGATGCATTTCTTTCAGCGGCGCGTCCTGGGGGGCATCCAGCGCGGTCCATTGCTGGCCTTGAGCATCAAGCCGGGCAGTGACCGGATTGACCTCAATGAACTTGGTAGCGATGCCCTACCGGCCCAAACCCTTCTCGACCATGTCGTCTCCCGGCGGTCGTCGCTGCGGCTCATCGATCCCAGCCGATTGGAGGAAGCACCGGGGCTGGCCCAGCGCTTGCGGCGCCTCCGCCAAACCGTTGATGCCTACCAACGCGAAACGGGCATAGCCGCGTTGCATCTGGGCTTTCCCCTGCTGCTTTTAAAACCGCCAACGGCAGCGCAGGACGATACGCGCCAATCCAACCTCGTTCCGGTGTTGCTTTGGCCCGTGCAGATCGGCTCAGGTCAACAAGGGGCAGGGCCAAGCCTTGGCTTTGACAGCGAGCGCCAAGACGGCGAAGCGATCCGCCTGAATCCTGCTCTGACAAGCCTGCTCAGCCAAGGGCAACGCCTCGAGCTCGAAGCAGCGGCCCAGGAAATCAGCCAGCGGGCAGCCCTCACTGGCGTGCAAGTGATGGAGGTGCTGAGCACCATCTTTCCGAGCAGCGATCTGGAACTGAAGCCATGCCCCCAGGAGCGCAAGCTCGCCAAGGACGAAAACCAACGCCTCTGCGCAGCAGCGGCTCTCTTTCACTGCACGTTTTCTGCCCAAACCTTGGCCCATGAACTGGCCCAGCTCGAGCGCATGCCGGCGCTAGAGGGTCCCATGGCCTCCCTTTTGCGCCTTGGCGATGAACGGGCGGTTAGCCCCGCGTCAAAAACAAGTGACTCATCCGAGAGCGATCTGATCCTGGTCAGCCAGGCCGACCCATCCCAGAAACGCGCGGTGGCGCAGGCGCGGCAAACCCCAGGAGTGCTAATTCAAGGCCCGCCGGGAACGGGCAAAAGCCAAACCATCGTGAATGTGGTGGCTGACGCCATTGGTCGCGGCGAACGGGTTTTGGTGGTGTGCCAGAAACAGGCCGCATTGGAGGTGGTCCGCAACCGCCTCGATGCCGTAGGCCTCGGCGCAAAGCTGGCCCTGATTACCGATCCAGGCCGGGATCGCCGCATCGTCCTCCAGCAGTTGAGGCAACAACTCGACAACCTGGCCCAGCGCCCCGATGCCCGCTCGCTGGCACCGGCACGGGAAGCCATCGTCACCGATGTCTACCGGCTCGAAAACGAACTCGATGATCTGCATCAAGCCATGGCCATGGCCGTTGGCAGCAGTGGCTTCCGCTACGGGCAGGTGATTGAGGAGTTGATCGCCGCCCAGGCCATGGGCAGCAGTTTGGATCTCCCTGGCTTAAGGCCTGGGCTCGTGGGCCTGCACCACGAACAGGTGCGAACCCTGGCAGAGTTGGGCGGCGATCTGGCCCCCCTGTGGTTGAGAGCCAAGCCAGAGGGCAGTGCCCTCGCGGTGCTGCAGCGCTTTTCAACGGATCCAGGCAACCTGGCTTCCCTGCAAGATGCACTGAACAAGCTCGCCTATGCGGAGCAGTACCGGCAACAGGCCTGCTTGGAAGCAAGCCTGCACTCCGGCGGGGTGCTTGAACCGCAGGATGCGACGCAAACAGAGCATTGGCTCAATCTGCACGGAGCAGCGTTTGTTGCCGCTGGTCAGACGCTGGCGGCATTACTGCCCGGCTGGCTCCCTTTGTTCAGCGATTCCAGCGGCCAAGCCCTCGAGGAGCGCCTTGCCATAGAGATTCGTCAGCTGAGGCTGATGCAAGAACCGGGCATCGCCCTGCGCTGGCACTCTGTTCTGGAGCACGTCAATGACGACGATCTCGACAAACTCAACCAGGCAGCGTCCCGGTGGTTGCGTTGGCATTGCTCCTTGCTGCGCCACGTGTATCCCCGTTTTGGCCAGGCCAAGGCCACCCTTGGGGCCCTAGCCAGCGATGCCCTTGGCTCTGGTGCAGCGGGGGTGGCAGAGCTCAAGACCTATCTGGACCACGCCATCGGGCTGAGGGTCCATTGCCGGGCTTTGGAATCCATTCAACGAGCTCTGGGACTCGATGCCAGGGTGATCAACAGGCGGCCACTGCAACTTTTGGGGCAATTGGAGGCCCTAGGCGCCCTGCTGAAGGAAGGGCGAGCCCTTGTTGAAGGCGCTGCCCAGTGCCCGGAACCCCAAATCTGTGAGCTGGCCCTGCAATCGGGCCGCGCCGAATCCCTGCGGGACTTGGTTGGCAGCCTTCGTCTGGGCATCCAACGCCAGGCCCTACGGCAACGCAGCCTCCAGCGCCTAGAGAGCCTGACGCCTTGGTTCCAACCCAATTGGATCGCGAGTTGCACCGAGGCTGTGGCACTGAATCAATCGATCAGCGCGGAGCTCGCTGCCATCGCTGCCGCCATGCCCACGGTGGTGGACTACCAGCTGTATGACAGCCGCACCCGGGGCTTGTCGGAGCAGGAGCGCCATCTGCTCAGCCACTTCAGCGCTGAACGCTCCCGCCTTGAACAGGGCCCTGAAACCTCGGTGGGTTCAACCGTGCGGCAAACGATCTGGCGTGAGGCCCTGTTGGCATGGCGCACCCAAGCGGAAGCCGAGGAGCCGGTGTTGTTGTTGGCCCGGGAAGACGTGGAGCGCCGGGTGGAGCGACTTGCGGCCCAAGACGAGCGGCTAGTGGCCATCAACCGAGAGCAAACCGCCGCCTTGCAGAAGCCCGAGCGGGTCCTGCAACGGGCGCGATGGGACGAGGTGGTGATGCTTACGGGGCCCAGGGCCCGCAAGCTGCGTGAGGTGGTGGAACTTGGCGAGGAGCGCGGCCTGTTTGAGCTCAAACCGGTCTGGTTGGCCAACCCGGAAACGGTGGCCCGCATCTTCCCCCTGAGGCAGCACTTGTTCGATTTGGTGATTTTTGATGAGGCGTCCCAACTTCCTGTGGAGCACGCCTTACCAGCCCTCTACCGAGCTGGTCGGGTCGTCATTAGTGGTGACGAAAAGCAACTGCCCCCCACCAGATTTTTCAACACCGGTTTTGCCACCGACAGCGATGACGAGAGCGACGGGCTGGATGTCTTTTCAGAGGACGCCATCGAGGCCCAGGAGATCCGCCGCCAAGTCAAGGACTGCTCCAACTTGCTGGAATTGGCCACGGCGGCTGGCCTAGCCGAGGTGTCGCTTGACATTCACTACCGATCCACCTATCGGCCGCTGATCAGCCATTCGAACGCTGCCTTTTATCAAGGCAAGCTCAGCGTGCCGGCCCTGCACCCCGCCGATGAGATCTGCAAGCGCAGACCCCTGGAACTGATTGCCGTCAATGGCCTCTACGAGGGACAAAGCAACCGCGATGAAGCAGAAGCAATCGTGGACTTTCTTGCTGAGCTCTGGAGTAGCCAGCCCGAGGCCCCCAGCCTTGGGGTCGTGAGTTTCAACAAAACCCAAGCCGATCTGATCGAAGATTTACTGGAGGAGAGAGCCGATCAAGACCAGGCCTTCTTTAAGTCTCTGGTTCTTGAACGGGCACGTCGGCACAACGGAGAGGACTGCGGCTTCTTCGTCAAAAACCTAGAAAACGTGCAGGGGGATGAGCGGGATTGGATCCTGTTTTCGACCACCTTTGGCCGGGATCGCCAAGGGCGTTTCAATCGCCTCTTTGGGGCGCTGGGGCAACAGGGAGGAGAACGTCGGCTCAACGTCGCCACCTCCCGGGCCCGCGACAAGGTGGTGATCTTCAATTCAATGCCGATTGAGGAGATCAGTGACCTCCCGAGGAGCCGCAGACCACCAGAAACGGCCCGCGACTTTCTCCAGTCGTATTTGATCTATGCCTCTGCCATCTCCGATGGCCGACTGGACGATGCGGAGCGCTGGCTCGAGCGCATTAACGATGGCCCCCGTAACGACGTCAGCCTTGGGGTCACTCAAGGAAGCGGCCGCGGCTTCGTGGCAACGGTGGCCGAGCACCTCGAGGGGCTGGGGTATGCGGTTGAACGGGCCCCGGCGCAGGATGCTTTTGGCTTTGATCTGGCCATTAGGGATCCCGCCACGGGGCTGTTTGCCCTTGGGATCGAGTGCGATGCCCCGCGGCACCACGATTTAAGGCAAGCCCGCGACCGAGAGATCTGGCGGCCGGCGGTGCTGAAACGCTGCGTCCCCCATACCCACCGCATCTGGTCGCGCCTCTGGTTGAGCGACGCCAACAGCGAGAAAAGCCGCTTGGAGCGAGCCCTTCAGCAAGCACTACCACCAGAACCACTACCAGCAAAAGCGCAGCCAGCCCCGCCCTGATCCCCAGCTTTATGCCCTCATCCCTTCTTCCAATCCTTCCGACCACCACTTCCTTCTCAAACCATGAGCGGCCCCAAGATTGTCGATATCCGTGTACTCCAGGCCCAGCGTGAACGTCAGCTGAGGTTGCTGCGCGAGCGCATTGCCTACCAACGCAAGCAGTGGGAGCGCTCCCGCCAGCGCTTGCAGGACGCTATCAACGAACTGGCCGACCAGGCCGATGGTCAGACCGTGAAGACGATCCAGGCCGCGGTGGAGAAAATCGAGCAGCGCTTCCAAAGCTGGCCCGACGACATCGACCTCGAGCAACTGCTGCGGCTCAGTGAGGCTCAGCTTCAGTTCATTGAGCAGGAAACCCAGGAACTCAAAGAGCAGCTCACCCGCCAGTTGGCTGAAGCCCGCCAGGGCCAACGCTCCCTGCAGCTGGCCATCGCAGATGCGGCCAGCCGGTTGGAGCGGGCGGGCCTGGGTACCGAACGGGATGCCCTCCTAGCTGCAGCCACCGCTGATGCCCTTGGAATTGCCCTGGATCAGCTCAACGCCTCTGCGGTGGAAGTGAGCGATGGGGCTCTTGCTGCAGCCACCACAGAATTTGTGGGGAGTATTAACCCTCAAAAGATTGACGCCATGCCGTCGATCGATGCAGCTGGGGAGCGGGTCGAGCGTCTAATGGTGCAACTGGAGCTACTGGGGGAATCCAGCCAGATCGCAGTGTTCGCCAAGCGCCTGGAGAACTTGGCCTTGATAATTGACGCATCCCAGCGCCGGCTCCTGACAGATTCGCTGGCCCTAGAGATCGATGCTGCCCTCAACGCTGATCGCGCCGAACAGAGCCGCCAGGCCAGCATTGCTGCTTTGGAATCGGAACTGGAGATCTATCAAGCGACGCCAGCAGTCCTGATCGAGCAGTTGCACAACCTGAAAGGTCAGCCACAAGCAGTGATTACTGAAGTTGCAGCTCAGGTACGCAGCTGGTGCGATGCCGAGGCTCAGCGCCAAGACGGCGAACAGATTCGCTCACTGGTATTGGGATCCTTGCGAGCGCTGGGTTACGACGTCCGGGAAGGCATGGCAGCCGCCTGGGCAGAAGGCGGCCAGCTGATGTTGCAAAAACCCGGGAGCAGTGATTACGGAGTGGAGCTGCAGGATGTGAATGGCCGGGTCCGAACCCAAGTAGTGCGATTTGGCGATCCGACTGCAAGCTTCACTGAGCAACAAAAACAGAGGGATGTGGAGGTCGAGCAGCAATGGTGCACGGCCCATTCGGCCGTACTCAAAAACCTTCAAGACGCCGGCCTCGAGGCAAAGATCTTGGCCTCACGCGGGATTGGCGAGCTGCCCTTGGAAGTCAGGGCTGTGGATTCAGCAACGACCGCGGAACAGCGCAATGTCGCGACAAGCCCAGCAGCCCCTAGACAGCGCCTAATGAAAGGGACTTAGCGCAAGCTTTCGCATGCCTGAGCATCGCCATTGGCATCGAGATACGTATGCCCTTAACGCAGTAGGTCTTGAGCTTTGGAGTAATAGACAATATTGCGGCAGCGCAGCTTCCTATTGGAAATGGGCACTGTAATTGAGTCTTGGGCGATGTCTTGACGACTAGCCGCCCGTGAATCCCAAGGGGCAATTATCGCGTCTGGCACCCGTCACACCCCCCGATACAAATGGCAGGCTCCTGCTTCTGCCGCCAAGTAGACCTGAGCGTCGTATTAATGGAGGTATTGACGTGACCCCCTTTACTAGTCCAGTTCCTATGAGAGCTGGTGGATGTGGTCAGGCCGCCTTCCATTGCTGGAGGACTTCCAGGGGCGTACGCCCCTGGAGAGCCGAGTGCGGTCTGTAGGTGTTGTACTCCATCCTGT
>CAIOCZ010000066.1 GCA_903856805.1 uncultured cyanobacterium | reverse complement strand
GTAAGATCCGTCGGCGCCGTGCCGCCAGAGTAGGAGTCACCCCAGGTGACAACGGTGCCATCGCTCTTCAGGGCCGCAAAGGCAGAGCTAGTGGAGAAGATTTGGGTGACGCCTGTAAGATCCGTCGGCGCCGTGCCGCCAGAGTAGGAGGACCCCCAGGCGACAACGGTGCCATCGCTCTTCAGGGCCGCAAAGGCATAGTAAGTAGAGAAGATCTGGGTGACGCCGGTAAGATCCATCGGTGCCGTGCTGCCGGAATAGGAGGCGCCCCAGGCGACGACAGTGCCATCGCTCTTCAGGGCCGCAAAGGCAGAGTCAGTAGAGAAGATCTGGGTGACGCCGGTAAGATCCGTTGGCGCCGTACCGCCAGAGTAGGAAGCGCCCCAGGCGACGACAGTGCCATCGCTCTTCAGGGCCGCAAAGGCAGAGCTATTGGAGAAGACTTGGGTGACGCCGGTAAGATCCAGCGGCGCCGTGCCGCCAGAGTAGGAGGACCCCCAGGCGACAACGGTGCCATCGCTCTTCAGGGCCGCAAAGGCAGAGTAAGTAGAGAAGATCTGGGTGACGCCGGTAAGATCCGTTGGCGCCGTACCGCCAGAATAGGAGGCGCCCCAGGCGACGACAGTGCCATCGCTCTTTAGGGCCGCAAAGGCAGAGCTATTACGAACTTGCCCACTGCTCGATCCAGGCCGGCTTGGCCCATTGACTGTCACCACCATCCCCTCCGCCGTGATCGTGGCGGTGGCCGTTTGCTGGCCGGGGGTGATCAAGTAGCTGGGTGTTGCTGCTGGGTCGGCCACGATCTGGGCCATGATCGTTTCCCCCGGATCGATCACGCTGTCGGCCAGCACCGGCAACGACAGCTCTGCGGTGGCACTGCCTGCCGAGAAGTTGATCGTGCCGGTGGTGGCACCGGTGTAGTCGCTGCCGGCCTGGGCCGTGCCCAGCAGCCGGTAGTTCACCGATAGCGTGTTGGTAGTGGAACCGTTGCGCGAGAAGCGGAACACCGCCGGGTTGCCATTGGCCTCGTTGCCGTTGGCGATGGCGGTAACGGAAACCTGGGGCGCTTGGTCGGCCTCGATCGCAACGGGTGTGCCAGCGATGGAGATCAGCCTGTGATCGTCTTCCGTAAAGACCGTTGGGTTGGGGGTGAGACCGCGCAGGCGGGCTGAAAAGATCTCGCCCTCATCACCGAGGGTGTCGGCGGAGCCATTGAGCTTGTAATCGATGGCATGGCCGAGCTCCTCCAGCAGCACCGCCTCGATCGTTGCTGCCGTGGCGGTCTGCAGCCAGGCGCCATTGAGATAAATCCGTTCACCGCCCCCGGGTGCGGCGCTGGTGAAGGCGCCGTTGATGCCGCTGAGGATGGTGCCATCGAGGATTTCCAGGCTGATACCCAGGCCGGTGCCGCCCAGGGCCGCCTGCAGGGCGCCGGTGGCCTCTGAACTCTGAACCCCGAACACCTCCAGCAGCAGGGCGTTGTAGGCATCGCTGTTGCTGCTGCTGGCCCAGGCCTCAAGGCGTGATTCCACCAGCTGCAGCGCTTGATCCAGGTTGGAGCCGCTGGTGAGGGTGGAGCCGGTGAGGAGGAGCTGGGCCATGGTGTGGATGGGCGAAGGACGATGGGTGGTGTGGGGCGTGGACGGATGGCAGGTGGTGGCGGATCAGGGATCCGGGGGAGGGGCGTTCTGGAGGGGCGGCGCCTGACAGAGGCGGGAGCGGCCGATGCTGCTCAGATGGGTGCCGAGATGGCGTTTGAGCAGGCGCACCATCGCGGTGTTGCGGCGATCGATTGCGGCGCGCGCGGTGGGGATGGCGGCGGCGTGCTGGCGGCGGAAGCCCTCGCTCAGCAGCGCCAGGGCGCGGGCCCGGCCGCGGTGGGCGGGCGCCACAAAAAGGCCGGAGTAGCGCACGCTGGCGACGCCGGTGCGCTCTGCCAGCAGCCAGCCCACCGGGGCGTGGTGGTGGAGCAGGGCCAGGCTGATCGAGGGCTCCAATCCCCGCGGATCGGTGGGGGGCTGCAGTTCAAGGGGGGCCTCAAGCGCGGCGGTTTGGGCGCGCTGCTCGCCGGTGAGCGCCTGCCAGGGGAGGAGGCTGTAGGGGGCAGTGATGGGAAAGCGATCGGTCCAGTCGATGGCGGCGAGTTGGTCGCTGCGGCCCTCCAGCAACACGAAATCGGTGCGGGGTTGGCTCCAGCCGAGGCGCGCCAAAATTGGCTCGAAGCAGGAGCTGATCTCCGGGCCGTCCTTGTAGCGGAGGGTGAACGGCGCGATCTGTTCTTTGGCCAGGAACACCATCAGCCGCTGCAGCAGGCCGGTGCCGATGCCACGCCGCCGCCAGAGGGGATCCACCTTGAGCGAGAGCAGCTGGGCACCGCCATCGGCGCGGCGCTCGGCGATCGCGAAGCCCACCATCACTCCATGGGCCATCGCCGAGAGCCCCAGCAGTTCGCCCTCGATGCGGGCAAGGGCGCTGCTGCCGGGGGCCAGCGAGGGGAAGGTGAGCGCGGCGTAGGGGGCGAGGTTGGCGGGGGTGAGGTGGAACACCCGCTGGAAATGGATGGACGGTTCGGCTGCTGTGGGTTCCGGCAGGCCAAAGGGCCGCACGTTGGGCCCCTGGTGGGGCTTGCCGCTGGGGGCCATCGGCCGCACACGCAGCAGCTCCGGCTGCTCGGGAATTTTTACCAGGCAGTCGATCTCCTCGCCCTGCAGCCCCAGGGCCCGGGGCTGCCGCACGCCGGGCAGCACCACCACATCAAACAACTCATCGATGGGATCGGGGAGATCGAGGCTGTGGAGGATCTCGCCACTGGCTAGATCGATCACCCGCAGGCCGCAGCAACCACCGGGATTGCCCTCGGCAATCAGGCGTTCCTCCAGCGGCAGGTCGGTGAACTGGGGCGAACGCAGCTTGGAGAGGCCCACCACGGCACAACCGCCGGCAAAGGCCAGCCCGCGCACGAAGCCCGGCAGGGCGCAGAGGCTGTGGAAGTGGCCGTCGTCGATCCAGCCGAGCTCACCGGTGCCGGAGTTGAGCAGCCAGAGCTTGCCCCCGTGCCAGCGGGGCGAATGGGGCATCGAGAGGCCCGTGGCGGCCAGCTCGCCGGAGGGGATATGGATGAGCACGCCGCCATCGCTGCGGTTGTTGCGCCAGGAGGAGGGCGCGCCGCTGCCGCCGCAGGCCGTGGCCCAGGTGGGAATGCCGTCTTTAAGAGCGATGCCGTTGAGATGGCAGCGATCGTCGCCGGCCAGTTTGGTGATAAAAGGTGGCTGCCAGGTGGGGGCAAAGCTGCAGAGCGGCGCCAGGGCGGCCAGGCAGCTGAAGGCCGTGTTTACAAAGATCAGCTGGCCGTCAGCGCCGAGCACCACCTCATGGGCGTTCACATCGCCGGTGGTGAAGCTGACCGCCGGCACATAGAGGCGATCGCCGCCTTCATGGAGCTGTCCGGGGCCGAGCAGGTTGTCGAGGCGCCAGAGCTGGCAGCGGGTGGCCATCCAGAGGCTCTCGCCCGCCACGAACAGCCCCATGGGCCGATCAAACAGG
>CAIOCZ010000065.1 GCA_903856805.1 uncultured cyanobacterium | reverse complement strand
CTAGCTCCCGATGCCCAGCGCAGCAACCATCCCCGCGTTGATCTGGAACCGGAACGACGTTCCCTGGTGGAGCTGGAGCCGGGGCCTGCGGAGGAGGTGGCGAGCTGCCCCTTAGTGGCACTGAAAACTGATGCCTACATTGTTTGGGAATGAGTGACGGCAGTGCCCTCGATGAGTTCAGGGATGCCGTCAGTCTCCGCAAGGACGGGCGACGGCTGTCGCTGGAGGGGGTGCTCACTGGCGCCGCCTTGGGCATCGTGCTGCTTTACATGCTGGAGGATGCCATCGCCGCCACCAGCCGTCCCCAGGGGGGAGGGCCCATCGATTGGGGGGAACCGATCGACCTGGGACAGTTCCAAGCCGCAGTGGGCAGCATCCCGATCCAACCGCTTGAGGATGTCGCCGTGGGCACCCCAGGGGGCCCAGTTCCTGGATCGAGTGGCGCTGGGGACAGCGGCGGTGATCTGAACGCCAGCGCCGCAGCGCTGGACCATCCAGCCCTCAGGCTCAGCCAACCAGAACCAATGCCCGGCCAGCGCCAGAACCTGGCCGCCCGTGGGGGCGAGCTGATGGCAGGCCCCCCCCGCACCCGGGGGGGCAGCTCAAATCTGCGGTCGCCCATCTTTCCATCCGAGGTTCCTGGAGCGGGCTCCAACGACTTCCGTCCCCAGACGGTGGTGCCCACCCAACCCACGGGAAAGGATCCCACCGACAACCCTGTCCCTGACCCCTTCCCGAACGCTTTCCCGGATCCCCTCCCGGAACCATTGGTGGGGAACCTGCCCGAATTGATGCTGGTGGTGGTACGGACCACTGCCTCCGCAGGCAGTCGCACCCTGAGCGGCGATGCCCACACGACCAATACGGCGAAACAAGTGGGGATGCAGGGCACGGTGTTGGATCTGCGGGACACCGGGGCACCGTCCCTGGAACTGCGCTCGGAGCGGCAGATCCCGGGCTATGCCGAATCGGCGCTTTGTGATGCCGATCTTGCCCTGATCACCGATCACATCAGCCTGTTGAACAGCATGGTGCTCCAAGGGGAAGGAAGTGATGCAATTGTGTATGGAGCCAATGATTTTTTCCATCTCACGCTGTTGGCGGCTGAGATCGCCAAGGCGGAAATCCAGTCCAGGGTTCTGGGGATGGATCACAGCCAAATCGTCACGGGGGGCGGCAATGATCTGCTGGGACTGGAAGCCAAGATCCAGCTTGATTTCCTTGGCGTTGGAGATTCAAGTAGCGCCAAACTCAGCTTTGATCTTCTCACTCAAGCAATGAGAGATAGTGCCATCGCCATGGGAGATGGCGACGATACCCTCACCATCAATAGTGGTTATTACGACACCATTGACAAGGGCGCTCTGAGTTTTGTCCTGATGGCACCCGAAAGCCAAAGTGAAGCATCCGACGAGAGAGGAACGATTGACTTCCACTTGAACGCCCGTGCGATCGCCATGGAAAACAGCCAGGTGGACATGGGCAGTGGCAACGACCGTGCCCAAATTTTTACGCGGATTGATAACCAACTAGCCCAGGACCTATCCACCTATCCCAAACTCGGCGATGTAGCCATCGATCTGCAGCGCATAGGACTGCTCAATTCAACAATTTTAATGGGGGATGGCAATGACATTCTCCAGGTGAATGGCAGCATCATCAATTCCACAATTGATATGGGCTCAGGGATCAATTCCCTGGTGCTCGAGAATTCTGTGCTAGGCGACAGCCACATCCTGCTGGGGGATAGCGGTAGTCGACTCCAGATCAATGGTTCCCTTGGTGGGATCGTGAGCGGAGGATCGGGAAACGATGTGTTCGAGCTTCGCAATCTCAAGCAAAGCGGCGAACTCGATGGTGGTGATGGCAATGATCTCTTGATCGCAGGTAGCAATACCTTGGCCAAGCGGGAATTGCTGGTGCTCAATGGATTGGATCGCGGCAACCTCGATGGCCTGCGGTTCCGGGAGGTGGAAAATATTGCCCTTGGCGGCGGCAATGACATCACAGTCATGGATTTAGGCTCCAGTCTCACGGGCCGCCTGCTGGGCGGAGCTGGCCTGGATCGACTGGATTTCAGCAGTTGGACCTTGCCGGTGGAGGTGGATTTAGATCGCAATTCAGCTACGGGGATTCTTTCGGGTCAAGCGGGAGGGCTGAATAGCTTTGAACAGATTGTTGGTGGGATAGGTAACGATGTTTTGAGCGCCTCCGGTTCCGCCACCGGCCTTAACGGCTCCGACGGCGAAGATAGGCTCTTCCTGCGCTGGAGCCCATGGTTATCCAGCAGCGACGAAGGGTTGCAACTCAAGGGAGGAACGGGCCGAGATCTTTTTGTGATCAGTGGGTTGGAACAACCGATTCCAGTGGGTTGGGATGGTCGTCATGGCCTTCCCGATTTAACAGATATCGATCTCAGCAAGGAGCCTGGCATTGGGATTGGCCTCACGGATCGAATCGGCTGGATCCGCGACGAAATCCTCCCCGATGGCAGCCATCAACAGTCTTATCAGGAGCTCACACCCTCGGGCCTGAATGGGTTGGGCGACGTGAAATTATTACCCATCGCGCCCCTAGAGCAGCTGCTTTCGGGCATGAGTGATGGCACCCACCAGCTCGCCATTGCCCTCGATTCCACGAGCGACTTTGGCAGTCAATTGGTGTTGCTGGGCAGCCAAGGCAAGGGCACCAGCCAACCTGTTGCAGGCCTACCCAGTCTGCTGGTGCACCAGGGCGTTGGGGTCAGCGGATCGAGCGGCTCGACTCCATAAAGGCAGTAAAACGATCACTGATTAGGGCAATCACCGGACGTGTACCTGTCTGAATCAAGGCGGTCACGGCCATGCCG
>CAIOCZ010000064.1 GCA_903856805.1 uncultured cyanobacterium | reverse complement strand
GGCGCCGCTTGTGGCGTTCCAGCGGAAGCCGATGTCGCCGCCGTCGGACTGGGGGACGGCCAGATCGGCGGTGACGGTTTGGCCGCGATAGCCGCGCACCTCGCGGCTGCCAGCCGCCGGGCTATAGCCGAGGTCGGTGAGGGCGTCGATCAGCGCCTGGCGATCGCGCAGTTCGGTTTTGACGGTGCTGAAGTGCGACATCGGCTCAGGCGGAATGGGGCTGGCTCAGGGTCTGCCGGTCGGGGGCGGACAAGGGCTGGCTCTGGAAAGCCTCCGAGGTGCTGCTCCGCTGCTGCACCGAACCCAGACGGGCCTCGATGCGTTCGGTGAGCTGTTCACAGGCGGATCCCTGAACCCCTTCCACCAGTTCCTCCACCCGCCCATCGGGACGAATGCGAAAGCGGATGGTGCGTTGGGCCATCCCGGACCGGACGACAAGGTGGTCGGATGTTAACCAGCCCAGGCCGGCTTCGGAGGCGGGCTGGCCCTCAGCTGATCAGCCCCTCATCCACCAGGGTTTGCAGCCGCTCGAGCACCTCGGGCTGTTCCAATTGTTCGAGGGCCATGCGGGCTTCATCGCGCACGCCGGGTTCGCTGTCCTGCAGCAGGGTGTGCAGCAGCACGTCCACCACCTCCTCCTGGCGGGGCTCCACCAGGTCGGGGAACAGGCGGCCGAGGGACCAGGCGCTGTTGCTGCGCACCGCCGCTTCGCTGTCGATCCGCACGCTCAGCAACAGCTGGGCGGCGGCTGGATCCGCCTTGGCCGCTCCGGTGGCGCCGGCGTCCGCCAGGGAGCTGGCGGCCCAGAGGCGCACGGCGGCGATGTCCAGCTGCAGGGAGCGGATCAGGGGGTTGAGCACCGGCGCGTCGGGATAGTTACCGAGGCTCCAGGCCACGGCCTTGCGCACATACCCGTTGTCGTCGTTGGCGAGCAGGCGGAGCAGGGGTTCCACCGCCAGGGGATGGGGGTTGCGGCCCAGGGCATACACCGCACTCATCCGCACGATCGGGCAGCTGGCCTGCAACAGCGGCAGCAGCAGGGGGATGGCGCGGGGGTCGCGGTGCTCACAGAAAATCCGCAGCCCCTGGAGGCGCTCCGCCTGGCCACCCTCCAACAGGATCAGGCCGAGGTCGCATTCGGCGGCCACGGCCTGGGCACTGGGTTCGGCGGTTTCGATGGCATCGAGGGGATCGCCGAGCAGTTCCGCCGCCAGCTCCCGGGCCAGCACGTCCGGATCCAGGGCCAGTTGCACCTGGCTGTCCGGGAAGGGCTGGCTGTCCGGGAACGGCTGGGGGGTGGAGGGCGGGGCGTCGTCCGGCATGGGGCGATCCATGGGGGCCGATTGTCTCAGCCCATGGGGGCGGGGGCGGCCATGTCGCCCGGAAGCCAGATCCGGGCGGTGACGGCCACCAGGGCGAGGGTGAACAGCAGCACGATCAGGATCGGCAGCAGGGTGGAGCGGAAGAACTGCATGGGGGAGGGGAGGAGACCAGCGGCGGGTACCGACCGGGGTGGGTCCATTCTCCCGGCGGGCAGCGGTCCTGGTGGGGCGCCATCAACGGAGGCGAGCCCCGCCCAGCCGCTCGAGCAGTTGGCGATGACGGGGGGCCGGCTGGCCCAGGGAGCGGTGCAGGGCGATCAGGTCGCGGGCGGCGGCATGGGCATCGAGATGGGGGAGGCGACGGAGCTCTCGGATCATTCCCTGGAACAGGGGCTGGATGGCCTGGTGCTGCTCCAGGTGGGCAGCGTGGCTGGAGAGCCAGTGCTGGAGCGCCTCAAAGTTGTTGGGAGGCGGCTTGGGGGAGCCTGACGCCCCCAGCACCCCCTGGGCGTGGCGGTCGATCTGCCCCCAGACGCTCTGCAGAACCCGCTCGCGGGTGTGGTCGCTGCGGCGGTGGTTCCACTCACGGCGCAGCCACAGCCCCAGGCTGCCCAGGCTAAGACTCGCCACCAGCCAGTCCGTCCAAGCCCCGAACTGGTGGAAGGTGGGATCCACCGAACAGACAATCACGGGAACCACCAGGGCCGTGGCCAAGAGGCGGGAACGGTGCCGCGATAGACCCTGCCGGTGCAAGAGCGCCAGGGTGAGG
>CAIOCZ010000063.1 GCA_903856805.1 uncultured cyanobacterium | reverse complement strand
TTTTGATCAAGGGGCAGGACATTCGCAACATCGTTTTCGGCAACACCCTGAGCAATGATGGCCTGAGGGGCTGTTCTTTGATTACATGCTCTCCAATCCTCCCTTTGGAGTGGATTGGAAAAAGATCGAGAAGATGATCCGTAAGGAGGCCGAGCAGCTGGGCTATGCCGGTCGCTTTGGGCCGGGATTGCCACGGGTGAGCGATGGTTCACTGCTGTTTCTGCTGCACCTGATCAGCAAGATGCGCCCGGCTTTAGAGGGCGGCAGCCGCTTCGGGATTGTGCTGAATGGCTCGCCCCTGTTCACTGGCGGCGCCGGCTCGGGTGAAAGCGAAATCCGCCGTTATGTGCTGGAAAACGATCTGGTGGAGGCGATCATCGGCCTGCCCACCGATATGTTCTACAACACGGGCATCAGCACCTACATCTGGATCCTCAGCAACCGCAAACCGGCCGAACGCAAGGGCAAGGTGCAGTTAATTGATGCTTCCAGTTTCTGGCAGAAGATGCGCAAGAGCCTGGGCAGCAAGCGCAAGGAGCTGAGCCCCGAACACATCGCAGAGATCACTCGGCTGTTTGGCAACTTCGAAGCAGCCGAGCACGACGGCAAACCGATCAGCCGCATCTTCCGCACCGAAGACTTCGGCTACCGCACCATCACCGTGGAGCGCCCCCTACGCGATGAAGCCGGCGATGTGGTGCTGGGCCAGCGCGGCAAGGCCAAGGGCCAACCCCAGGCCGATTCCAGCCTGCGCGACACCGAAAACGTGCCGCTCTCCGAAGACGTGCAGACCTACTTCGAGCGGGAGGTGCTACCCCACGTGAGCGACGCCTGGATCGACCACGAGAAAACAAAAGTGGGCTACGAGATCCCTTTCAATCGCCATTTCTATGTGTTCACCCCACCCCGGCCGCTGGAGGTGATTGATGCTGAACTCAAGCAGGTGACGGATCGGATTCTGGAAATGATTGGGGGGCTGAGTGGCTGAGCGGTGCAGCAATGAAAAACGAATCATCATCATCGCCGGGCCCAATGGTGCTGGTAAAACCACGTTTGCCCGTGAGTACCTGCCTGTTGAAGTAGGCATAACCACCTTTATCAATGCTGATCTGATCGCTGCCGGCCTCTCGCCGTTTGCGCCGGAACTGGCCGCTCGACGGGCGGGGCGGCTGATGCTGGAGGAGATTGATCGCTGCGGGGCAGCGGGTATGGATTTTGCGTTTGAAACAACACTGGCGGGGAAGGCTTATCTGCAGAGAATTCATCAGTGGCAGGCTAATGGCTATCGCGTCAAGCTGATTTTTCTGAAGCTCTCCCATGAGGAGGCTGCCATTCGCCGTGTCGCCGAGCGTGTTGCGCAGGGAGGTCATTCGATTCCCACTGAGGTGATCCGCCGGCGCTTCGTCAGCGGCCTTAGGAACTTCACCACCCTGTACCAGCCCATCGTGGATGCCTGGCAGTTGATTGATAATGGAGGCGCCACACCGCAGCTGCTCACACAGGGAGGCCGTTCGTGATTCAGCCTTGGCAGAACCAGCATCCCGACCCAGACCTCAAGCGGGTGGAAGCGGCCCTGCGGCGATCGGGCTTACGCGCTCGCGAGTTGGCCCGGATCACCAACACGGGCCTTGTGGTCACGATCGATGGCGAGCTACGCACGATGCGCGGTGCCGAGCTCGACTTCGCCTTGGAGACGAGCGATGAAGACTGACGCGCTGGACATCGATACCGATGGCATGCCGCTGTTCCGCCCGGATCCAGCCGCCGCCCCTTCACGCATCGATGTAACAACCGCCCTGAGGCTGGAGCAGGAAACCCTCCACTTGCAGGATCTGGAAGCCAGCCTGATGAAGGAGTGGGCTTCGCCTGAGGACGAGGAGGCGTTCGCAGACCTGTGAGCCCGTCTCCGCCAGCGGGGTGGTGCGTGAAGCGCTGCGGCTGATGGAGCAGCAGGATCAGCTGAGGGAGTTGCAGCTCCAGCAGTTGCGTCGCGACATCCAGGACGGGCTGGCAAGCGGAGAGGCTGAGGCCTGGAACCCGAAGGCAATCAAGGCCGAAGGGCGCCGCCGCCTGGGGGTCCATGCCGATTCCAGCTTGAGCGAGTGAGCTGTGCTCGTTGACGCCTTTATCGACCTCCAGGATCAAGACGGCCTGCGGATCGTTCGCGTCTTGCATGGCGCCCGCAATCTCGATGCTGTTTTCGCTGATCCAGACGAGAAGAATTAACCATGAGCTTTCCCCGTTACCCGGCCTACATGCCCCAGATCAAGGCAATCAACGAAAAACAAAAACGCAGAGCCGCTAAGATGGATGGAACCATACCTAACGAACAACCATCATGAAAACCGACGACCTGATCCTGGAGATTCAATCGCTACCTGTCGAGGAACGTGCTCGCGTTGCTGATTGCATTCTCCGCTCCCTCAATCAGACGGTGTCTGAGGTCGATCAGAAGTGGGCCGATCTGGCTGCAAGGCGATTGCAGGACATTCAGACTGGCGTCGTCAAGCCTGTGACTGGTGAAGACGTTTTTGCTGAGATCTGGCGTCGATTGAACTGATGCAAATTCTTGAAAGCAGCGAGCCAGGACTTGGCTATCAATTTGCCATTGAGATAGTCGCGGCTGCTGAGCGAATCAAGGCCAACCCAGGCATGTGGCCCGTTTTGGATCATCAGATTCGCCGTTGCCTGGTTCACCGCTTCCCCCATGGCGTGATCTATTCTCTTGATGAGCAAAGATCGTAGGTTCTCATTTTGGCCGTCATGCACCTCCATCGGCAGCCGGGCTACTGGAGTGGACGTTCATGAGCTTTCCCCGTTACCCCTCTTACAAGCCCAGCGGCGTGGAGTGGCTGGGGGAGGTGCCGGAGCATTGGGAGGTCAAACGTGTATCCCACCTTGCAGATCTTTTGACAGGCCCAGCATGGAGTAGTGAAAAGTTTTCCCGTAATCCAGAGGAAGGGATACCGTTGGTTCGAGGCGAGAGTATCGGAGAAGGCTTCCTCCGCTGGCATGAAAGAGGAAGATACTGGCCCCACTCAGAAGAGTATGACGCAAGATATCTGCTCGAAGCCAGCGATATTGTTGTCCAGATGGACGGCTCAAAAGTTGGCAAGAACTGGGCGATGGTGCTCGCCGATGACTTGCCTCTCCTTTTGGTTCAGCGAGTTACTCGCGTAAAGCCTCGTCTATGCATTCATAGATTCTTATGGTGGCAGATTGCGAGCCCAAACTTTATCGCAAATGTCGACAAAGCAAAAACTGATCCTGCCATACCGCATATTACGATGAAAGATATTGGGAGTTTTTGTGTTGGCATGCCGTCGTATAACGAGCAACAAAAAATCTCCACCTTCCTAGACCACGAAACCGCCAAGATCGACGCCCTGATCGCCGAGCAGCAGCGGCTGATCGAGCTGCTTCAGGAGAAGCGCCAGGCCGTTATCTCCCATGCCGTGACCAAGGGGCTGAATCCACACGCGCCGATGAAGAATTCGGGGGTGGAGTGGCTGGGGGAGGTGCCGGAGCATTGGGAAGTAACACCCTTAAAGCACCTGGCGACCGTTCAAACTGGCATGGCCAAAGGCAAAGACCTAGAAGGCATAGAGACAGTGGATGTTCCCTACTTGCGCGTTGCAAATGTCCAAGATGGGTATCTTGACCTGGACGAGGTTCACCTGCTATCTGTTCCAATCACAAGCATTGATAGGTATCTACTGAAAGATGGTGATGTACTCATGAACGAGGGCGGAGACTTCGACAAGCTCGGCAGGGGTTGTATTTGGTCGGGAGAGATAGAGCCATGCGTGCATCAGAATCATGTCTTTGCTGTGAGACCGCACTCCGTCGCGGGAGAATGGCTCAATGCCTATACGACTTCGAAGGCCGCAAACTCATACTTTATAAGCAGATCTAAGCAAAGCACAAATCTTGCTTCGATATCATCATCAAACCTAATGGGATTGTCAGTGCCTCTGCCTCCTGCTGAAGAGGCAAGAGGAATACTGGTGCGCCTGAACGAGCTAGTTAAAGAGATTGACGACCTTAAGCACTCAGCTACTCAGGCCACCGACTTGCTCCAAGAACGCCGCTCCGCCCTGATCTCCGCCGCCGTCACCGGCCAGATCGATGTGCGTGGCTTGGTTCCCGAGGCCGAGGCTGCATGAGCAGCATCGCCAAGATGATCCAGATCGTCCTGTCCAGTGGTGAACTCAGGCCAGACAGACAGGCTCTCTGCTCAAGAATTTTGCAGAAGCTGCACCGGATAAGCGGAGAAGAGTTGATCAACAGTCATCAATGTGAGTTCATGCTGCATCGCCTGCGCAATCAACAGGCGATCAAACGGATCACGGTGGAGTGGGTGGAAGCTCAGTCAAATGAACCATCGCCCCCTCGTCAACTGGCAGCGCCGCGATTCCATGGGCTGTTCGCTGTTGCGGAAGATAGGTTGAAGGTAGAGCAGGGAGGGAGAGTTTGCCGAGGCCGTGCTTAATCACCGCTTCCCAGACAGAGATTGAAATCAGAAAGACATCATTCGATGCGTTCTGAATGGCAACCTGAAATGATTCGGGCAGCTTGGAGTCGGCAGTGATGTACCAAAGAAAGACGTGCGTATCCAGCAGTAGCCTCATCACACCTGAAAATCCTGCAGCAGGCTGTCAGGAAGTGGAGTATCAAAGTCGTCTGGGACGCTGAACGCTCCAGCCGCCAGGCCGAAGGGGCGTAAGGAAGATTGAGGCTGCGGGATGGGTCGCAGTTCAGCGACTGCTCGGCCCCCGCGCACAACCAGAACCCGTTCGCCAGCTTCCACTCGATCCAGCAGGGCGGCTGGATCGCTTGCCATTTCCTGCGGACTGATGTTGGTCATTTTGTCATTTTACCGGCCAGATCGATGGGCGGGGCCTGGTGCCCGAGGCCGTGGCTGCCTGAGCAGCACCCCACCGTGAATGCGGAGGTTTGGCTGCGCGACTGAGGGCCGATCAGGGCAAGTCCAGCCAGCCCCTCAGGGTCAGATCCAGCTCGATCAGCACCTGGGGCTCCAGCTGCCCCACCACCGCCCCCAGCGCCTGGATCGGCACGCTGAACAGCTTGTCCACCATCAACTGCGATGGTTTCTGCAGGCCATTGCGTGGCGAGGGAGCCACCGCAATCCGCACCAGCGGGGCCTCGATCAGGGTGCTGGTGAGCGGACAGAGCGTGACGCTGGGATGGGCCTGCAGCCAGCGGTCGGCCTGCACCACCACCGCTGGTCGTGGCTTGCCCGAATACACCCCAGGGCTGGCGACGGTCACCACCGTTCCTCGGCGCAGGGCCGCCCTCAGAGTCGCCGCAGCCTCCCTCATGCGGTCCAGTCACTCCAATCGGGCACCTGCTCGCTCCAGTTCGGGGGTTCCAGCTCAGCCAGGAGTTGCGATTGGCGGCGGGCTTCCTCGTCGTCGCCGTGGTGGAGCAGGTACTGGCTGATGGCCTCGCGGATGCAGGCACTGCGGCTCTTGCCCAGCTGATGCGCCAACAGGTCGAGCCTGCGCTCCAACTCGGGCTCCATTCGCACACCGATCACCATAGCGCTGCCCGTGCAACGGTTCGTGCAACAGCCTAGACGCCTTGGCTGGGGGCGGCGCGGGCCCTGCGCTGCCAATGGCTGGATCGAAGAGCGGCTGAGACAGGCCGCCGGGATGGTGGCACTGGAGCAGGGGTGGGCCATGTCTGCCGGTTCGCGCCCACGCCTTTGCTGCAGCCTCCAAGCCCATGCCCGATCCCGAGGATCCTGTCAGCCAGGAGCCTGCGGCTCCGCCAGAATCGTTGGATTCCCAGCGTTCCTGGCCCGGCCTCGATCGGCTCGGCCTCCTCCAGGCCATCGGGGGCCTGTTCCTCGGCCTGATCGCCCTGTTCTCCTCCTATGACCACATCGTCGTCGCCGGCCGCAGCCTCCCGCTCCAGCAGCAATGGGGACTCCTTTTCATCCTTGCCTCGGTGGCGACAGTTGTTGTCGATGCTGAACTGGCGACCCGTACGCGAGATCGAGCGGCAGACAAGGCTGATCGAGCAGCGTACGAGGCAGACCGAGATCGAAATCGCGCAGCTGAGAGCCGAGAACGCCAAGTGGAGAGCCTTAAACGCCTCCATACAGCGGCTGTGCTTTCCGCCCGAGTCCAGCTCGACCCCTCCGCCATCAACCGAGCCCGATTGCGGGCCTTCCTCGCCCTGATCAGCGGTGAGATCCCGCCGGAGTCTGGCGAGAACGGTGCCTGAGCACAACAGAAACCGGCCGGGCCTTGCTCGGCCGATCTCTCCCTGCAGCACAGCTGAGACAGACCGCCGCGATGGTGGCACTGGAGCAGGGGTGGGCAATGCCTGTCCGGTTCGCGCCCACGCCGTTGCTGCAACCTCCAAGCCCATGCCCGATCCCGAGGATCCTGTCAGCCAGGAGCCTGCGGCTCCGCCAGAATCGTTGGATTCCCAGCGGCCCTGGCCCGGCCTCGATCGGCTCGGCCTCATCCAGGCCATCGGCGGCCTGTTCCTCGGCCTGATCGCCCTGTTCTCCTCCTGTGACCACATCTCCATCGCCGGCACAAGCGTCCAGCTCCAGCAGCAATGGGGACTCCTTTTCATCCTTGCCTCGGTGGCGACAGTTGTTGTCGATGCTGAACTGGCGACCCGTACGCGAGATCGAGCGGCAGACAAGGCTGATCGAGATCGAGATCGCGCAGCTCGAAGCCGAAAGCGCCAGGTGGAACGCCTTGAACGCCTCCATACAGCGGCTGTGCTTTCCGCCCGAGTCCAGCTCGACCCCTCCGCCATCAACCGAGCCCGATTGCGGGCCTTCCTCGTCCTGATCAGCGGTGAGTTCCCGCCGGAGTCTGGCGAGAACGGTGCCTGAGCACAATAGAAAACGGCCCTGCTGGGGTCGCACCGCGAAAAGCTGGCGCGAAGGGAAGATCGCCGAGGGCTCAGCTTGATTGGGCCAGGTGAAACGGGGGCCCCAAGCCACAACGCCCCCATCTGACTAGCGCTAGCAGAGAGCAAGCAGCCCCCCCGTCCATGCGCACCCTCTCCATCCGCCACGTGCCCGACGAGGTGGCCGCAGGGTTGGAGAAGCTCGCCGCCTAGGCGGGTCTGCCGTTGAGCACCTTCGCCCTGCAGGAGCTCACCGAATCCGCCCGGCGCGCCGCCACCAGACGCGCTCCCTCTGGCCCCGGGCCTGGGAGCTGCGCACCAACCTCTCCGCCTATGACGCTCTCTATGTGGCCCTGGCCGAGCAGCTCGATGCGCCCCTGGTCACCGCCGATGCCCGCCTCGCCAGGGCACCGGGGTTGCGGTGTGTCGTGGAGCTCGCAGAAACCTGACCCCGACCAGGCGGGATAGACTACTTGTATATCCTTCTGAAACGGCAATGGTTGCGATCACAAGGCTGTTCCTCAGTAACCGCAGTCAGGCGGTGCGCATTCCGGCGGATCTCCGGCTGCCCGACTCCGTCAAGGAGGTGGAAGTGCGCGCCTGCGGGCAGGAGCGGATCATTTCCCCCCTCGGGCGCAGCTGGGACAGCTTCTTTCTCGATGGTCCCCGCGTGACTGACGATTTCCTCCCAGAGCGTGGCTCCCAGGAGCAAGCCGATCGCGATACCCTCTGAGCCAGGCCATGCTCCGGTATCTCCTGGACACCAACATCTGCATCTACGTGATCAAGGAGCGACCCCGGCCACTCTTGGAGAGCTTCAATCGCCATGCGGGTCACTTGGCGATCTCGGCCATCACCCTGTCGGAGTTACTGCATGGCGTGGAGAAGAGTGCTGCCCCTGAGCGGAACCTGGCTGTGGTGGAGAACTTCTGCAGTCGCCTGGATGTGCTGCCCTATGGCTCCAAGGCATCCGTGCACTACGGCCAGATCCGCGCTGGCCTGGAGCGCCAGGGCCTGCCGATCGGTGTGAACGATCTGCACATTGCCGCCCATGCCCGCAGCGAGGGCCTGACACTGGTGAGCAATAACCTGTGTGAGTTCCAACGGGTGGATGGCCTGATGCTGGAGAACTGGGTCTGAGATCCCAGGCTCCTCGCCCCGCAATCCCTCGGCACCGGCTATGCCGTGGCTGCATCAATCCCAGGCCTGGAGCGATGTCTGCGTTTAGCCTGCCGCCATAGCCCACCGTTGGCTCAGCCGCTCAGCCCATGAGCCTCCACCACGAAGTCGCCTTCGAGCGCGAGATCTGCGAACACCTCGGCGCCAACGGTTGGATCTACGAGGAGGGCAGCGCCGACCTCTACGACCGCCAGCTCGCGCTCTACCCGCCCGATCTAATGGCTTGGGTGCAGGAGGCCCAGCCCGAGGCCTGGGAGGTGCTGCAAAAAAACCACGGCTCCAAGGCCAGCGCCACGCTGTTGGAGCGGGTGCGGCGGCAGCTCGATCAGGTGGGCACCCTCGATCTGCTCCGCCAGGGGGTGGAGGTGCTCGGCTTGCCCAAGGCCCTCAAGCTCGCCGAGTTCAAGCCGGCCTTCGGGCTCAACCCACGGGTCCTGGCCCGCTACAACGCCAACCGCCTGCGGGTGGTGCGGCAGGTGCGCTACTCCACCCGCAATCAGAACTGCCTCCATTTGGTGTTGTTTGTGAACGGCATCCCGGTGGCCACCGTGGAGCTCAAGACCGACCACACCCAGCGGATTGAGGATGCCATCTGGCAGTACAAAACCGACTGCGACCCCAGGCCCGCCGGCCAGGCGCCCGAGCCGCTGCTCTCCTTCCCCAGCGGCGCCCTGGTGCACTTCGCCGTGAGCAACCGCGAGGTGCAGATGACCACGCGCCTGGAGGGGCCCCGCACCCAGTTCCTGCCCTTCAATCAGGGCAGTGATCCCGGCGGACCTGACTGCGGTGCCGGCAATCCCGTGATGGCCGGCCATCGCACCGCCTACCTCTGGGAAGACCTGCGCGAGCGGGGCCAGCAGCATCAGCCCTGATCGCTGCCCCAGCTCACACCCCCGCCAGCACGCTGGCCGCCGCTTCGCTGCTCACCACCCGGCCGCTGTCGGCGAAGCCCTCGATCTGATCGAAGTTGAGGTAGCGGTAGAGCGCATCGGCGACGGGATCGATCTTGGCGGCGGCGATCTGCAGGTATTCGGCTGGGGTGGGGATGCGCCCCAGCTGGGCACACACCGCCGCCAGTTCGGCACTGCCCAGATACACCTGGGCGCCATTGCCGAGGCGGTTGTTGAAGTTGCGGGTGCTGGTGGAGAACACGGTGGTGTTGTCCTCCACCCGGGCCTGGTTGCCCATGCAGAGGGAGCAGCCCGGCATCTCCATGCGGCTGCCGGCGGCCTCGAAGGTGGCGTAGTAGCCCTCCTCCTTGAGTTGTTCCTCATCCATGCGGGTGGGCGGGCACACCCAGAGGCGGGCGGCGTTCTGCCCCTGGCCCTCCAGCACCGTGGCGGCGGCCCGGTAGTGGCCGATGTTGGTCATGCAGGAGCCGATGAACACCTCATCGACCCGCTCTCCGGCCACCGCACTGAGGGGCTTGACGTTGTCGGGGTCGTTGGGGCAGGCCAGGATCGGTTCGGTGAGTTCATCGAGGTTGATCTCAATCACGGCGGCGTAGTCGGCGTTTGCATCGGCCTCCATCAACACCGGAGCGGCCAGCCAGGCCTCCATCGCCTTGATCCGCCGCGCCAGGGTGCGGGCGTCGCTGTAGCCCCGGGCGATCATGTTGTTCATCAACGCCACGTTGCTGCGCAGGTATTCGCTCACCGTGTCCACCGAGAGCTTGATCGTGCTGCCGGCGCAGGAGCGTTCCGCCGTGGCGTCCGTTAATTCAAAGGCCTGCTCCAGCTTCAGATCCGGCAACCCTTCGATCTCCATGATCCGGCCGGAGAAGATGTTCTTCTTGCCGGCCTTTTCCACCGTGAGCAGACCCTGCTGGATCGCCACATAGGGGATCGCATTCACCACATCGCGCAGGGTGATGCCCGGCTGCAGGGAACCGCTGAACCTCACCAGCACTGATTCCGGCATGTCGAGGGGCATGGCGCCGATGGCGGCGGCGAAGGCCACCAGGCCGGAGCCGGCGGGGAAGGAGATGCCCAGGGGGAAGCGGGTGTGGCTGTCGCCGCCGGTGCCCACCGTGTCCGGCAGCAGCAGGCGGTTGAGCCAGCTGTGGATGATGCCGTCGCCGGGGCGCAGGGCCACGCCACCGCGGGAGCTGATGAAGTCGGGCAGCTCGGCGTGGGTCTTGAGGTCCACCGGCTTGGGATAGGCGGCGGTGTGGCAGAAGCTCTGCATCACCAGATCGGCCGAGAAGCCAAGGCAGGCCAGCTCCTTCATCTCATCGCGGGTCATCGGCCCGGTGGTGTCCTGGGAGCCCACGGTGGTCATCAGCGGTTCGCAGCTGGTGCCGGGGCGCACGCCCGCCAGGCCGCAGGCCTTGCCCACCATCTTCTGGGCCAGGGTGTAGCCCTTGCCGGTGTCGGCCGGGGCGGTGGGGCGGATGAACAGCTCGGAGGGGGGCAGGCCCTGCTGGGCGCGCACCCGATCGGTGAGTGAACGGCCGATCAGCAGGGGAATGCGGCCGCCGGCGCGCACCTCATCGGTGATCGTGCTGGGCTTGAGCTCGAAGCGCGCCACGATCTCCCCGGCGCCCGATTCGCCGGCGGCC
This sequence comes from uncultured cyanobacterium, assembly GCA_903856805.1. Taxonomy (GTDB): domain Bacteria; phylum Cyanobacteriota; class Cyanobacteriia; order PCC-6307; family Cyanobiaceae; genus Cyanobium. The sequence continues at coordinate 1,574 of CAIOCZ010000063.1, read as the reverse complement.
CGCTCGATCGTGCCGGCGTAGGGCCGGATCGTGATCACGTCGCCGGAGTTGAGGGCGGAGACCTCGCATTCGATCGGCAGGGCGCCGGAATCCTCGGCGGTGTTGAAGAAAATCGGAGCGATCTTGCCCCCCAGGATCACCCCGCCGCTGCGTTTGTTGGGCACGTGGGGGATGTCGGTGCCGGTGTGCCAGAGCACGGAATTGATCGCCGATTTGCGGGAACTGCCGGTGCCCACCACATCGCCCACGTAGGCCACCGGATGGCCCTTGGTTTTCAGTTCGGCGATCAACTCCAGGCCGCCGGGCATGCGGGTCTCCAGCATCGCGTTGGCGTGCAGGGGGATGTCGGGCCGGGTGGTGGCGTGGGTGGCGGGGGAGAGGTCGTCGGTGTTGGTTTCGCCCTCCACCTTGAACACCGTCACGGTGATCTCGGCGGGTAATTCCGGCTTGGCGGTGAACCACTCGGCGGCGGCCCAGCTGTCGATCACCCGCTGGGCGTAGGGGTTGCTCGATGCCAGCTCCAGCACATCGTTGTAGGCGTCGTACACCAGCAGGGTGCGGCTGAGGCCCGTGGCGGCGGCCTCGGCGATGGTGGCCTCGCTGTGGGAGAGCAGGGCGATCAGGGCGCTTACGTTGTAGCCGCCGATCATGGTGGCCAGCAGCCGGGTGGCCTCGATCGCACTCACCAGGGGGCTGGAGGCGGTGCCCTGGGCGATGGCGCTCAGCCAGGTGGCCTTCACGTAGGCCGCCTCATCCACCCCGGGGGGAATGCGTTCGCTGAGCAGCTCCAGCAGGGCGGCCTCTTCGCCGGCGGGCGGGGCCTGCAGCAGCTCCGTGAGGGCCTGCGCCTGGGGGGCGGAGAGGGGCAGGGGCGGCACGCCCAGGGCGTCCCGCTCGGCGGCGGCGGCGCGATAGGCGGTCAGCACGTCGGAGGGGAGGGGAGGGGCGGCGGGCGCGGAGGCGGCGTCAGGCATGGGGCTGGGGGGCGCGGGTCCGGCCGCTGCAGGGTCGTGTCCGTCCATTTTCGACACGGGCCGCCCCCCCCTTGGTGACGATCGCTGCAGAACGGCGGCTGGCGGGTCGCTTTCCAGGGCTGCGGGCCAGGGCTGCGGACCAGGGCCAGCGGGACGAGCCAGGCCGCTGCGAGGATCAACGCTTCGGAATGAACCGCCCGCCATGGCCTGCCTGCTCAGCGAGCGCCTTCAGGTGGCCACCAGCGCCTCCTTTCAATGCCTCGACCTGAGCGAGAGGCTGCAGGAGCTGGTGGAGCGCAGCGGCCTGAGGGATGGCCTGCTGGTGGCGGCGGGGCAGCACACCACCACGGCGCTGGTGGTGAATGAAAACGAGGAACGATTGCTAGCTGATCTTGAGGCCTTCTTCCTGCAGCTGGTGCCGCCGCAGCATCCCTGGCGCCACAACGACCTGCACCTGCGAACCAACATCCCCCCGGACGAACCCCGCAATGCCCACAGTCACCTGATCGCCCTGCTACTCGGCAACCACCTCACCCTGCCGATCCACAACGGACGCCTCGGCCTGGGCCGCTACCAGGCCGTCCTGCTGGTGGAACTCGA
>CAIOCZ010000062.1 GCA_903856805.1 uncultured cyanobacterium | reverse complement strand
CTCTGCCTTCTCCGCTGTGTCCAGCTGCAATGTCACCTGCCGCGCCGCCGCTCGGGCCTCGTAAAAATTGAGCAGGTCCTCCAGCAACTCGCTGAGTTCAAAACGCTGCCATCGGGCGCCCTGGCTTCTCCCCTCCCCCACACCCTGCTCGTGGCGTGCCAACAACAGCAGATCGTCCAGCAACACCGCCATCCGCGTCGCAATCCCATCGATTTGCACGATCAACTTCTGATTGGGGGGGGTGCTGGTCGGCTCGCCCATCGCGGTCGCCAGCACGGTGCGCATCAGGGTGAGGGGATGGCGTAACTCATGGGAAGCATCCCCAGTGAACCGTTCCAGCGCCCAGACCTGGCGTTGCAGGGGCGCCGTTGCCGCCCGCAGCATCTGCCGTCCCACCAGCAGGGCCGCCAACGTGGCACACACACCTCCCAACATCAGACCGTTGCGTAGGTGTTGCAGATCCTGCTCAAGGGTCCGATTGGATACGCCAACCTGGACGTAACCATCCAGTTTCGGTGCTACCCCATCACCGTGACGTGGCAGGGTCTGGACCGGTTGCCAGCGGGCGACGCCACCGGACCAGCGCTGCCAGGTGGACGTCATCCGCGGCTTCGGGGGTGGTGGCAGTCCCAGTCCGCCCTGCTCATCGATCAGTTGGCCGGCGCTGTCAAACCACCGCACCCGCTGCTCGCCCCGATCCTGAACCGCCACCACCATGCGGTCGTCGTTGAAGCGACGCTCATTGTTCGGCTCATGAAACTCATGGGCCAGCAAGGGCAGTTGGCTGGAGGCCACCTCCACAAGGTGATTGACCTCCTGCCGCTGGGCGCGCTGGTATTCCTCCGCAATGACGCTATAAGCCGCCACGCCAAACGCCGCCAGCAACAGCCCAGCAAAAGTGATCACCTGGAGCCCGAGCCGCTGCTTGAGCTGCCGAAACTCAGCCGGTGTGGGTGGGGTTGAGGCGGTAGCCAAGGCCGTAGACGGTTTCAATCAGATCAGGAGGACAGCCCGCCCGGGTGAGCTTGAGCCGCAGGTTGCGCATATGGGCCTTGATCGTTTCCTCGCCCACTTCGCGCCGGCCGGTGGAACTCTCGTCCAGCAGGCTGCTCTTGCTGCAGCTCTCCCCACCGGCCCGTAACAGGGTCTCCAGCAGCAGGGCCTCCTTGCGGGTGAGCTCCAACCGCTCCGCCCCGATCCACAGGGCGGTCTGCCCTGGCGCCAGGCGCAACTCCCCCCAGTGCAGCTCCTGGTTCAGGGGCCGCTGGGAGCGCCGCAACAGGGCACGGATCCGCGCCTGCAACACCGCCGGATCAAACGGTTTGACGACGTAGTCATCGGCGCCGCGATCGAGTCCCTGCACCTTGGAGGCGCTGGAATCACGGGCGGTCATCATCAGGATCAGGGGCTGATGACCATCGCGTTGACGCAGCTGGCGGCAGACCTCCAGTCCGTCGACATCGGGCAGGGTCAGATCGAGCACCAACAGGTCGTAGGCATGGCTGGCCGTCAGGGCCAGGGCGCCATCTCCGTCAGCAACGGTTGCCACCGCATAGCCCCACTGACCCAGCAAACGCTGCAGGGCGCGGCGGAGATCGGTGTCGTCTTCCACGACCAGCAGGCGCATCGAGGGCGCAGGGGGACTGCAACAGATTTCATCGACAAGCTTGCCCGCAGAAGGGCGCACATTTCGACGAAAAACAATCATTTCAACAAAATAGTACAGATGAACTAACCTGGGCGACCCTGGGCTCGCGCTCCATGTCCACCGATTTGCCCACCGATTCGCCAACCCCATCGCCAACCTGCTCGCCGGCCCCATCGCCCAGCGGCAGCTCCCTCCCCCAGCCGCCGGGTGTCGACCTCAACACCCTGCTGATCCGCCAAGCCACGCCCACGATCCTGCTGCGCGTCAACGGCGAGTCCATGCAGGGTGCCGGCATCCACCATGGCGATCTGGTGGTGGTGGAGCGGAGCGACCAGGCCCGGGCCGGAGAGATCGTGGTGGCCCGGCTGGCGGAGGGCTTCACCCTCAAGCGGCTGGTCTGCCACCGCCAGCGCTGGTGGCTGGAGGCCGCCCATCCGGCCTATCCGCCCCTGCCCCTGCCGGAGGACGCCAGGGACGGTGAACTCTGGGGCGTGGCTCGGCACGTGATCCGCCAGCTATGAACGGCGCCGAACCGGAGTGGGGGGCGCGAGGCCACCGGCAGGCCACCGTGCTGATCGACGCCAACAACTTCTATGCCTCCTGCGAGGCGGTGCTCGATCCCACCGTGGCTGGCCGCCCCCTGGTGGTGCTGTCCAACAACGACGGTTGCATCGTGGCCCGCAGCGCCGCCGCCCGTGCCCTCGGCATCCCGATGGGGGCCCCCTGGTTCCAGGTGCGACAGGCCCTGGAACGCCAGAACGTGATCGTCCGCAGTTCCAACTACGGCCTCTATGCGGACATGAGCCAACGGCTCATGGCCACCCTCGAACCCTGGCTGGAGGAACTGGAGGTGTATTCCATCGATGAGGCGTTCGGCCGGCTGCACCGCCCCGCCCGCAACGGCGATCTTCACGCCTGGGGGCAACAGCTTCGGAGTCAGGTGCACCGCCATCTCGGGTTGCCGGTGGCGGTCGGAATCGCCCCCAACAAGGTGTTGGCCAAGCTGGCCAATCGCAGCGCCAAACAGGATCCTGCCCACGGCGGCGTGTTTGATCTGGGGGCCATCGCCAACCCAGAGCCCTGGCTGGAGGCGATCGCCATCGAAGACGTCTGGGGCATCGGCCGCAAGCTGGCCCGCTGGTGCCGCCTGCGGGGCGTCACCAATGCGCGCCAATTGCGGGATCTACCGCCAGGGGAACTGCGGCGCCGCTGTGGCGTGGTGGGGTTACGGCTGCAACAGGAGCTGCAGGGCCAGCTCTGCCTCCCCCTGCAGCCCATGCCAGCCGCCAAGCGGGAGACCTGCGTCAGCCGCAGCTTCAGCACCCCGGTGGACACCGTGGAGGCCCTGCGGGAAGCAATCGCCACCTATGTGAGCCGCGCCGCCGAAAAGCTGCGACGACAGGACCAACGGGCCGGCACCATCACCGTCTTTGTGCGCAGCAGCCCGTTCAACGGCACCAGCTTCTACACCAATGCGGCCACGGTGCGGCTGCCGCTCCCCAGCCAGGACACCGCCGTGTTGCTGCGGGCGGCCCTGCCCCTGGCCGAACAGCTGCACCGGCCCCACAAGCCGCTGCAGAAAGCCGGCGTGCTGCTCCAGGAGCTGCAACCCAACGACCTGCTGCAGCATCACCTGCTGGCCCCCCTGCCCGAAGCCGAACAACGCCGTCGGGAAGCCCTGATGGCCACGATCGATGCCCTCAACCACCGTTACGGCAGCGGCACGGTGCAATGGGCAGCCTGCGGCCTGCGGCCCACGTGGGCCATGCGCCGCTCTCGCCTTTCGCGGGCCGCCACCACGCGCCTGGAGGACATCCCGGTGGTGCGAGCCTGAGCCGTCAATCCTCGCGGGCCAGGGCGGCCACGATCATCGCGGCGGAGAGGGGGATCCGCTCCAGGGGGTCGGCGTTGTCGAGATAGGCCTCAAAGGAGCTGAACCGCTCCAGGTAGGGATCCGCCCCTGGGACCGCACAGGCGGCCTCCCAATCCCCATCCTCCGGACAAACGGTGGCAAAGCAAGCCAGCGCTTCGGCCAGATCTCCCCCATCGCCGATCGCCTCGCCGTGCCAGAACACCTCCAGAAAGGCCATGGCAGCGCCGATGGATGGGAGCAGGAAGGTTAGACCGCGGCTCAGAGTCCGTTCCAGAGGCAGGCCACCTGATTGCGACCGTTGCTCTTGGCCAGGGCCAGGGCCCGATCGGCCCGCTGGAGCAGGGCGGCGAAGGAGGGATCGGAGGGGCCCAGGCCCGTAAGGCCACCACTGATGTTCAGCACCACGTCCGAATGGCGGTGGACTCCGGGCATGAGGGGCACAGCCAGGCGCAGCTGCTCGGCCAGGTTGAGGGCCTCCTCCGCCCCCATGTTCACCATAAGCAGACCAAATTCCTCATCCCCAAGGCGGGCGGCATAATCCTGCTCACGAAGAAAGGTACGACTAAGTCGACAGAGATCGAGCAGCACCTGGTCACCGGCCAGATGCCCCCAGCGATTATTGATTTGCCGAAAATTGTCAATGTCGAACACCAACAGGGACAGGGGGTGGCCATCGGCCCGGGCCCGACGGAATTCCCGTTCACCGATCACCAGAAATGCCTGGTGCGTGGGCAGACCTGTGACGGGGCAGAGACTGGCCTGGTATCGCAGCTCCAGCTCATGCATCACCAGATCTGCCAGCAATTGCAGTTGATGGGTCTGCACCGCAGTGATCTGGCGGGGCTGCCGATCGATCACACAGAGCGTACCTAAATTATGGCCCTCGAGGGAACGCAGGGGGGCACCGGCGTAGAAGCGCACATGGGGCTCACCCACCACAAGCGGATTGGCGCAGAAACGCTCATCGACCAGGGCATTCGGGACCACCATGACCCCTGAGCCATTGATCGCATGGGCGCAGAAAGCCGAGGAACGCGGTGTTTCGCTGATTTCAAGGCCATGACGACTCAGGAACAATTGCCGGTTGTCAGTAACGAGTGAAATCAGCGCGATCGGGACATTGAACAGAGAACTGGCCAGCTCAACAATGCGATCGAAATGAATATCACTGGCCATGCCGATGATGCCGTGCCGTTCAAGATCGCGGAGGCGCTGATCCTCGTCGGCGGGTATCGGAAAGGCCGGATCGGAAGCCATGCGGCGAACGGCACTATCTGGACCTTAAGCAGCAGGGCTGGCACCGTAGAGAAACCCCTGGACTGGGCTCAGGCGGCCGGTTGGAGCACGCCCTCAGAGGACACGATTTCTTCAAAAGCAGCGCAACGGTGCTGGTCGAGTTCGTTGAGATAGCGGCGCTCGCTGTAGTACGCCTGCTGAAAGCGCAGGGCGTCGCCGTTCAACTCAGCGAACAACGCTTCGATGCGCGCTTCCATGTCGGCACCGGCTGCGCGCAGCAAGGCATCACCGGCGGTGGCGGTGTCCGGGGCGCCGGCGGGGGTGGCCTCCTCCTGCAGCAGTCGGGCGATGCAGTGCTCCAGGGTCTGCAATCGCTGGCTGCTCCAGGCATTCAGCAGATGGCGGCAACGCTTCTCGGTGGCCACCCTGGCCCGCAGCGCCAGGGAACCCCGTAGCTCCAGCAAGGGCTGACGCAGGATCAGCTGCTGCAGCTCCGTCGGCTGCAGCAGCGGGGTCAACCGATCCAGCAACGCGCTCTGATCCACCAACAACCGGTCCGCCAGCAGGCGAGGCAGGTCGAGATCAGCCAACTCGACACCGGGATCCTGACCCCGATTGATGGTTTCCAACCGGCCCACCCCCAGGTTGTCCTCCTCCAGCTCACTGATCGCCGCCCAAAGCTGGCGATGGTGGCGGAAGCTGAAGTCTTCCTGTTCCCATTGGCGCAGCTCGCGGCGGATTGTGCCGCGCTGGGCGGGGTGGTGGAGATAGAGCATCAACTGGCTGGCCTCCGCCCGTTCCTGGACGCTGGCGGCGCCGGGTTGCTCCCAGCGGGCAGCCCGACCATGCCAGCGCTGACCCTTGACCTGTTGGCGCAGGTCGTCCTCCAGCTGCATGGCCAGCCGGGCCTGGCCACCGGAAAGCCGTTCGGCCACCTTCTGGAGGTAGTGGCTGCGCACGGCGCTCTGGGGCAATTTGCCCAGCAGGGCCACCAGGGCCGCCACCACCTGCTGAAACTGATCGGCCTGGGCGAGGTCGCGGCCGGCGAGCACCTGTTCGATCTGCCAATCCAGCCAGAGCGGCGCGCCATCGAGCAGGGCGCGGTAGTCACCGGCGCCATGGACCTTGAGGAACTCATCGGGATCCTTGCCGGCGGGCAACTGGAGCACCCGCAACTCCAGCTGGCCCTGGAGCGCCAGTTGTTCCACGGCGCCGATCGCCCGCTGGGCGGCCCGCACGCCAGCCCCATCGCTGTCGAAGTTGAGGATCAACCGCTTGCTGTCGCAACAGCGGCAGAGCTGGGTGATCTGCTGACTGCTGAGGGCGGTGCCCAGGGCCGCCACCGCATTGCCGATGCCGGCCGCATGGAGGGCGATCACATCGAAGTAGCCCTCCACCACCACCGCCCGATCCGCCCGTCGGATCGGATCGGCGGCCCGATCCAGACCGAAGAGATGCTTGCCCTTCTCAAACACCTCCGTCTCCGGGGAGTTGAGGTATTTGGGCTCGGTGCCATCGAGGCTGCGACCACCGAAGCCGATCACCCGACCCTGACGATCCCGGATCGGCACCATCACCCGATGGCGGAAACGGTCGTAGAACCCATCGCCACCCTTACGCGCCACCACCAGGCCGGCGGCCTCCAGCAACTCCGGCCCCAGCCCTTCCACCTGCCCCAAATGGCCCAGCAGGCCGTCCCAACGTTCCGGGGCGTAGCCCAGCTGGAACGCCTCCAGAGTGGCCTCACTGAGGCCGCGGGACTGGCGGAGATAGGCCAGGGCCGGCTGCCCCTCAGGGGCGCGCAACTGCCCCTGGAACCACCCCGCCGCCAGGGCCAGCACGCGATGGAGGGCCTCACGGCGGGAGAGTTGCTGGCGCAGCCGCTCCTGCTGGGGGCCCTCCACCGTTTCCACCGGCAACTGGTAGCGCCGGGCCAGCTCCATCACCACATCGGCGAAGCTGCTGCGCTGCAGCTCCATCAGGAATTTGATGGCGTTGCCGCCGGCACCACAGGAGAAGCAGTAGTAGAACTGCTTCGCCGGCGACACCGTCATCGACGGGGAGGTGTCGTCGTGGAACGGGCAGATGCCGACAAATTCCCGCCCTTTTTTCTTGAGCACCACGTGCTCACCGACCACGTCGACGATGTCGGCCCGCTCCTTGACGGCCTCGATCGTGCGGGGGTGAAGTCGGGGCAGGGACACGACGGGCTCCAGGGCAGGTCCGGCAGGCCTGGAGCCGCCGCCACGACCGGAGCCCGGCCATGAGCGACAGACACCAGCCCTTGGGTCCTGAGAGGCCCCATTCTGGGGTATCACGCCAGGGATGGGGCCAGGACCGGAGCGCCGTCCTGGGAATGATGGGCAGCGCCTTCAGCTTCAGCCTGATGGCCGTGTGCGTGAAACAACTGGGGGGGCGGCTCCCGGTGGCGGAGCTGGTGCTGGCACGGGCCCTGGTGAGTGTGGTCCTGAGCTGGCTGCTGTTGCGCCAGGCGGGGGTGTTCCCCTGGGGCCAGCGCCGGGGACTGCTGGTGATCCGGGGTCTGGTGGGCAGCCTGGCCTTGCTGTGTGTCTACCTGGCGATCACGCGGTTGCCCCTGGCCTCGTCCACGGTGCTGCAATACCTCTACCCCAGCATCACGGCCCTGTTGGCCTGGCCCTGGCTCGGGGAGCGGCTGCGACGGCGCAGCCTGCTGGGCCTGGCCTTGGGCTGGCTGGGGGTGCTGTTGGTGTGCCAGCCGGCAGGGGGGCTGGGGCTGGGGCTGCAGCTGTTTCCAGGGGCCAGCCCCCTACCGCTGGAGGGAACCCTGGCGGCCCTGGCCGGCGCCCTGCTCACGGCCTTGGCGTACGTGAGCGTGCGCGACCTGGGCCGCAGCGAACATCCCCTGGTGATCGTCTTTTATTTCCCCTTGGTGTCCGTGCCGTTCAGCCTGCCCCTGGTGCTGCTGCAGCCGGTGTGGCCCGCCCCCCAGGACTGGATCTGGCTCCTGGGGGTGGGGATGTTCACCCAACTCGGACAGTTGGGCGTCACCCTCGGCCTCACCCAGCTTCCGGCCGCCCGGGCCACCACGATCAGCTACATGCAGGTGGCCTTTGCCGCACTCTGGGGCTGGTGGCTGTTCGGCGAAACGGTGAATGGCTGGACCAGCCTGGGGGCGCTGCTGATCCTGGCGGCGGCCCTGGTGGGGCGCTGAACGGGTGGGGGTTGAAGGGAGGGGTGGGGTCAGCCCCGCCCGTTGCGTTCACCCGGCAATGGCAACGGATCGGAAATCCAGCGTTGCTGGTCGGATTCGACGCCGCTGGGACGGGCCAGGCGCCAACTCTGACCCCGCTCGCCCCGCTGCAGGTACAGCTCGAAGGGGCTGTCCACCCGGATCGGGTCCCCGGGGAGGCGCCAATCGAAGTGCCCAGTGAGGCGCACTCCGGCGGCGCTGCCGATCGACAGCCGTTGCTGGTGCTCCACCCGCACCCGACTCACCTGGGGCAAGCCCTGGGCCTCCAGGTCGAGGGCTTGGGCGATCGCCCCCTGGGTGAGTTGGATCTGGAGGGCCAGGGCATCGAGCAGCACCGCCTGGGGCGGCTGCCCCGCTCCGCCGCAGCCCCCCAGGGGCAGCAGCAGGACCAGCGCCAGCAACAGCGACGCCAAGGCCTGGCGGAGCAACGGGGGGCTTGGCAGGGCGGGCAGCATGGGGCGTGACGCACGGATTCCCATGATCGGCTGGCTGCAGGGTGAACTGGCGGAACCCTGGCAGCGGGGCCACCGTTGCGGAGCGCTGGTGCGCTGCCAGGGGGTGGGTTATGAGGTGCAACTCAGCGAACGACACTGGCGTCAGCTGCCGCAGTCAGGGGCACAGCTCACCCTGCATGTGCATCAGACCATTCGGGACGACGGCTGGACGCTCTACGGATTCGCGGATCGCCAGGAACGGGACCTGTTTCGGGAGTTGGTGGCCGTGAGTGGCGTCGGTCCCCAGATGGCCCTTGGGCTTCTGGGAACCATGGACTGTGGCGCGCTGGTGCGAGCGATTGTGCAGGGGGACCTGCGCCAACTCACCCAGGCACCGGGGGTGGGCAAACGCACCGCCGAACGGTTGGCGGTGGATCTGCGCCGTCGCCTGCAGGAACGCTTCCTCGGGATCGTGGACGACGCAACGGAGCTGGATGGCCTCGGCGGTGGCGCCATGCCCGCCGGCGACGATGTCCAGATCACCCTGGCGGCCCTGGGCTATGAACCCCTGGAAATCCAGCGGGCCCTGAGGGCGGTGGCCTCCATGGAGCTGCAGGAACAGGAGGGGGCGGAGGCCTGGATCCGGGCCGCCCTGCGCTGGCTGTCACGCCCAGCCGCTTAAACGCCTCCACGAAAGATGGTCTCCCCGAGAGTTAAGATGGTTGTTTGCAACGTTGGGCCCGGGGCCGTCCATGCCGCTCACCACCACGAAGAAGCAGGAGCTGATCAACTCCCACCAAACCCACGGCACCGATACCGGTTCGGTGGAGGTTCAGGTGGCGATGCTGAGCGAGCGCATCAACCAGCTCAGCGGACACCTGCAGAAAAATATTCACGATTTCTCCTCTCGCCAGGGATTGCTGAAGATGATCGGTCGCCGCAAACGGCTGCTCGCCTATCTCCGGGCTGAGAGCGAACAGCGCTATGCCGCCTTGATCGAGAAGCTGGGCATCCGCGGCTGAGGTTCCACCATGGCCCGCAAGCAGGATTCCAGATCCATGCCTCCGTCCGGCGGTCAGGGCATCGGTGCCAAGACCAACCAGCCAAGCTCCGGGCCCGCCAAGGAAAAACCGCTCAGTGGAAAACCGCTTAGGGGAAAGTCGCGCAGCGGCAACTCGCGCAGTTCCCAGAAAGCCATTCCCGATGCTGTAGCCAACAGGATGATGCGCCGCATTGCCCTGGCAACGGGGGTGCCGACCGCGATGGGAATGACCGTATTCGTGGTCAGCTATCTGCTGATCAGTCGCGGGATTGCGGACATCCCCACCGGCGCCACCCTGGTGGCCTCCGGTGGCTGCTTCCTGTTGGGGGTGGTGGGCCTGAGCTACGGGGTACTTTCCGCCAGCTGGGAGGAGACCGCCGGCAGCCTGTTGGGGATGGAACAGATCGGGCTGAACATCAGCCGGGTGCGGCAATCGGTTCGAGCTATGGGCCAGGCTGGCCAAAATCCGCCTGGCTGATCGGTTCGGTCCCAGAATCTAGGGCTGCCTTCAAGGGGCAAGGGGAGAGCGCAAGCAGGCTCGAAAATCGGCCGAGGCGAGGGTTTGGACCGTGGCTGGGGCATCAGCAACGCAAAACTGGCTGCCCAGCCGCACATAACGGCTCTGGTCGGCCTGTTTGACCAGCGCCACCACCGGCACCCGTACTCCGACCTCCTCAAGGGCCGGCCGATGGCGAGTAAGACATTCGCGCAGCCGATGCTGAATCGCAATGTCCCCGGCCTGATCAGCGTCCAGTTCCACCAGCACCAGTTGGAGATCTTCGATGCTGCGACAGTCATCGACGATGAGTTGGACCCGGTCATCGCGGCGATCGACGGATCCCCAGAGGAGCAACCGAGCATCCACCATCAGGTGATCCGCGAGGCGCGCGTAGGTTTTAGGAAAAACCACGGCCTCGCACGACCCCGTGAGGTCCTCAAGTTGCAGGATGGCCATGCGATCGCCCTTGCGGGTGTTGACTTGGCGCAGCTCCGGCACCATCACCACCACACTCACCTTGGACTTATCGGCCTGCTCCTCCAGGGTGGCCAAACTGATCGGTGACAGCAACCTGGCCCCGGCCGCCAGCTGACGCAAAGGATGGTCGGAAAGATAAAAGCCAAGGAGCTCCTTTTCAAGTTTGAGCTTCTCAGTGGGGGCATAATCCGCCACCGGGGCAGCCTTGGGTGCCAAGGCCTGCTGCCCGGGGGCAGGGCCGTCGGTGGACCCTCCCCCCGAGAGCAGGTCGAACAGGTTGCCCTGGCCGCTGGCCCGATCGCGGGCCCGGGAACTCGACCACTCCAAGACAAGATCGAGGTCAGCCATGAGCTGGGCCCGATTGGCTCCGGGCTCCAGAGTATCCAGGGCCCCGCAATGGATCAGGGATTCCATTGCACGTCGATTCACCTGTTGGCCCGGAAGACGATCACAAAGATCCGCAAGCGAACGGTAGGGTCCCTCTCCCTGACGGGCCTCGATCAGCATCCGAATCGCCCCGTCCCCCAGGTTTCTCACGGCCGACAGGCCAAAGAGAATCTTGTCACCCACCGGCGTAAAATCGATACCGGAGGCATTCACATCCGGAGGAAGAACCTCGATCCCCATGGAGTTGCAGTTAGAGATATAGCGCTGGACCTTGTCTGTCTGGCCAGCATTCACCGTGAGCAGGGCCGCCATATAGGCCACGGGATAATGGGCCTTGAGATAGGCGGTCTGATAAGTGACGGCGCCATAGGCCGTGGAGTGACTCTTGTTAAAACAGTATTCAGCGAAAAGAACCATTTGCTCAAACAGGGCTGTCGCGACAGCGGCATCAACACCGCGCTCGGTGGCACCTTGAACAAAGAGTCCTTGATGTTTCTCCATCTCTGATTTTTTCTTTTTACCCATGGCGCGCCGCAACAAATCAGCTTCCCCAAGGGAATAGCCAGCCAGGTCTTGGGCGATCTTCATGATCTGCTCCTGGTAAACCATAATTCCATAGGTCTCCGTCAGGATTGGCTTTAACTTGCCATGGGCAAAGTCAATAACTTCCCGGCCATGCTTACGATTAATGAATTTTGGAATCAGTCCTGCATCCAGGGGCCCAGGGCGATAGAGCGCAAGGATCGAAGAAATGTCTTCCAGGGAAGAGGGCTTGAGGTCGCGGACAATTTGACGCATGCCACTGGATTCAAGCTGAAAGATTCCCTCGAGATCACCGCGGGCCAGCAGGTCATAGGTTCCTGGATCATCCAAAGGCAGGGCATCAGGATCGATCGTCTCGCCACTACTTTGAGCCACAAGATTAACTGTTTTATCAATCATCGTTAGATTTTTTAAGCCAAGAAAATCCATTTTCAGGAGTCCCATGGATTCCACATCCTCCATGAAATACTGGGTGATGACCTGGCCGTCGTTGTTGCGTTGCAGGGGCACAAGTTCATCCAACGGCTCAGCTGCGATCACAACTCCAGCGGCATGCACCCCAAAGGTTTTATTGGTCCCCTCAATCCGCATGGCCAAGTCCACCCAATGCTTGACCTTCGGCTCACCTTCATATTTTTCGCGAAATTCCGGGGCTGGCGATTCGGGGCCGATCATTTCCTTGAGCTTGGCTGGTTTGCCACGCACCACGGGGATTAATTTGGCGAGACGATCGGCTTCGCCATAGGGAATATCAAGAACACGGGCCACATCCTTGAGCACGGCCTTGGAGGTCATACGGTTGAACGTGATGATCTGTGCCACCTTGGATTCGCCGTAGCGACGGGTCACATAGTCGATCACTTCACCACGCCGTTCGATGCAAAAGTCGGTATCAATATCTGGCATCGACTTGCGTTCGGGGTTAAGGAAGCGCTCGAAGAGCAAGCCATTGCGGACCGGATCAATGGTGGTAATCCTGAGGGCGTAGGCCACCAGGGATCCTGCGGCTGATCCACGCCCGGGTCCCACGGGAATCCCCTGATCCCTGGCAAAGCGGATGTAATCCCACACCACCAGAAAATAGGTGGGGAAGCCCATCTGCTCAATCACCCCCAGCTCGTAGCTGAGCCGTTCGGCGTATTCCGGATCCAAGGCGGCATTAGTGTCCAGGCCCAGGAGAGCCCGAAGCCCACGGTCGGCTTCGGCGGTGAGGAAGCTTACGGATGTCTGCCCCTCGGGGATGGGGAAGCAAGGCATCTGATAGCGGCCAAGAATGTCGTAATCCTCCACCTTCTCTGCCACGGCAACCGTGTTGGCAACGGCGGCGGCAATCTGCTCGGGTTCGAGATGGTCCTGGAAGAGAGCGAGCATCTCCTCCTCATTCTTGATGTACTCCGTTCCGGTATAGCGAAGACGTTTTTCGTCGCTGATCAACTTGCCGGTGAGGACACACAGCAAAGCATCATGGGCTTCCACATCACCACTGCTCAGATAATGGGCATCATTGGTGGCAATTAAGGAGATTCCCAGCTCCGCTCCAATGCGGGCCATCTCCACATTCACGACCCGATCCTCCAGACCACCATGGTCCTGGATTTCAAGATAGAAATCATCGCCAAAAACCCCCCGATACCAGCGGGCCACCTCGCGAGCCACCTCGGGTCGTCCCCCCAGGATGGCCTGGGGGATTTCACCCCCAAGGCAGGCGGTGGACACCATTAATCCCTCGCTGTATTCAGCCAAAAGGGATTTATCGACACAGGCGCGGGAGAAGATACCGCGACCGCGCATACCGCGAAGATGGCTAATACTGGTGAGCTTCACCAGATTGCGGTAACCGATCGCATTCTTGGCCAGAACCACCAGGTGATAGCGCCGCTCTTTTTTAGGCTGGGGATCATCGATCGAGCCGTTGATCACATACATCTCGTTGCCGATGATCGGCTTGATCCCGGCCTTGCCACAGAGCTTGAGCAACTCGATGGCGCCATACATAACGCCGTGATCGGTGAGGGCCAGGGCAGGCATCCCCAAGGCGACCGCCCGCTCCACCATCTGCGGCAACTGGCTGGCGCCGTCCAGCAGGCTGTAATCGCTGTGGTTGTGGAGGGGAACGAAGGCCAAGGGAGCTCAGGGGATCCGGCTGGCCGCCAGGCTAGGCCCTGCCCACCCTATTCAGTGCTTCTCCCCCTTGCTGCGGCCTCAGGCACACCAGATCTAGTGGCGGTCGGTTCAGCATGGGCCCAACGGCGGCAGGACCGGTCAGGCCACCAGGGCCGCCTGGGGCCTCGAGGCCATCACCTGGGCCGCCTGTTCATAGTGGTGGGCCACCTGGAGCAGCTTGGGCTCCTCAAGCACGCCAGCGATCAACTGCAGGCCGATGGGTAAGCCCTGGTCATCGAAGCCACAGGGCAGGCTGATCGCGGGGAGTCCAGCCAGATTGGCCGGGATCGTGAGCAGATCGGCCAGGTACATGGCCAACGGATCTTCCGTATGGGCACCGAAACGGAAGGCCGTGCCCGGGGATGTGGGGGACAGCAGCACATCCACCGTGGTGAAGGCGTGATCAAAATCGCGGCGGATCAGGGTCCGCACCTGTTGGGCCTTGCGGTAGAAGGCGTCGACGTAGCCGGCGGAAAGGGCATAGGTGCCGATCAAGATCCGTCGCTGCACCTCGTCACCGAAGCCTTCGGCGCGACTGCGGGCGGTCATCACCGCCAGGCTGTCGGCGGAAAGATCAGCCGCGGCTCGATAGCCATACTTCACGCCGTCGTAGCGGGCCAGATTGGCCGAGGCCTCCGACGGGGCGATCACGTAGTACGTGGCGATGCCATCGTTGAAGCGAGGACAGCTCACCTCCACCAAATCGCAACCGAGGATCCGTAACTGCTCGGCGGCCGCCAGCACCGACGCCTTGACCTGGGGATCCAGGCCGGGCTGGTCAAAGCATTCACGGATCAGTCCCACCCGAACCCCCTCCAAGGGTTGCTGAAGGGCGGCGGCGTAATCCGGCACCGGGGCCTTCAGGCAGGTGGCATCCCGGGGATCCTCCCCGGCCATGACCTGCAGCAGTTCGGCCGCATCGGCCACGCTGGTGGTGAAGGGTCCCACCTGGTCGAGGGAACTGGCGAAGGCCACCAGCCCCCAGCGACTCACCCGGCCGTAGGTGGGCTTGAGCCCGACCACGCCACAAAAGGCGGCCGGTTGGCGAATAGAGCCCCCGGTATCGGAGCCCAGGGAGGCCACGCATTCGCCCGCAGCGACGGCGGCTGCACTGCCCCCGGAGCTCCCCCCAGGCACCCGTTCCAGATCCCAGGGATTGCGACTGGGGCCGAAGGCCGAGGTCTCGGTGGAGCTGCCCATGGCGAACTCATCGAGATTGGTCTTGCCCAGCAACACGGCCCCGGCCCGCCAGAGCCGATCGGTGACGGTGGACTCATAGGGCGGCACAAACCCCTCCAACATCCGGCTAGAGCAGGTGGTGCGGACGCCCTTGGTGCAGAGGTTGTCCTTGATCGCCAGCGGAACCCCCGCCAGGGGAGGCAGGGGGTCCCCAGCGGCCCGGGCGGCATCGATGCGGTCAGCATCGGCTCGGGCCCGTGCGCTGGTCACCTCCAGAAAGGCGTGGACGCTGGGATCCACGGCTTCGATCCGGGCCAGATGGTGATCGGTGAGCTCCCGGGCCGAGACCTCGCCCCGTTGCAATTGCT
Source organism: uncultured cyanobacterium (assembly GCA_903856805.1). Taxonomy (GTDB): domain Bacteria; phylum Cyanobacteriota; class Cyanobacteriia; order PCC-6307; family Cyanobiaceae; genus Cyanobium. The sequence goes on along the minus strand of CAIOCZ010000062.1, from coordinate 6,761 downwards.
CACGCCAAAGGGCAATCCCCATCCACCCGGAAGACAGCTGGGATGGACGCTATCAGCTGGCCCAGCTCAGGTCGCCGGGGCGGCGGTGGCGGGGTCGGCGAATTCCGTGAACGGTTCGCTCCGGCGGGTCTTGAGCAGCTGGTGTTCGAGGGAGGCCGGGGATTCGGAGCGCAGATCCTCGAGGAAGGCCGGCAGGGCCGCCTCCAAGGTGGTTCGACGCACAAAGGGGCCAAACCAGTAGATGGCATCCGGAGAACGGGTCTCGACCCGCGCCCACCACGCCAGGCCCAACCCATTGGCAACATTGCGCACGGGCCAGAGCAGGGGATTCATGGGGGCCGGGTGGAGATGCCCCATTCTGAACATCGATCGGCACCCCTGCCTGGTCAGGGGGTCAGAGGCGGATATCGGCCTCGAAGGTGGAGGCGGGAACCTCCGCCTCCCTTGGTTCAAGTCCCTCCAGCGCCAGGTCCGACGGAGAGGGAGTCGCACCGTTGGCCATCGGTGCGGGGTCGCTGTCCTCAAGCTCTGCCAGCGGCTCTGGCACCGCCTCGTCCACCTCGTCGTCCACCTCAAAGGCAGAGGCTTCGGCCTGAACCTCTGCCACAGCCGGAAGCTTGTCGTCCATGGGCAGCGAATCCTGGGTGGCGCGCACGGGGGTGCTGGGCAGGGAGGGTCGCACCAACCTGGGGGCGGGGGCATTGCCCCGCAGGCCCTTCATCCAGCCCCGTCGAGCCACCTCATAGAGCAGCAGGGCCGTCGCCACGGAGGCGTTGAGACTCGGGGTCGCACCGCGTAGGGGAATCCGCACCAACTGGTCACAGGTGCGACGGGTGAGCATCGACAGTCCTTCCCCTTCCGAACCGGTCACCACCACCAGAGGACCGTCCAGGTCCGCTTCCTCCAGGCTGAGGTTGCCTTCACCGGCCAAACCAATCACCCGATACCCCTCCTGCTTGAGGCTGTCGAGGGCACGGTTGAGGTTCACCACCCGGGCCACGGGCAGGTGTTCCAGGGCGCCGGCGGCCACCTTGGCCACCGAACCGGTCAGGCCGGCGTTGCGGCGCTGGGGCAACACCAGGCCATGGGCTCCCAGGGCCTCGGCACTGCGCACGATCGCCCCCAGGTTCTGGGGATCGGTCAACCCGTCCACAGCCATCAACAGGGGCGCCTCCCCTAGGCCGCGGCAGCCGTCCACCAGGGTCGGCAGATCCAGGGTCTCGGCAGCGGCCGGTTGCAGAACGATTCCCTGGTGAACAGCCCCACCGCTGATCTGTCCCAAACGGGCCCAGGTGACCTCCTCCACCAGCACTCCGGAGCCCTTGGCCTCCCGCAGCAGCTGCAGGAACCTGGGGCTGAAGCGCATTTCGGCGGTGCACCAGATCCGATGGATCGGGCGACCGCTTTCCAGGGACGCCTGACAGGCATGGCGCCCCCAGATCAATTCGGCAGGGGCCGCCGCAGCGAAATGATCCCCCTCGGGGGCAGGAAGGCTGCCTGCCTCACCCGCCGTGCGGGGTAGCCGGGAATCGACGCCAGCAGGGGGGCGCGGGAAGGACGGCCGCGGGAAAGACGGCCGCTGAGATCGATCGCCATCCCGAAACCGGGATCCGGCCGGTGGGCGGGACGAGGGACGACGATCGCCGGCGTTGCGGTCCCGGCTGAAGCGATCGGAGGGTCGCCGCTCAAAGGAGCGGAACTCTCCCGAGCGGGACTCAGGCCGATCCAGGCCAGGCCGGTCGGGACCGGACCGATCGAGCCCCGGGCGACCGGTTCCGAAGCGCCCGGGCCGCGGCCGGTCGGATCCGGCAGCGCCGGCTCCGGCCGGGCCAGGCACCACGCGGCTAGGGGAGCCACCGGGACGGTCACGGCCATAGCCACCCCGACCGAAGGCGCGGCGCTCCCCCGGGCGATCCAGGCGGCGGGGACCGCCGTTCCGGTCTGCAAACGGACGATCCCCACCAGGACGGGTGCCAGGAAAGCGATCGCCGGCGCCGCGATCTGCGCCGAAGCGGCCGCCAGCGGGGCGCTCGCCATCAGGACGCCCGCCACCAAAACGATCCCCTCTCAGACGATCCCCTCCAAAGCGGTCGCCGGCGGGCCGGTCAGAGGTGGAACGATCGCCGCTGTCCCGTGGGGACGAACCGTCCTCCTCCCGGCGAAACCGGCCGGGTCGGGGGCCGCCCCGGGCCGGGCCGCGGGAGGCGCCGGGGCGGGGCCTTGAGCCCCGTTCAGGCCTGCCCTCGGGGCGGCGATCGGAACGACGGTCTGGGGAGCGGCTCATGGTCACAGGGGCTAGGGGACGGACTGGTATTTCTCGAGAAGATCCAGCAGCTCGGCCAGCCGCTTCGGATTCTGCAGAAAGAGCCATCCCAGCATCGTCTCAAATCCCGTGGCCTGTCCGTAAAGGCCGGGATCCCCCCGGCGGGGTCCCCGGCCGGCCCGGTTCCGCCCCCGTCGCACCAGTTCCCGCTCCTCATCGCTGAGCCGAGGCTCGAGCCACTGCAACGCCCTGGCCTGGGCTTCCGCCTTCACCGCTCCCACCACGGCGGCGTGCAGGTCGGCGGAGCGCCCGGGACGGCGACAACGGAGAAGGCGCTGATGGAGTTCCCACACCGCATCCCCCAACCAGGCCAGTTGCAACGGTCCCAGTTCGGCGCTGGGAGGATGGGGTGAGAGTCCTTCCAGCCAGCCAGCGGCGGCGGGATCAGGCGACGGCAAGCCGATTCAGGGCGGTGTCGAGGTCGGGTTGAAGATGCAGGAAATCTTCCAATCGCACTAACTTCACCGTTTGCACCACCCGAGCATTGCCCACCACAAAAAACTTGGCCGCGCGATCCTGACAATGCTTGGCCAGCTGCACGAGGGCACCGAGACCTGAGGAATCGATGAAGTCGATCCGGCTCAGGTCGATCACCACCGGCAGGCTGGCCTCTCCCTGCTTCTCCAGGATGAATTCGCTGAACTGCTTGTCGGAGTAGGCGTCAAGTTGGCCGGTGAAACTGAACAGCAGGCATTGCTCCTGCCGTTCACAGCCCCCGCGCAGAGAGACGGTCAGTCGCTGAAGGTCGGTGATTGCTCGAGCCCCTGGAAATGCGTTTGCGCTGGAGTGTAGGGAGCAATGCGACCGTTGACCGCCTCCGTGGTTGAGGGATCACAGAACGGCTGGAACCCTCAGCGCCGTTGGGCCATCAGTGCCACGAAGCGGGCGAAATGATGGTCGGCATCGTGGGGACCGGGGCTGGCCTCGGGGTGGTACTGGACACCGAAAACGGGTTGATCCCGCACCGCCAGGGCCGCCACGGTGCGGTCGTTGAGATTGAGATGCGTAATCGTGACGCGCTCCGGCGACAGGGAGTCTGGATCGAGGGCAAAGCCATGGTTCTGGCTGGTGATCTCCACGCTGCCCGGGGATCCACAGGGATGGTTAAGCCCCCGATGGCCATAGCCCAGCTTGTAGGTGCGCCCCCCCAGGGCCAGCCCCAGGATTTGGTGGCCCAGGCAGATGCCGAACACCGGCAAATTGTCCTGCTCCAACATTTGCTTGGCCAAGCCAATGCCCACGTGCACAGCCGCCGGATCTCCGGGGCCATTCGAGAGGAATACCCCTTCGGGCTGGTGCGCCATGACCTCCTCCAAGGTGCTATCGGCCGGCACCACCTGCACTTCGCAGCCATGGGCCACCAAGCGCTCCAAGATGGCCCGTTTGATGCCGTAATCCACCGCCACCACCTTGTAAGGACGGTCCGGGCGCTCCTGCCGTCGGACATCAAACGTGGCAGCGCAGGGCTGGTGCCAGACATAGGGGGAAGGGGTGCTGACCGTCGCGGCCAGGTTCTGGCCCCCCATCTCCGGCGCGGAGCGCACCTGCTCCAGCAGGGCCGCGGGGCTGGTGCCATCACTGCTGATGGCCCCATTCATCGCTCCCCTCTCCCGTAGATGCCGCACTAAGGCACGGGTATCCACCCCCTGGATGCCGATCACGCCGTGGCGGGTGAGCCACGGGTCGAGGGGCTCCTCGGAGCGCCAATTGCTGGCCAAGGGGGCCAGCTGGCGGGCAATCACCCCGCGGGCATGGGGTCGATCCGCCTCCTGATCCTGGGCGTTGACGCCGGTGTTGCCCAGTTCGGGATAGGTGAAGGTGACCAGCTGACCTGCGTAGCTGGGATCGGTGATCACTTCCTGATAGCCGGTCATGCCGGTGTTGAACACCACCTCCCCGATGGTGGTGCCCCTGGCGCCAAAGGCCTGACCCCGCAGCACGGTGCCATCAGCCAGAACGAGCAGGGCTGGGGATGCACTGGAGAGGACGGGGGTCAAGAACGATGCGGCGGCTGTGGGGATCATCCCGCAGCCGGGGCCTCCAGGGCCGCGACCAGGGCTTGCAGCCGCTCCCAGGCCTGACCGGCCGCCAGAACAGGACGGGCCCGCTCCAGTCCCGCCTGCGCTGAATCCGCCAGACCGCTGGCCCAGAGCACCAGGGCTGTGTTGAGCAGCACCACATCCCTCTGGGCGGCACTGCCCTCCCCCTGGAGCACGGCTTGCAGGATCTGCCGATTGGCCGCCAGATCGCCCCCTTCCAGGGCCGAGAGGGGGGCGGACACCAACCCCAACTCCGCCGGATCAATCCAGGCGCTGCGCAGGGTTCCCTGCTCCAATACCCGCACTTCACTGGGTCCCGAAAGGGTGGCCTCATCCAAGCCACCGTGGCCGTGCACCACGATGGCCCGGGGCTGCCCGAGGTGCAGTAAGGCCTCGGCCATCGGATCCAGTAACGCGGGCCGGGCCACCCCGAGCACATGGGCTTCGGGGCGCAGGGGGTTGACGAGGGGTCCCAGCAGGTTGAACACCGTGCGCACGCCAAGGCTGCGCCGCAAGGGAGCCAGGGACACCAGGGCCGGATGCCACCCAGGGGCAAAGAGAAAGGTGAGCCCCACCTGCTCCAGGGCGTCAATCACCTGCTGGGGTGGGGCCTGCAGCCGCACGCCAAGGGACTCAAGAACATCGGCGGAACCGACCCGACCACTGGCACTGCGGTTGCCGTGTTTGGCCACATGGGCCCCACAGGCGGCGGCGGTGAAGGCCACAGCCGTGGAGATATTGAAGCTGTCCACTCCCGACCCCCCAGTGCCGCAGGTGTCCACCAGGGAGAGGGGTGGGCGGACGCAGGGCAAAGGACTGGCCGCCCGCAACACCGCGGCCATGGCCGCCAGTTCCTCCCCGTTGGGGGCCTTGGTGCGCAGGGCAGCCAACAGGGCTCCGGTCAGCACCGGCTCCAGCGTTCCCTCCAGCCAGGCTTCCATCAGCCCTCCCGCCTGGGCACCACTGAGATTCTGGCCCTGCAACAAAGCTTCCAGCAGGGCCGGCGCAGCGGAGGAGGCAACCATCGGAGCGGCGATCGTGACGGCTGCGAAGGCTAGGGGACGCAAAAAAAAGCCCGGGTGCAAAGCACGCCGGGCCGGGTGATGGGGACGCCCCCACTATCACCCGAAGAGGGGCAATCTGGCTAATTGGACAGCACCCTTACCGCTGGCGACGGGTCAAGGACTCTCCTCGGCCGCGGTGTCGAAACCGGAGCCCACGGCTTCAGCGCTGCGGGTGCCCGGGCGATACCCGGCGCTCCACAGGGCACGGGTCTGGCGGTGCAAGGCCTCCCGATCCATCCCCCACAACCTCAAGACCCGCTGGAGGTCGTCCTGGAGATCCGTGGCACCCGGGAATCCCTGGTAGCGCATCAGCAGCCGCGCAGCATCCACAAGGTGTTCGGGCGCCGGAGAAGCCACGGCGAGCAGGCGATCCAGGCAATCGCGATCCGTGGCGTGAAGCGGATGGCTCTGATCCATCAAAGGGCGGGGTGGAGAGGACTGGCACGCCGACAAGCCTGACGGCAGGAGGGCAGCCAGGACCCCTGCCTAGGTTAGGCGTCCCTTGCGAACCCGGCTGCCATGAGCGCGCTTCGGCTCGATCTGATCCGACGTTATCTGCGCCCCCATCGTCAGACCGTGCTGGTGGGAATGGCGTCCCTGGTGGTCGTCAATCTGCTGAGTGTGTCCATCCCCCTGCTGGTGCGCCGGGTGGTGGACGACCTCCAGGACGGGTTTGCCCTGCGGGATGTGCTCGGCGAAGCGGCGCTGATCATGGCCCTGGCCACCGTGATGGGGGCCGTGCGGCTCTGGTCGCGGATGTTGGTGTTTGGGGTGGGGCGCCAAGTGGAGGCCAGCCTCAAGCAGCGGATTTTCGACCATCTGCTCACCCAGGAGCCCGGTTGGGTTCAAACCACCGGCAGTGGCGAAGTGATCAGCCGCGCCACCAGTGATGTCGAAAACGTGCGCCGGCTGTTGGGCTTCGCCGTGCTCAGCCTCACCAACACCCTGCTCGCCTACGCCCTCACCCTGCCCGCGATGCTGGCGATCGACGGCTGGCTCAGCCTGGCGGCGGTGGGGCTCTATCCGCTGATGCTGATGACCGTGCGGCTGTTTGGGGGCCGCATGATGCGTCAGCAGCGACGCCAGCAGGAAACCCTGGCCTCCCTCAGCGACCTGATCCAGGAAGACCTCTCCGGGATCGGCGCCATCAAGATCTACGCCCAGGAAGCCACCGAACAGGAGGCCTTCGGTCGCCGCAACACCATCTACCGCGACGCCGCCCTTGGCCTTGCACGCACCCGCAGCACCCTCTTCCCTCTGTTGGAAGGGATCGCGTCCCTCAGCCTGCTGTTGCTGTTGGCCATCGGCAGTGGCCAGCTGGAGAGCGGTCGCCTG
>CAIOCZ010000061.1 GCA_903856805.1 uncultured cyanobacterium | reverse complement strand
GGGACGGCCACGCTTCCGTCATGCATCTCACCCCCCAGGAGAAGGACAAACTCCTGATCGTCACCGCCGCCCTACTGGCCGAACGACGGCTGAACCGAGGCTTGCGCCTGAACCACCCCGAGGCGGTGGCCTGGCTCAGTTTCCTGGTACTGGAGGGGGCCCGCGACGGCCGCAGCGTGGCCGAACTGATGACGGAGGGCACCACCTGGCTGGCCCGGGAGCAGGTGATGGAGGGGGTGCCGGAGCTGGTGGGCGAGGTGCAGATCGAGGCCGTATTCCCCGACGGCACCAAGCTGGTGACCCTGCACGACCCGATTCGCTGAGATCGGGGCCGCAGGGCTGCCGTTCCCCGATCAGGCCTGGGACGTGGTGGGGGGGCCGTAAAGGGTGCGGGGGGACACCGGCACCCGATTCAGGTCTTGCCCCGTAGGAACCCTGCGCTGGGAGCGCTTATCGGCCACCACCTCCTGGGAATAATCCGCGGGGGTGCGCTTCCAGGTGCGATAGAGCCAGAGGCCACTCAGACCGCAAAGGATGGCCGGAACATAAACATGGAAAAAATGGGGAAGCATGTAGAGGAAGTTATGGCCACCAAAGACGAAAAAGAGATTGAAAATTGCCACGGTGACAACGGTCAGGCAACGATGGCGCACGGTTTCCGGGGACAGGGGGGATGGGCTGCGTTGCAAGCGCTCAACAAGGGCGGACTCAATCCGCACTCCCAACAAGTACACAATGACAACGCTCAGTCCAATCACCAAGGGGACAGCCAATAACTTGGGAATGGGCAGGGAATGGCCGGCTAAATACAATCCAGACTTCAGAAGATTGGCATTTTGATCGACCTCATGGCTCCACAGCCCAGAAAAGTAGTACCACCAATTACCCGAATAAAAGAAATAGTAAGCAAAGTAGCCAATGACGAGGCCCGCATAGCCGTAAGCGAGCTGCTGCTTGCGGGGCTCCATCAACTCCAGCCAGTATTTCTTTTCGGCATCAATGTCGATGCAATTAGATTTACAGGCCACGCAATTACTTTTCTCCAAACCATCATCGGACGGCAACGTCCGACACATCGACTGGGTAACCTTCAGCTTGGAATTAGAGCGGAGATGGGCCTTGCCCGCAAATAACCCCCTAGGACCAGTATAAAACTCCTCCACTGGGGCCACCGGACAGAAATATTGACACCATGTCTTGCCATCATAGAGAAAACCCACGATGACCGAAGCCAGAATAAAGGCCAACAAGAAGCAGGCCAGGGTGATCCTACTGGAATTGACAAATAAAATCCTCGCGCAAACAGCCAGATAAAAAAGACCGAACTGAAGATAAAAATGATTCTTGGCCACAAACGAGTCCGGCCGCATTTTGGCTGGCTTAGCCGCCGCGGCTGCCTTGCCATCTTTTGCCACAGCTGGGCGACGGCGCACCCAATCCAGATTGCGCGCGATCTGGGAGAAGAAGGAGAGCGGGCAGACCCGCCGCCAGAATTCATGGCCGAACAAAAAAAGCACGGCGATCAACACCGGCAGCAGCAGGCCCCAGTAGATCGGTGCCCCCAGGGCGTAGCTCACCTCATGGATGCAATGGTCCTGCACCACAACGCAATCCTTGGGCCCAACGGCCAGGGCTGGAAAAGGGGAATCGGGACCGGTGAGGGCCGGGGTCAGCGGATCGCGAAAGAGGGAGAGGATGATCACGAGCCACAGACCCGCAAGGCCCTGGCGGATCCTCAGGGCCTGCACTTCGGAGAATGCCATGGGGATTAAATGAAAAACTAATCGCAAATTCCAACACTCAGACGGAAGTCCCGTCCACGGGCTTGGAAAAGCCAAAAAGGGATCTAACGAAACCAAATGATGGGTCCAGAGGTGTCCCTGGAAACCTGGATTCATCAAAGACGCCGCTGTTGTGCAGCATGGAATTGCAGGTCGTTGCTCCAGCGACGGAAGGGATTCTCCAGAGACCCCCAGAGCGGAAGCCAAATGGGCCCTAGCGACGCAAGACAGGGGGAAAAACTTCCAAGCTCGGAAGCCTTTACACCAATCTTTCAGGAAAACTTCAGCTTTGTCAAGGGGCGCAGGCCCCATCCGCTGGCCCTTCCGTCCCGATGATGCGAGAGTTCAGGGATGGGGTCGCGAAGGCTCCAGCGAGCCCCGTGCTGCCATGCCCCCCCTGATCCCCGGCGAACTGCTGCCCGAGCCCGGCACCATCGAACTCAACGCCGGTCGCCCCACCACCACCCTGCAGGTGGCCAACCGGGGCGACCGGCCCGTCCAGGTGGGCTCCCACTTCCATTTCCATGAGGCCAACGGGGCCCTCCAGTTCGACCGCGATGCCGCCAGGGGCCTGCGCCTGGACATCCCCGCCGGCACCGCGATCCGCTTCGAGCCCGGCGACAGCCGCGAGGTGCGCCTGGTGCCCTACGCCGGTGAACGGCGGGTGGTCGGCTTCAACGGCCTGGTGAACGGCCCGCTCGACTGACCGGGCCGAGGACAGTCCGACAAGAACCTTCCCTGCGCCGGAGCGCTGGGAGGATGGCGGGCAGTGTCGGGCCTAGCCCGACCCCCTTGCCTCGCCCAAACCGCCCCAGGTCATGGCCTATCGCATCGATCGCCGCGCCTACGCCGAGACCTACGGCCCCACCACCGGCGATCGCCTACGGCTGGCGGACACCGAGCTGATCCTGGAGGTGGAAAAGGACTTCACGAGCTATGGCGATGAGGTGAAGTTCGGCGGGGGCAAGGTGATCCGCGATGGCATGGGCCAGGCCCAGACGTCCCGCGCTGAGGGCGCGGTGGATACGGTGATCACCAACGCCCTGATCCTGGATTGGTGGGGAATCGTCAAGGCGGACATCGGCCTGCGCGATGGCCGGATCGTTCAGATCGGCAAGGCCGGCAACCCGGATATCCAGAGCGGGGTCGACATTGTGATCGGTCCCGGCACGGAGGCGATCGCCGGGGAGGGTCACATCGTGACCGCCGGCGCCATCGACACCCACATCCACTTCATCTGTCCCCAGCAGATCGAAACCGCACTCGCCAGTGGGGTGACCACCCTCCTGGGCGGCGGCACCGGACCGGCAACCGGCACCAACGCCACCACCTGCACCCCCGGCGCCTTCCACCTGACCCGCATGCTGCAGGCGGCGGAGGGCCTGCCGATCAACCTCGGCTTCTTCGGCAAGGGCAACGCCAGCACCCCGGAGGCCCTAGAGGAACAGATCCGCGCCGGCGCCTGCGGCCTGAAGCTCCACGAGGACTGGGGCACCACCCCGGCGGCGATCGACTGCTGCCTGTCGGTGGCCGACAAGCGGGATGTGCAGGTGTGCATCCACACCGACACCCTGAACGAAGCCGGTTTCGTGGACGACACGATCCGCGCCATCGGCGGGCGAACGATCCACACCTTCCACACCGAAGGGGCCGGCGGTGGCCATGCCCCGGACATCATCCGCATCTGTGGCGAAGCCAACGTGCTGCCCAGTTCCACCAACCCCACCCGGCCCTATACGCGCAACACCCTGGAGGAACACCTCGACATGTTGATGGTGTGCCACCACCTGGATCCCCGGATTCCCGAGGATGTGGCCTTCGCCGAATCCCGCATCCGCCGCGAAACGATCGCCGCCGAGGACATCCTCCACGACCTGGGCGCCTTCAGCATCATCGCCAGCGACTCCCAGGCCATGGGACGGGTGGGAGAGGTGATCACCCGCACCTTCCAGACGGCCCACAAGATGAAGGTGCAACGGGGCGCCCTGCCCCAGGATTCCAGCCGCAACGACAACAACCGGATCAAGCGCTATATCGCCAAGGTGACGATCAACCCAGCGATTGCCCACGGCATTGACAGCCAGGTGGGTTCGGTGGAGGTGGGGAAATTGGCGGATCTGGTGCTGTGGAAGCCAGGCTTCTTCGGGGTGAAGCCGGAGCTGGTGCTCAAGGGCGGCTCCATCGTTTGGGCCCAGATGGGCGATGCCAACGCCTCGATTCCCACCCCCGGCCCTGTGCATGGCCGGCCCATGTTCGCCGCCTTCGGGGCGGCCCTGGCCCCCAGCTGCCTCACCTTCGTGAGCCAGGCGGCCCTTGATGAGGATCTGCCCCGCCGCCTCGGGCTGAAACGGCCCTGCGTGCCAGTGGTGAACACCCGCGGCATCGGCAAGACCCAGATGCGTAACAACACCGCGCTGCCCAAGGTGGAGGTGGATCCGCAAACCTATGAGGTGTTTGCCGATGGGGAGCTGCTCACCTGCGAGCCGGCCGAGGTGCTGCCGATGGCGCAACGGTATTTTCTGCTGTGAACTGTCTCCCTTTAGAGGGCGTTGCTGCTTAGTCCTACCCCCTGGGGGGGGAGGCGACGACCATCAGACGGACGACCAACGAGACCACAAAAAAACCGCCGGTTCGCACCGGCGGTATCAACATTGTGACCGGATCGCGATGGATCAGGCTTGTGAGGAGCGAACGCGCTTGCGAAGGCGACGGCTGAAGCCGAAGGCTGCGGCGGCACCCGCAATGGGCAGGGGACCGGGAGCCTGGACTAACTTCCACATGGCCCAAATGTGGGTTTGGGCAAGAACCCCAGCGACGCCGCCTTGATAACTTGAAAAGACCGACGAAGAAGGAGCAACTACGAAGTAATCCCCAGTGGCGCTGGTATTCGCTGAAAATGGGGGGTTGGCTGCATTATAATGCGTAAAAAATAGGGGGCCGCCGGGCATATTGGGAACGGGAGCCACTGCAGGAACCTGTGAACCGGTTGCGACAGTATTGGCCGGATCCTTATTTACCGCAGTTTTGTCGACTTGATTAAAGAAAGCTTCAGCAAAAGCCGAAGAATTCAGGGGATTATCAAAGTTCAATGAATATCCCGCATACACGCCTCCGCTTAGCCCGGAAAGAGTGGCGTAATCAATCGGGTCGGTGGTAAGAATTTGATACTTGCTACCACCAACGTTCACGGTGAAGGGGCCAGCAGGGGCTGCGAGACCGGCCTGGGGGGCGGCGATTGCGAGGAAGGCAGCGCCAACCGAGCCAAGAGCCACGGAGGCCTTGAGGGCGGGGAAAGGACGAACCATGGTTACGGCTGCAGTTGGAAGAGCTCCTACCAGGAAGGAGCACTAATACCTAAATCCTATCAGACATCCAAAGGTCCCGGCTACTCCGCCAAAACAGGTGGCCAATCCCGGACAAATCAGACAAGGCTCAAATCAAGACTCGGGGAGATTGAGGCGCTCCTGTCAAGGGCGACGGGAGCTGGAACTGCGCTGGGCCTCACTTCGGCGCTTTTTCTTCAGGGACTCCACCTCCCGGGCCCGCCGCTTGCGATCCGCCCGGGAACGGTTGCTGTTCAAAAACCGCTGCTGGCTCTGTTTCCATAGCTTCAGGCGCCGCCGCCAGGAGGGAGCCGCCTGGCCGCCGTCCCCGAGGGGTCGGCGAAACAGCGTGCGCAACAGGCCCCGGGGCGGCACGCTGACGGCGCCGAACACCTCCGCCGCCGCCAGCGCCGTCAGCACGATGCGCAGCACGTCCGGCAACTGTTTCAACAGGTCAGCTCGGCTGACCCGACCCACCCCTGCCAAAGCCCGCTGGCGCGTGGCCTCGCCGGCCGCCAACAGGTTGCGGCGCAGCAACGGCAGCGGGATGGCCGTGTCCGCATCACTGATCGCCCCCACTTGGTTGAAGGCCAGTGCCGCCTGGAGCTCCTTGCCCGTTGGCGCCGTCTGCACCACGAGGCGGAAGCGCTTGTGGCCGGCCTCAATGCGGCTGATGGCCTCCTGCTGGCTATTGACTGCCAGGCGGTAGTTGCTCCAGACCGCCGAGAGTTGGAGCGGGATCAACAGCAGAAACAGCAGGCTCACCGCCGGCGCCCAGGCCTGGATCCGCTGCCAGCCCTGGGCGATCGAGCGCTGAGAGGGCGCGATGTCCATCGCCAGGGCCATGACGAATACGGCGGTCAGGGCGAAGCCAACGTTGTTGACCAGGACGGCCACCAGCTTGAGCTGCCAGGCCGGCACCAGGAGCTGAACGGGCAGCAGCTCCGACGCCACCGCCGTGACATAAGCCGTGAGCAGGGCCACGGCCAAGGGCACCGCCAGCCGCCGCACATGGCCCTGGACACCGATCCCCAGCGCGGTTGCATTGGCTCGTTCGGACACCTGCGCAGCGGGGCTATTGGCGTCCGAAGGGGAGATCGAAGAACTGCCTGCCGAGCTGGAAGGGCTGGAGGAGCTGGAGGCGGGCGGCCGTTCGGGCGAACTCATGGAACGATCGATCGCTGGTGATCTTTGAACACGACGTTATGACCAAGCCGCCATTTTGCACGCCGTGGCTTGGCACAACTATGGAACGATCTGCCCACCCCTGGGCCAGGAGCCGGATCCGTGGGGCCGGGGCGTCCCGAGCCGGCATCGGTTGTCCTTTGGTAACAAAGGCCACCGGAGCCCGCCCGCCCGGGGCAGCAGGATCGATGGACTTCCTAGGTCCGCGATGTTCACGCAATACCGGCCGAACCATGGATTTGACGAATACTTCAGGGCTACGGACCAGCCGCGGGCGTCCCTGGAGCCCCTGCTCACCTCCCTGGGCCGGATGGGGCTCGACCAGCTCAATCACAACCACGCCGCCGCCGGCATGTTGCTCAAACGCCTGGGGGCCACCTTTCGCCTCAACGACTCCGGCAGCCTCGGCGTGGAACGGATCCTGCCTTTCGATCCCCTGCCGCGACTGATCCACGCCGACGAATGGCAGCGGCTGGAGCGGGGTCTGTTCCAACGCCTCGAGGCGATTGACCTGTTCCTCGCCGATGTGTACGGCGAGGGAAAAATCATGACGGACGGCGTCGTCCCCCGGGAGGACGTGCTCAGCTCCCAGGGCTGGCGCCCCCAGCTGCAGGGCTTCCAGCCCCCCCTGGGCCGCTGGTGCCACATCTCCGGTCTTGATCTGGTGCGCGATGGCACAGGCACCTGGCGGGTCCTGGAGGACAACCTGCGCTGCCCCTCCGGCGTTGCCTATTTCCTGGAAAACCGGCGCGTGATGAAGCGCATCTTCCCCAGCCTGTTCCAGGGCCGCACCGTTCAGCCCATCGACAACTACGCCTCCCAGCTGCTCCAGACCCTGCGGGAACTAGCCCCCTGGACCGACACCCCCAAGGTGGTGTTGCTCACACCGGGGGTGTTCAACAGCGCCTATTTCGAGCACAGCTATCTGGCCCAACAGATGGGCATCCAACTGGTGGAGGGCCGGGATCTGGTGTGCGAAGGGGGACGCGTCTGGATGCGCAGCACCTCCGGCCTGGAAACGGTGGATGTGATCTATCGCCGGATCGATGACGACTTCCTCGATCCGGCGGTGTTCCGACCGGATTCGATGTTGGGGGTTCGGGGACTGATGGGGGTCTTCCAGGCCGGTCGGGTGGCGATCGCCAATGCCCCGGGCACGGGCGTCGCCGATGACAAACTGATCTATGCCTACGTGCCTGACATGATCCGCTACTACCTGGCGGAGGAGCCGATCATCGAGAATGTGCCCACCCACCTCTGCTCCCGCCCCGAAGATCGCTCCTACGTGCTGGCCCATCTCCATGAGCTTGTGGTCAAATCCGTGGCGGAAGCCGGAGGCTATGGGATGTTGATCGGTCCCCACGCCAGTCGGGAGGAGATCGCCATCTTCGCCTCCAAAATCGAAGCCGATCCCCGCAATTTCATCGCCCAGCCCACCCTTGAACTTTCCACTGTCCCGTCCCTCAGTGAAGGTGAGATCTACCCCTGCCACGTGGATCTCCGGCCCTATGTCCTGCGTGGCAAGGGCAACTGGGTCACGCCAGGGGGCCTCACCCGGGTTGCCCTTCGACGGGGGTCGTTGGTGGTGAATTCCTCCCAGGGGGGGGGCTGCAAGGACACCTGGATCGTGGCCGACCAGGAGGCGGTCCCATGCTGAGCCGCGTCGCCGATGCCCTCTACTGGATCAATCGCTACGTCGAGCGGGCCGAAAATATCTCCCGTTTTGTCGAGGTCAGCGAGGCCATGGCCCTCGATTGCCCTCCCGGCAGCGCCGAACCCTGGCTGCCGTTGATCGATGCCAGTGGGGATCGGGAGCTCTTCGATCGGCTCTATCCCAGCGCCAGCCCCACGGACGTGGTGAAGTTTCTGGTACGTGAGCAGAAAAACCCCAGCTCGGTGCTGAACTGCATTGCCAGTGCCCGTGAAAACTCGCGCCAGATTCGTGAGGTGATCACAACCGAAATGTGGGAGCAGATCAACAGCATCTATTGGGCGATGCAAGAACAGGAATTCTGGCAACAGCCCCCCTCGGAACAACTGCGGGAAATCCGCCGCGCCTGTCAGCTTTTTTACGGTATCACCGACGCCACCCTCAGCCGAGATTTATCCTGGCATTTCAGCCGACTGGGTCGACTGCTAGAGCGAACCGACAAAACCACCCGTATCCTGGATGTGAAGTATTTCCTGCTGCTGCCCTCGACGGAAGTTGTCGGTGGCGTGCTGGATGAACTGCAATGGATCGCCCTGCTTCGCACCGCCGGCGCCTATCAAATGTTTCGTCAATCCCAGCAGCGGGCGATTGCGCCCGAAGCGGTGGCCTCCTTCCTGTTGCTCGATCCTGTCTTTCCGCGTTCCGTGCGGTATTGCCTGGAGCGAATCAGTGAAACCCTGCGCATCATCCGCAGCAGCTCCGTTCCTGGCCCCCCCGATGATCTGGAATGCCTGAGTGGCCTAGTGCTGGCCCGCTGGAGTTTCACCCGCATCGACGAGCTGATTGCCACTGGCCTGCATGAGGCGATCGATCGTCTCCAACAGGATCTCAACGAGCTGCATCGCCTGATCGAGCAGCGTTATTTCATTTCACCGACCAATCCCGCCACCAGTCCCGAGCAGGCATGCGCGCCCGCCTAACCCATACCCTTTCCTATCGCTATAGCGGGCCTGTCCTCCTGGGACCGCATCGCTTCTGCCTGAAGCCGCGCGGTCATGGATTCCAGAGATTGGTCAATTTTCGGCTGACCCTCAGCCCGGAGCCGGCCAGCCTCTTCCCCTTGATGGCCGCCAGTGGGGATGAAATTGTGAAGGCCCGCTTCGAAGGCAGCACCGACCACTTCACGATCCAGGCCGTGAGCGAAGTGGTCACGGAACAAGCTCCGGATCTGGCCGTGGCACTGGAGGCCAATGAGCCCAAGTTGCCCTACCCCGTGGGCCAGCTCAACGGGGATCTGGTGGGCTCCCTGGCCGGCTGGCTGCCCGGCGGCCAGCATGATCCGGCGGCGGTGGATCTGGCCCAGGATGCCCTGATGGGCAGCGACCAGCAGGCTCTGATGTTCCTCGACCAACTGGTGGAGATCATTCAGGACCGGGTGAAGTACACCCAGCGCCATCTCGGCCCAGCCTGGCCCGCTGGCCGCACCCTCAAGGAACGGGTGGGCTCCTGCCGGGATCTGGCGATGCTGATGATTGAAGCCTGCCGCTGCGTGGGGTTGCCGGCACGCTTTGTGAGCGGCTACCACCTGGTGGAGCCAAAACCCAAGCACTACGACCTCCACGCCTGGGCGGAGGTGTATCTGCCGGGAGCCGGCTGGCGGGGCTTTGATCCCAGCGGCCGGGGGCTGGTGGATGACCGTTACATCATCCTGGCCACCTCCTCCAAGCCCCACCTCACCGCCGCCGTCACCGGCAGCTTTGCGGCGGACAGCCCCGCCATGGTGGAGAGCACGCTGGAGTGGACCATCAACGCCGACCTGATCGACGGTGATCCCATGGCCGGGGCCTGAGCCCTCCCGCCATCCGAAGGCTCCCTTAAACCAGCCAGGGCGGTAGCCGTTAGAGCAGCATCAGAGGTCCTCCTCGGGCGAGGACAGGACCAATGGGTCCCGCCGACCCCCTCCTTGCCACTGCTGCCTCCATGGGTGCCTTGAGCCATTCCCGCCCCTCCACCAACGGCACCGGCCTGGTGGAGGCGATGCGCCGCCACCTGTTCTCCAGTCAGGCCAAGGCGCCCTCCCTAGCCACACGCCACGATCACTACCTCTGCCTGGCGCTGGCCGTCCGTGATCGGCTGCTGCACAGCTGGGTGGATACGGCCGAGACCTACACCCGCAGCGGCGTTCGCACAGCCACCTACCTCTCGGCCGAATACCTCTTGGGGCCCCATCTGGAAAACAACCTGGTGAACCTCGGCCTGCATGACGAAGCCGAGGCCGCCTGCGCCGAACTGGGGCTCTCCCTGGAGGAGTTGATCGCCGAGGAACCGGAACCGGGCTTGGGCAACGGCGGCCTGGGGCGCCTGGCCGCCTGTTTTCAGGAATCGATGGCCTCCCTGGAGCTGCCGGCCATTGGCTACGGGATCCGCTACGAATTCGGCATCTTCCGCCAGCACGTCGGGCCCGAGGGTCAAAAGGAAAGTACCGATCCCTGGCTGGCCCGCGGCAACCCCTGGGAAGTGATCCGTCCGGAATGGAGCTATCCCGTGCTGATCGGCGGCCAGACCGTGATCGGCGTGGCCTACGACACCCCAATCCTGGGTTATGGCGTCCACACGGCCAACACCCTGCGCCTGTGGTCGGCCCAGGCGCCCGAGGCCTTCGACTTCGCCTCCTTCAACGCCGGCGATTACACCCGGGCGGTGTTGCACAAGGTGCAATCGGAGACCCTATCCAAGGTGCTCTATCCCAACGATGAGATGGAGCAGGGCAAACGATTGCGCCTCAGCCAGCAAATCTTTTTCGTGTCCTGCTCGCTGCAGGACATGTTCCGCATCCTCAAGGGACAGGGAATTCCAGTCACG
This sequence comes from uncultured cyanobacterium, assembly GCA_903856805.1. GTDB lineage: Bacteria > Cyanobacteriota > Cyanobacteriia > PCC-6307 > Cyanobiaceae > Cyanobium. The sequence continues at coordinate 5,214 of CAIOCZ010000061.1, read as the reverse complement.
GACTTCCACAGGAAATTTGCGGTGCAACTCAATGACACCCACCCTGCGATCGCTGTCGCCGAACTGATGCGGCTGCTGATCGACGACAACCAGATCGACTGGGACACCGCCTGGACCATCACCACCGCGACGATCAGCTACACCAATCACACCCTGCTGCCGGAGGCCCTGGAGGCCTGGGGGCTGGAGCTGTTCCAGCAGCTCCTACCCCGCCATCTGGAGATCATCTACGAGATCAATGCCCGCTTCCTGCGCATGCTGCGCATTCGCTATCCCGGTCAGCCCGAACTCCTGGAGCGACTGTCGCTGATCGAGGAGGGGCCGCAGCGACGGGTCCGCATGGCCCATCTCGCCGTGGTGGGTAGCCACCATGTGAATGGTGTGGCCGAACTGCACAGCCAACTGCTCCGCAGCCAGTTATTCAGCGAGTTCGCCGCCCTCTGGCCGGAACGGTTCATCAACATCACCAATGGCGTCACCCCACGACGCTGGCTGGCGGTCGCCAACCAACCCCTCGCTCGCCTGTTGGACTCCAGCATCGGCGAAGGCTGGCGCCGCGATCTTGAGCAGTTGCGTCAGCTGGAACCCCTCGCCACGGATAGCGGCTTCCAGCAGAGCTGGCAGCAGGTGCGGGAGCAGGCGAAACAACGCCTCGCCACCACCATCCACCAGGAAACCGGCCTGTTGGTGGATCCCGCCTCCCTCTTCGACGTGCAGGTGAAACGGATCCACGAATACAAGCGCCAACACCTGGCGGCCCTGCAGATCGTGGAGCGCTACCTACGGATTCGAGCTGGCGAGGATCTGCCTCCCAGGACGGTGATCTTTGGCGGCAAGGCCGCCCCCGGCTACGCCATGGCCAAATTGATCATCCGCCTGATTGTGGGGATCGCCGAGATCGTGAACATCGATCCAGCCATGGATGGGCGACTGAGAGTTGTTTTCCTACCCAACTTCAACGTAAGTCTTGGCCAACGCATCTATCCCGCGGTCGATCTTTCCGAACAGATCTCCACCGCCGGCATGGAGGCATCCGGCACAGGCAATATGAAAATGTCCCTCAATGGTGCCCTCACCATCGGCACCCTCGATGGCGCCAACGTGGAGATACGGGAACGGGTTGGTGCGGACAATTTCTTCCTCTTTGGTCACACCGCTGAGGCCCTCGCCGAACTCAATCTCAACGGCTATCACCCGATGCCCTGGCTGGAAAACGACAGCCTGGCCCGGGAGGTAATCGATCTAATCGGCTCCGGCCATTTCAGTGAAGGCGATCGGGAGCTGTTCCATCCCCTGCTGGCCAATCTCTGCAGCCATGACCCCTTCCGCGTGATGGCCGATCTCGGCGACTATCGCCGCGCCCAAAATGACGTGGATAGGGCCTGGAGCGATCCCAGCCGCTGGCAGACCATGGCGGTCCTGAACACGGCTCGCTGTGGTTTCTTCAGCAGTGATCGCTCCATCCGCGAGTACGCCGAGCGCATCTGGTCCGTCCCCTCCGTTCCGGTGCCGTCCTGCAGCCTGGTGGGTCCGGGTGCGCCCTGAACATTGCGCCGCTTCGCTGAGTTTTAAGGTCGCGGCTGGGGCTTGGGTGAGCACGGCATGAGTTGGATGCATCAGGTGGCCGAAGCCGTCGAATCCCGGCTGCGGGATCGCGGAATCCGTCTCACCCTCGGCGGCGAACCCACCTTCGTGCCGCTCCATCCCGATGGGCCCGAATGGAGCGTCAGCGCTGACGGCCCCACCAAGCTGCCCCTGGCCCGCTGCCTCGCCGCCGATCTGCAACAACGGATCTGGCCAGGCAGCACCCTGATTTACTGCCCCGGCAAGCGCTACGACGGCGAGGTCAACCCCCGCTGGGCCCTGCGCCTGATCCATGGAGTCGATGGGCAGCCGCCGGTGCGCTGGCCCCGCTGCGGCCAACCGGGCCGGGAGGGTCCCCCGCTGGCGGCCGATGGGGCTACCGCCTGGCTGGAGACGTTCAGCGCGCGCCTCGGGGTGACCCTGCGGCCGGTGCCCCTGAACGATCCCCTCGACCCGGACCGCCGCGTCTGGGCCGCCCCCCTGACCGCCAGCCTGCCCGAGGCGAACGGCACATTTGCCTGGCAGGCGGAGCCCTGGAACCTGGCGGAGGAGCACCGCCAGCTGAGCGGTGCCCCGGGGCCGGCCGGCCTGCGGCTGCCCCTGGAGCACCTGCCCGACCCCATTCCCCGCCAGGTCCTGACCCTGGAATGCGATGGCGCGGGCTGGGAACTTTTTTTGCCGCCACTCACCCGCCGCCCTTTGGAAGTGCTGCTGCAGGCCGTGGCCGACAGCCTGGAGGGCCTGGCCGCACCGCGACTCAGTGGGGTGCTGCCCTTCGACACCGATGGCCACTGGCAGGTGCTCGGGCTGACGGCCGATCCCGGCGTGCTCGAAATCAACCTCCCCGTTTGCCATGGCTGGAGCGACTACGACAGCTGGCTGCGGCAGCTGGAGCAGGCGGGTGAGCGGGTGGGGTTGCGGAGCTGGAAACCGGCGTCCGGTGGTCGTCAGGAGGGCACCGGCGGAGGCAACCACCTGCTGTGGGGCGGGCCGAGCCTCGACGAGCACCCCTTCTTCCGCCGCCCGGGATGGTTGGCCGGCATCCTGCGCTTCTGGCAGCACCACCCCGCCCTGGCCTATCTGTTCACAGGGTCCTGCGTGGGCTCCGCCTCCCAGGCGCCCCGTCCCGATGAGGCGATCGACGACCCCTGGGAGCTGGAACTGGCCTATCGGGCCCTCGAACAGGCCGATGAAGGCTGGGCCAACGACGACCCGCGCGGCGATCACCGCGGGTTGATCGGCGAAACCCTGCGCCACCTGCATGCGGATCGCAGCGGCAACAACCACCGCAGTGAGATCAGCTTTGACAAGTTCTGGAACCCGGGAATGCCGGCCGGCTGCCTGGGCCTGGTGGAATTCCGTGCCCTCGAAAGCCTGCCGAAGGTGGAGTGGAGCAGCGCCATCGCCCTGCTCTGGAGCACCATCGCCGCCCACCTGCTAGAGGAGGAGGCGCGGCCCCGCGGGCTGGTGCCCTGGGGCCAGGCCCTGCACGACCGCCAGCTGCTCCCCAGCCAGCTCTGGGCCGACCTGGAGGCGATCCTGGCCCTGCTGGCCGCCGATGGCTTCGCCCTCGATCCCACCCCCTACCGCCAGCTCTGGGACTGGCGCTTTCCAACCCTGCTGCAATGGGAATCGGAGGGGGTCAGCCTGGAGGTGCGCCAGGCCCTGGAGCCCTGGCCCCTGATCTGTGATTTTCCCCGGGAGGGCGGATTCACCAGCCGCTTCATCGACGCCTCGATGCGGCGGCTGGAACTCACGGCCAGCCCCGAGTTCGGCCCCACCTACGAGCTGCTGGTCAACGACAAGCCGCTCTCGATGCCGTCCGCAGGGCCCTGGGCCCTGCGCTACCGGCACCATCGGCTCTACCCCTGCTTCCACCCAGCCATTGCGCCGCACCTGCCCCTGCAGCTGACCATCCGGCGCCAGGACAATGGGGATAGGGTGGCTGACTTCCGCCTCCAGGAGAGCGACCTCAGTTTTCGACCCATGGAGCCCGAAACCGCCCCCAACACCCACGCCAACCCCAACGCCCCGGCCTGGAGCGGGCCGCGGCCGGGGCTCTGCACGGTGGACCTGCGCCAGGGCTGAGCCAGTTTGGCCAGCCCTGGGACCTCACCAGCTGACGCCGTGGAGCTTGGGCAGGGGGGCCGTCTTGGAGGTGACCGCAAACAGACGGGGGATGCGGTTGCTGTTGTAAACCCGGAACTCCCGCAACACGCTGGCCCCCTCCTCCCGCACCGCCTGGTTGAGCACCAGGGAGCCATCGGGATCGGACACGGAACGATGGAAGGTGCCCGGTGGAATCCGCAGGATGTCGCCGCCGGAATCCAGGCGCACGATGTGGAACGGGTAGTTCCAGCCCAGGTTCACCAGAAAGAACGTGCGGCCCCCATGGAGGGCCAACAGGTTGTCCTCCTGATGGGGATGCAAATAAAACTGCCAGGCCCCGGACTCGGGATCGTCCGGTGGACTGATGGCGGGACCGCTGTGGACCACCAGATCGCGGGCATTGGACGTGGGAACCGTGATGTCGAAAAATCGAACGGCGGGGGTATCGCGAAATTTCTCGTAGGGAATCAACTCGAACATCGGAGCCGAGCGGGGGGAGCCCCGTCGGCTTTCCTGGAGATCGTCACGGACTGGGGTGCTGGCGGCCATGGGGGGGACGGGCCCGCAAGCCCGCCAGATCTAGGAAGCTCCCAGTGAACCGAACCGTTCTCCCGCCAAACCGTAGAGCCCACTACCAAACGCTGTTTTCCGCAGACCAGTTCGACGGCTGGCAAACCTGCGCCGGTCCCACCGGCGGCCCAGCCCCTGGGCCCAGCGCCAAAGTCGCGTTGCTAGATCTGAAGGCCCCGCTTGCGTCCCTTGATGGCCCCCACCCGGTTGCGCCGCAAAGTGGCGCTGGTTGTGATGAGCCTGCTCCTCACCGGGGCGCCCACCGCCGCCCTGGCCCAGGGCAAGGGCCAGGGCTCCCGCCCCACGGTGTCGGTGCCTGAATTCAAGAACATGGTCACCCAGCAAACCTGGTGGTGGGAGGGGCCGGTGGCCCGCGACCTCTCCTCCGCCCTGGCCAACGAGCTGCAGGCCACCGGCGATCTCCAGGTGGTGGAGCGCAGCAACACCAAGACGGTGCTGTCGGAACAGGAGCTCACCGAACTGGGCCTGGTGCGCAAGGATCCCAACGCCGCCCGCAAGGGCGCCTTGACCGGTGCCCGTTACATCGTGCTGGGCACCGTCACCTCCTTTGACTCGCGCGTAACGGAGAAGGGATCCAGCAGCAACTTCGGCCTGATGGGCTTCGGCAAGAGTCAACAGCAGCTGGAAACCCAGGACTACGTCGCCCTTGACATCCGCATCGTCGACAGCACCAGCGGCGAGGTGGTGGGGTCCCGCACCGTCGAGGGCCGCTCCACCAATCTGGCCGCCGCCAAGGAGAGCGGCGTCAGCCTGCTGCCCCTGGCCGGCGCGGCCCTGCTGCTGGCCCCGAACATGGGCCGCACTGGCCAGGTGCTCACCGGTGCCGCCGGCACCCTCAACTTCGGCAACAACAGCACCGAAGTGCAGCGGACGCCGCCGGCCAAGGCCCTGCGGGCCGCCCTGGTGGACGCCTCCGACTACGTGAGTTGT
>CAIOCZ010000060.1 GCA_903856805.1 uncultured cyanobacterium | reverse complement strand
GGAGGGTCTGGGCTACCGGGCCGAACAGCTCGCCGAAAACCGCCACCCCACCAAGGAGGAGCTCGACACCGTGAGCGCCAGCCGGCCGGTGTTCGTGCAGGACGGCTCCGGCCACCAGGGTTCGATCAATTCGGTGCTGCTCAAACAGATGGGCTGGAACGCCAGCAGCAAGGATCCGGCCGGAGGGGTGATCTCCCGCAAGCCGGGCAGCAGCGAGCCCAACGGCCACATCGCGGAAGCGCCGGTGTTTGCGGTGCTGGCGGCCAAAGCCCCCCTCACCCCGGCCCAGATCCGCCTGGGGGTGGCCAAGGCCGTGGCCCTCTGGGCGGCCAATGGTCAAACCACGGCCTCCGAGATGGGTTTTGGCCTCAGCGATGACGACATCGATGTGGCCCGTCAGATGCTCGACGAGAAGCTGCTGCCGATCGACCTGCTGCTGTTCGTGAAGCACTCCTTCCTGGAGCAGGCCAAGGCGGGCCGCAGCGCCGTGATCGCCCAGTACGCCGATCCGGCGTCGCGGGCGCCGCGGGTGGATGGCGATGGGCGTTACCTCAACCGGGTGCGGCTGGCGGGGGTGAAGTTCTGGATGGACGGCAGCATGGACAACGCCTTCATGTCCCGGCCCTACACCAACAATCCGCCGGGCAATACGGAGAAGAACTTCCGCGGCCTGGCCGTCGATCCCCAGGCCGCCGTGGAGGCCACCGTGGCCACCTACTGGAAGAGCAACCGCCAGGTGGCCGGCCACAGCATCGGCGACCAGGCGGTGGACAACTTCCTCTCGGCGGTCGAGAAGGCCTACGCCGCCCAGGGCCCGGCCGACCACCGACCGATCATCCAGCACGCCCAGTTCCTGCGGCCCGATCAGATCGTGCGGGCCAAAAAGGTGGGGGCGATCACCAGCTTCACCGCCGGCGGCATCTACCCAATGGGCGACTACCTGGCCCGGTTGATGGGCCCCGAGCGGCTGGCCTGGGCCGGCGCGGCGGGGTCGGTGCAGCGGGCCGGCCTCCCCTGGACTATGCACCACGACATGCCGGCGGGCGTCAGCCCCAGCCTGATTTATGCCCTGTGGAACATCGTGAACCGCACCACCAAATCCGAGGTGGTGCTGGCACCTCAGGAAAAGGTGAGTGCCTACGACGGCCTGCGGGCCCTCACCATCAACGGCGCCTTCCAGTACCACGAGGAGGCCACGAAGGGCTCCCTGGAAGTGGGCAAGCTGGCTGATCTGGTGGTGCTGAGCGCCAATCCGGTGAAGGTGAATCCGCAGACCATCAAGGACATCCAGGTGGTGGAGACGATCAAGGAGGGCCGCAGCATCTACCGCCGCCCCGCTGATGTTGGTGCCACCAGTGCCGCCCCCAGCAGTGCAGCCCCCGTCAACGACAAGGACAACTGCCTGGTTCCCCATCCCGGCCAGCGGGACAAGCCCCTCAGCCCCGCCCAGCGGAGCACCCTGGAGCGATTGATGGCGCCGGCGGGGACGCGCTGACGGGCCCTCGGACCAGGCTTCCGAATCGGGGCGGTCGACCATTGGAACGATGACCAGAGCTGGCCTTGCTGGGAACGGCTGCAAGGCAACCGCTGCAAGACAACCGCTCGATGGCAAACGCTCCATGGATTTTGGCGTGGGTTCCGGCATGGGTTCGCGAGGCCATCCGCCTGTGGGATCCTTGGGCTGAGCACAGCCGGATTTCAACCCATGCTCTTCAACGGTTCCCTGGATGAGCTCAAGTTGCTGGT
>CAIOCZ010000059.1 GCA_903856805.1 uncultured cyanobacterium | reverse complement strand
AGGGGAACGGGACTGCTCGATCCAGCGCCGGCACCAGAAACTGCTGGAGGAAGCCCCCAGCCCCGGCCTCGATCCGGCCCTGCGCCAACGCATGGGCGATGCGGCCGTGGCCGCCGCCCGCAGCATCGGCTACGAAGGCGCCGGCACCGTGGAATTCCTGGTGGATCGCACCGGCAATTTCTATTTTATGGAGATGAATACCCGGATTCAGGTGGAGCACCCGGTCACCGAAATGGTGACCGGCGTCGACCTGATCGCCGAACAACTGCGCATCGCAGGGGGGGAACCCATCAGCTTCCGGCAGGAGGAGGTGCGGCTCACCGGCCATGCTATTGAATGCCGGATCAACGCCGAGGATCCTCGCCACAACTTCCGTCCCGCCCCTGGCAAAATCACCGGTTGGCTACCGCCGGGGGGGCCCGGGGTGCGGGTGGACAGCCACGTGTACACGGGCTATGAGATACCCCCCTTCTACGATTCCCTGATCGGCAAGCTGATTGTTTGGGGAATTGATCGGGATGCAGCCCTAAAGCGGATGCGCCGTGCCCTCTCGGAATGCGCGATTACCGGCATCCCTACCACCATCGAATTCCACTTGGCGCTGCTGGATCGGCCCGAATTCCAGCGGGGGGAGGTGTACACCAAATTCGTGGAACAGGAGATGTTGCCGCCCTAGGGGGCTCAGGCCAGGCCCTGACTGTGCAGCATCAGCAGCGAGACCAGCCCCTGCTGGCCCACCAGCAGCTCCCGCAGCAGGCTCACCAACCCCACCCACACCACCGGCGTCACGTCCACACCGCCGATCGGCTGGATCAGCCGCCGGGTGGGGGCCAGCAGCGGTTCCGTGGGAGCGCTGACCAGCCGCAGCAGCCCCCGCTGCAGGTCCAGCTGCGGATACCAGGTGAGGACAATCCGGAACAGGAACAGCAGCGTCCAGCCCGAGAGCAGCAGCCCCAGCACCAGGTGCAGCAGGGGCAGGGAAGGGGCCAAGGCCGTCACAAAGCTCTAAGCGGCAAGGAGAGCAGCGTAGGAAGCGGCCATCTCTCCCTAGGATCGGCAAACCAGAACGGGCGCCGTTCCGATGGGCCCTCGGCCTGCAGGACGTTGCCCTGCCCGTTCAGCCCGCCCCCACCCCACCGGCCATGACCCCTTCCCTCTCCAACTTCCTCAGCAGCCTGGCCTGGGGAGCGGTGATCGTGGTCATCCCCATTGCGATCGCCCTGGTGTTGATCAGCCAGAACGACCAGGTGGATCGGCGCCTCTGAGCCCCCGGCCGGTCGATCCGGCCGGCGGCAGGGTCCCTAAAGTGATGGGCAGAACTTCGCGCCCACCCTGGGCCGAGAACCCTGGGCCCCGGGCTCCCGTTCTGCCCCGAACGGTCCGGGCCCCATCCCCCGAGCCCAACGCCGCCGGAGACAAACGACGTGGTCAACGCCAGCCTCAACTGGGCCAGCATCGTCGGCATCGTGCTGGCCGTCGGTGGAGCGTTCCTCTATTTCATGAGGAACTTCAAGCCTGCCCTCGCCCGCGACTACGACGTCTTTTTTGCGGCGATCGGCCTCCTCTGTGGTGGCATCCTGTTCTTCCAGGGCTGGCGTCTCGATCCGATTCTTCAATTCGGCCAGTTCCTCCTAGCCGGCACCACCGTCTTCTTTGCCTACGAGAGTGTGCGGCTACGGGGGGTGACCACCGAACAGGCCCGCCGCTCCTCCTACTTCGACGATGAGGAGCCCGGCCCCTCCTTCCAGCCCCGGGGGGGCTTGGGGGGTGGTCGGGATTGGGACAACGACCGCGACCGCTTCGACGAACCGGAGCTGCCCCGGCGCCGCATCCCCTCCCGGGAGGAGGGCCCGGAAGAGGATTTTTACCGGCCACGGCGCCCCAGCCGGGCCGCCATTCCCGAGCGGGCCGCCAGCCGTCGTGGCGAACCGGCCCCCTGGGATCAGGCCAGCCGGCCCCCTGTCCCTGAGCGACCGGACCGGGACGGCCCCGGCCCCTACGGCCGTGAAACCGAGCCCAGCGCCTCCAGTCGCTACGCCAGCAGCCCCCGCTCCGCCCCTGCCCAGGACTTCGGCTCCCGACGGGCCAACCGGGAGGGCGGGCCAGAACCCCGCCGCGGTAGCCGGCCGGTGGCCAGTGCCGACACCATGCCCCGCTCCAACCGCCGTCCGGGAGGGGTCGGGGCCAACGCCACCGAGGGGAGGAGCGAGGGCCGTGCCGTTGGGACAGGTGCCACCAGCCCCCTGCCGCCCACCGGCATCCCCCAAGGGGCACCGATCAGCCGTCCCGCCCAGGCCGATGTGAGCGATGCCGACTACGCACCCATCGACAACCGCAGCCCCCGGCCCCGCCCCCAGCCCTCCAGCCCAACCCCGGCCCGCGATAACACGTCTCGCTTCGACGACTGAACCTGGGGCGACCCCAGGGCCCGCTTCAGGGGCCCGTTCAGGGATCCATCCTCGCCCTGGGGGCCATGGCACCTGGATCGGGAGGATGGGTCTTGTGGCTCTTCTCGTGACCCTGCTGCTCGCGGGCTGCGGCTCCGCAAGCTGGAGGCGGCGCAACGCCGGATCGGTGGGCCCGACCAGCAACCGCCAGGATCCAGCCCTGAGTGGCAATGGCCAGCTGCTGGCCAGCCTGGTGTCACGGGGGGAACGGGACACGGTGATT
>CAIOCZ010000058.1 GCA_903856805.1 uncultured cyanobacterium | reverse complement strand
GCCCAGCTGCTCGATCAACACGTCAGCGATCAGGCGGGCGTGGCGACCGTTGCCGTTGGGGAAGGGGTGGATGGAGACCAGCCGGTGATGGAAACGGATGGCGATCAAATCCACCACATCCACCCGGTGCTCCACCTGGAAGGCGATGTCGGCCAGCAAGGCCGGGACTTGCATCCGGATCTGCCGCCCGTCGGCGCCGATGCTCTTGTCGCTGCTGCGGTACTGACCGGCCCAACGCCAGCTCTGGCCAAACATCTCGCGGTGCAGGCGCCGCAGCCAGCTCTCTTCCAGCGGCCGGGGCCGCCGCTGGCGGGACAGCCAGAGCAGAGCGGCTTCGATGTTCTGCTGCTCCCATTCGTTCAGCTGGCTGCGATTCACCAGATGGGAGGGCAGCAGCCCCTCCAGCTCCTCCCCATCGAGAGGCGTCGCCCCGGCCGGTAGGTCCTCGTTCAATCCCATAGCCGGGTGCCGCTGGTGCGGAGGATCTCCTGAGCCATGGCCTCGAGCCGCTGCTGTGCTCCCTCGGATGGCGAATCGATGGGCTGCGCTTCCAGCGCCATGGTGCGGCCGGCGCATTGCTGCCACTGCTGCGCCAGCCTCAGGGCCTGCTGCCGTCTCATCTCCCGCAGAGGGCGCCTGGGCACCAAGGCGTACTGCAGATCACAGTCGAGGGCCTCGGCCACCCGCCGCAGGGTGCCGAGCGTGATGGCATCGGCCGCCTCGGCCTGCTCCAGCTTGCGCACACCGGAAGCTGTGATCTCCAAGCGAGCCGCGAGTACAGAGGAGGTCATACCGAGGGCCTCACGGATGGCCCGCAGCCAGCCCGCCGGCGGGCGTGTCGGCAGTGAATGACTGGCGGCGTCCTGAAGCACCGCATCCATTTGAGCAAGCCGCAGCTCCTTGGGATTCATGGCGGATGGGAGCGATCAGTCCCGGAGCGGAGCTACCAAGGCAACCTATCACTCTTGTAAAGACCGAGGCAAAGCGAGTGATGGGTCGCTTCTTGCTCCACGCAGAGGAGTGATAGGTCGCCAGAGCTGCTGGGCGCCTGTAAGGGCGACCAGACAACAGAACGGCTCAGCCCCAGGGAACGTCCAGGAACTCCACCAGCAGCACACCTCGATGGGTGCCGTGGATCCGCACCAGTCCCGCTCTGGCGGCCTGCTTCATCCCGGCGCGTTCCTTGCGCACCTGTTCGGCGCTGGCCAGCACCCGCACCCAGCCGCCAGTCATGACGTCCTCGCTGCCGTCTCGAAGACCTGCAGCCGCCGGTGGCGGTTGCTGTTGCGCTCGTAGTGCAGGCCCCCGCCGGTCGGGTCGGTCCCCTCTGCCCAGGCCTGATCCACCAACCGCTGCGCGGAAGCCTCCGGCTACATCTTTCCGATCGCCAGCGGGTCTTGCGCCGCGGCGTCGATGGCCTCGCCGTCGAGCACCAACGGCTTGCCTGGTTCGTCGCGGTTGTCGGAAATGATCAGTCGGCTGGACACGACCGCAGAGTCCTCAGCGGATCGGCACTTCAATCCTGGAGGCCCGAGACCGATAGGGCTGCAGTGGAATCGTGGGAACTCCATCGTCACTCTGACGACGCATGGGAGAGCACCTCTCCCACTGGGGGCAGGGAGAGCCAACAGCAAGCAGCGAGAGCGGGAATCTCTCCCCAAATCTCTCCCATCTCCCTTGGCCAATCCCTGAAAAGTCAATCGGGGCGACAGGATTCGAACCTGCGACCTAGTGCTCCCAAAGCTGCCGTTGGAGCACGGCCAGAAGCCAAAAGCCGCGTGAGAACTGGCTCCCTGACTACAGCCGCACAAGCCTGAATAGGCAGCTTGGGCTAGTTTTGC
>CAIOCZ010000057.1 GCA_903856805.1 uncultured cyanobacterium | reverse complement strand
CCCAGTGGCCGAGAAGTAAGCACTTTAATAACAGTCAGGGACGATTGAGAGGCTCATGCCGTAGGTTTGCAGTAATCCAAATGTGGATCGGAGAAGCAAGCAAATTCTGATTATATCTGAGCCTGCAGCAGCAGGCCTAACTCTTTATTGGACAGTTCCGAGAACCACCGCACCGCTCCTGTTGCCTTCCGTTAACCACTCCCATGCAGTCAGGGCAATCGTAGTGTCCGCAAGCGCTTTCGGCGCTATGTGTCCATTCCGAACAGTGGTTATCGGACCCGTTATCCACTTGCAGCCGTTACTACGGCCTGCCCCGCGGACAGGGCAGGCAGCCGGTCCCTGGAAACAAGCATTGCCGAGACCTTGGCACACTTTTGCGATGGTTTCGACGGAATTATTATTGTCTTGACTAGACATCCTGATCACCAGAAAGCCATTGATTGATCCGGCAAGGGCATAGTGATGCAAGGGCAGCGAGAAACCCTGGCCAAACATAGGTTTTGACCTGCAACATCCATTAGGCATCAGTGGCCAAAAGTCCCGACAACTCCATTGTTCATTCCAATCCACAAGCCGGCGTTAACTGACCCAGCCATGCTTGTCAATCCCGTTGGGAGCTCCATCAATAGACCATCACCTGACGCTCCACAACCCGAATTCAACGTGCTTGGTGCAAGCGTGAAGACCTGATCGGCCTTCAGAAGTGCGTGGCGGAGGGCCAATAACCAAACGCACGTGTCAACAAATGGACTCACCCCAAGCGGCTTTCTTGGTCAAGAACGCATGAGTTGAGGCCAACCGTGACTCGACCGTGACGATCCCACAACCGGACTCCAAGCCCCACCAGCCCTACAACCAGGCCCCGGGCTCCAGAAACCCCTCCGCCGGCCCTGGCCCCGCCAGCCGTTCTTCCGCGGCGGGATTCAGGGGCCCGCGCAGCAGCTCCGCCTCCGTGATCAGTGCCCCGTCGGCCAAGGCCGGCTGGTCGGGATCGAAGCCGGTGGGGTGGGTGGTGCTGCTGGAAAATCCCCTGTAGATCAGTAGTTCAAAGGGTTCGCCCGGCGACTCCAGCCCAGGGCCCACCGGTTCAGGGTGCAGCGATGCCTGATGCAGAACGCCGCTAAGGCGCAGCACCCGATCAGCGCGGCCGCGGCTGATCTCCTCCAGCCGGGCCAGCAGGGCCGCCACGCCAGCCTGGGAAGGTTCAGAACTCACCGGCCACCCTGCCCTGGCGCGGCAGCCGCACCAGCAGCCACTGGAGCAGCCCCACCACGTAGGCCACCAGTGCCACATAGCCCACGAAGGCCGCCACCGTGGGCGTCCAGGCCCCTCCGAAAATGAAGGCGAACACCTGGGCCACCCCCCCATGCAGCCCCGCCGGCGCCTCCAGCCACACCCGGCAGAACGGCCGCTCCAGGCCCCCCGCCAGGCAGGGCAGGGCCGTGACCGCCAGGGCTCCGCCCGCCAACGACAGAAGGGTGAGACTCCAACGCCAGAGGCGCACCGTGAGCGGCAACGCCCTCCAGGGCGGCAGGTCCGCCAGTTCCTCGTTCAAATCCACCCAGAACCACAGACTGGCCACCACCAGCAGCGGCGCCAGCACCAACAGCAGGAAGCCCGCAGGGCGGCTGTTGGTGAGCAGCAGCAGCGCAATCAGCTGCAGGCTGGCCACCTTCCAGTAGAGGCCCAGCAAGCGCAGCAGCGACGCCTCCCGCCTCAGGGCCGCCCACCCCAGCAGCACCAGGGGCACCCCCACGGCAAACAGCAGCCCCAGCCGGACATCGAGCCAGACCAGGGAGCGGTAGAGCAGATCTGGCACAGCCGCAGGGTTCGGGAAGGGGCCATTATCTGTACACCCCCGGGGAGATAGGGTCCGCCCATGGTCGCGTTCCCCTCCATTCCCTGGCTGAGACGCCGCGATCCGGCCCCGTGGTGCCGCACCGCCCTGGCCCAGGATCCGTCCCTCCAGGGTGCGGTGAATGCGGTGGCCCAGCAGCTGAGCGGCTGCGGCCCAGCCGATCTGGCCCTGGTGTTTGTCTCCACCAGCTACGCCAGCGACCTGCCCCGACTGCTGCCCCTGCTGCGCCAGAAACTCAAGGCCACCCACTGGCTCGGCTGCGTGGGCGGTGGCGTGGTGGGCACCGATGCCACCGGCACCCCCCACGAACTGGAGCAGGAGCCCGCCCTGAGCGTGACCCTGCTGCACCTGCCGGGCGCCACCCTGCAGCCCTTTGCGATCGACACCACCAACCTGCCCGACCTGGACGGTCCCGCCGAACCCTGGCGGGAGCTGGTGGGCCAGGAGGCGGAGGCCGGCCGCTCCCTGCTGCTGCTGGTGGATCCCACCACCACAGTGATCAACGATCTGATCAACGGCCTCGATTACGCCTTCCCCCACACCGTGAAGCTCGGCGGTATCGCCGCCCAGCACGCCGCCAACCATGGCTCCCTGCTCTTCGACGCGGGGGTGTGCACCGGGGCCGTGGGCTGCCTGATCCGTGGCCGCTGGCGCCTGGCACCGGTGGTGGCCCAGGGCTGCCGGCCGATCGGACCGATCCTGGAGGTGGAGCAGGCCCAGCGCAATGTGGTGCTGTCCGTGAGCGTTGGCAGCAAGCGCCGCAGTCCGGTGGAGGCCCTGCAGGCGATCCTCACCGAACTGACTCCCGAAGAACGGGAACAGGTGAAGAACTCCCTGTTCCTGGGCGTGGAACGCAACGACTTCAACCTGCCGTCCGGCGACCTCAGCAGCTCCCTGGAGGACGGCTCCTCCTTTCTGGTGCGCAACCTGATCGGGGTGGATCCCCGCAATGGCGCCGTCGCGGTGGCCGAACGGATGCGGGTGGGCCAGAAGGTGCAATTCCAGCTCCGCGACGCCGAAGCCTCCCGGGAGGAGTTGCGCCAACTGATGGGGCGGGAAGTGCGGCGCGGTCAGGAGCCCCTGGCGGCCCTGCTGTTCGCCTGTCTGGGCCGCGGCCAGGGGCTCTATGGCCAGCCCGACGGCGACGTGTCGCTCTGCCGCGAGGCCTTCGGCCAGGTGCCGATCGGCGGTGTGTTCTGCAACGGGGAGATCGGTCCGGTGGGGGGGACCACCCACCTGCACGGCTACACCGCCAGCTGGGGCCTGCTGGTGCCCGACCCCAACGGCTAAATGGTGCGCCAGCACGTCAATCCCCTCAGCCGCCTCTACCAGCTGCCGCGGCCCCTCCCCTCCCTGCCGGAGCTATTCGCCGATCCGGCGCTGCCCCTGCACCTCGACATCGGCTGCGCCCGGGGTCGTTTCCTGATCGCAATGGCGGCCCACAACCCCGAACGCAACCACCTGGGGGTGGAGATCCGCCGGCCCCTGGTGGCGGCGGCCGAGGCCGAGCGCCTCAGCCTGGGGGCCACCAATCTCCACTTCCTGTTCTGCAACGCCACCATCAACCTCGAAACCTGGCTGGCGGCCTTGCCGCCGGGGCGGCTGGCCCTGGTCACCCTCCAGTTCCCGGACCCCTGGTTCAAGAGCCGCCACCACAAGCGTCGGGTGCTGCAGCCGCCCTTGCTGCGGGCCCTGGCCGCGGCCCTAGCCCCCGGCCGGGAGCTGTTTCTACAAAGCGACGTGCTCGGCCTGATCGAACCGATGGTGGAGCTGGTGGAAGCGAGCGGCTGCTTCCACCGCCCCCTCGAGGACGCCCGCCCCTGGCGGGGTTCCAACCCCCTGCCGATTCCCACCGAGCGGGAGCGCCTCGTGCTGGACCAAGGCTTGCCGATCTACCGGGTCCTGTACCAGCGCAACGACGCTCCGCCACCTCCCCTGGCCCCCGACGCGGCCGATAATCCCGCAGACGCCGATCCCCGTTAATGGTGCAAGCCCCCGCCCCCCCGCCCCTGCTGCTGCGCTGGCAGGGGGTGCTGGCCCAGGCCACGGTGGGCCCCCTGGGCCGCCAGCTGCCGCTGGTGTCTGGGCTGGTGCTCTGTGCCCTGATGGCGGGCATGCCCCTGGTCACCCGCCCCGGGCTGAGCCTGTTGATCGCCGCCTCCTGGCTGCTCTGGATCCTCTGGGCCCTGCGGACCCCCCCGGGGCCGATCGGCCCGATCAACACCTGGCTGCTGGTGGTGCTAGCGGTGGCGGTGGTGGCCACCGGCTGCTCCCCGGTGCCGGTGGCCGCCTTCAAGGGGCTGCTGAAACTGCTCAGCTATGTGGGGGTCTACGCCCTGATGCGCCAGCTGCTGGCCCATTCGCCCCTGTGGTGGGACCGCTTGGTGGCCTGCCTGCTGGCGGGGGAACTGATCACCAGCGTGATTGGCATCCGCCAGCTCTATGGCGACACCAGTGCCCTGGCCCGCTGGAGTGACGCCAACTCGGTGGCGGAAGGCACGGTGCGGATCTACAGCACCCTCGACAACCCCAACCTGCTGGGGGGCTTCCTGCTGCCGGCCCTGCCCCTGGCGGTGGCGGCCCTGCTGCGCTGGCCAGGGCTGCCCCGGCGGCTGTTCGCCCTGGCGGCCCTGGTGCTGGGGCTGGTCGCCCTGGTGCTCACCTACAGCCGCGGCGCCTGGATGGGGATGGTGGCCTCCCTGGCGCTGCTGGCCCTTCTGCTCTGCCTGCGCCAGACCCGCCACTGGCCGCCCTTCTGGCGGCGGCTGTTTCCCGTGCTGCTGCTGGTGGGCGGCGCGGTGGCGCTCGCCCTGCTGGTGACCCAGGTGGAACCCCTGAGGGTGCGGGTGCTGAGCCTGGTGGCTGGCCGGGAGGACAGCTCCAACAACTTCCGGATGAACGTGTGGACCGCCGTGCTCGGCATGATTCACGACCGCCCCTGGATTGGCATCGGCCCTGGCAACAGCGCCTTCAACCTGATCTATCCGCTCTACCAGCAACCGAAATTCAATGCCCTGAGCGCCTATTCCATCCCGCTGGAACTCACCGTGGAGGCCGGCATTCCAGGCCTGCTGGCCGGCCTTGGCCTGTTCCTTGCGGCGATGCGCACCGGGCTGGGCCAGTGGCGGGCCAATGGTCCGCTGGTGATTCCATCGCTGGCCTCCGTGGCCGTGTTCGTGGGCCTGGGGCTGCAGGGCCTCACCGACACGATTTTCTTCCGACCGGAGGTGCAGCTGGTGGCCCTGTTCTGCCTCGCCACCCTCGCCGCTTCCCAAGCGACCGATCCCAGCGATGGCTGAGGGGCAGTTAATCGCCGGCTTTGATGCCGGCCAGACCCACACCACCTGCCGACTGGCGAACGCCAGCACCGGCCAGGTGGTGGCGGAAGGGCAGGGGCCAGGGGTGTGCCACCTGGCGGCCCCGTCGGGTCCGGAACGCTTTGCCGAAGCCCTGGGCGCCAGCCTGCGGGCCGCCCGCGCCGCCGGCGGAGCCGCCGCCGCCGCGCCGCTGGGCGCCGCGGCCGTGGGGGCCAGCGGGGTGGAACAGGACAGTCCGGTGCAAGCGGCGGGCTCGGCGATCGCCGCCCAAGCGCTCGGCCTGGCGCCCCCGCAGCTGCGGGTCACCGGCGATGAGCGCACCGCCCTGCGGGGGGCCTTCCCCAGCGGCCCGGGGATCGTGGTGATCAGCGGCACCGGCACCATCGCCGTGGGCCGCGACGGCCAGGGCCGGGAGCATCGTTGCGCCGGCTGGGGCTGGCTCCTGGATGGGGCCGGTTCAGCGATGGACATCGGCCGCGATGGCCTGGCCCTGAGCCTGCAGATGGCCGATGGTCGCCTGGCGGACACGCCGCTGCGGGCCACCCTCTGGCGGGCCCTGGAGCTGGATCCCACCGCCCCAGAGGCCCCCCAGCAGCTCAAGGCCCTGGTGGTCCAACCAGACTTCGGCCCCGCCGGCTTTGCCCGCTTGGCCCCGGTCGTCCATGACCTGGCCTGCGGCGGGGATCCCCTGGCCAGCGCCCTGCTCCAGCGCCATGGGGAAGCCCTGGCCGCGATGGCGGGGGCCGTGGCCCAGGCCCTGGCCCTCCCCCAGGCACCAGTGGGCATCGGCGGCGGCGCCCTCACCCACCTGGGGGCCTTCCAGGAGGCCTTCCGCACGGCCCTGAGCCAACGGCATGGCGCGCTGCAGCTGGTGGCCCCCCAGGGGGATGGCTGCGCCGGAGCCCTGGCCATGGCCGCGGATCTGGCGAACGGGGGCTGAGCGTTGTCACGGCCACCTTCACGGCCACCGTTGGGGCCGCCGGTGGAGCCGTCCGTGGGGCCAGGGGCTCAGACCGCGTTCAGCTGTCGATCGGCCTCGGTGGCCAATAGGTTGGCCCAGTGCTCCACCTGCTCCGCCTCGGCCGCCTCCACCATCACCCGCAACAACGGTTCGGTGCCACTGGCCCGCACCAGCACCCGCCCCTGGCCCGCCATCGCCGCCTCCGCCCGCTCCACCGCCCGCCGCAGGGGCTCGCACTGCTGCCATTGGGTACGGCGCTGCCGATCGGGCACGGTGATGTTCACCAGCTTCTGGGGATAGGGGCGGAAGCTGCTGTCCATCCAGTCCGCCAGGGTGCCGCCCCGGCGCTGGATCAGGACAGCCACCTGCAGGGCCGTGAGCAGGCCGTCGCCGCTCATGCCATGGCGAGCCGAAAGAATGTGGCCCGACTGCTCCCCCCCCAACGCCGCCCCCAGCTCCTCCATGGCGGCATGGACGTATTGATCACCCACGGCGGTGCGCTCCAACACGCCCCCCGCCGCCTGCCAGGCCCGCTCGAAGCCGAGGTTGGACATCACCGTGGCCACGATCCGCTTGGCGGGCAGCTCCCCCGCCGCCAGCAGCGCCTGGCCCCAGAGATAGAGAATCTGATCACCATCCACGATCCGGCCGCGGCCGTCCACCGCCAGCACCCGGTCGGCGTCGCCATCAAAGGCGAACCCCATCGCCGCCCCCTCCGCCAGCACCGCCTGCCGTAGGGGATCGAGGTGGGTGCTGCCGCACCCCTGGTTGATGCGGTCTCCATCGGGAAGGCCATGCAACACCGTGATCTGGGCCCCCAGCTCCCGGAACACCGCCTCTCCGCAGCTGGTGGCGGAGCCATGGCAGAGATCGAGGACGATCCGGCAGCCCTCCAGCCGCTGACCCCCCACGGAGGCCAGCAGGCTGGCGCGATAGGCCTCCAGCAGATCAGGGCGCTGCTCGGCCCGGCCGTTGCCGTGGAACGGGGGCGCGATCGTCTCACCGGCCAATCCAGCCTCGATCGCCCGCTGCTGATCGCGGCTGAGCTTGGCGCCGGAAGCTCCGAACACCTTGATGCCGTTGTCGTGGGGTGGGTTGTGGCTGGCGGACACCATCAGCCCGCCGGCGGTGCCCAGCCGGCGAATCGTGCCCGGTACGGCAGGGGTGGGGCACAACCCCAGCTGCCACACCGTCCGTCCAGCCGCCGTGAGGCCAGCGGTGAGCGCCGCCACCAGCATCGGGCCGCTGGAGCGGGAATCGCTGCCGATCACCACGGGGGCATCGGGCGGCAGCACCAGCCCGGTCCAATACCCCACCTGCAGCGCCAGGGCCGGGGTGATGGCCTGACCCACCCGACCCCGGATCCCATCGGTGCCGAAGCCAGCGCCGGCTCCCCCCAGGGGAGCGCCGAGCGGCTGGAGATCGGGGGCTGGGAGATCGGGAGACTGGACCGAAAGGACCATGCTGCGGCGATCAGTGGCATCCACGCTACGCGGGCCCCGCGCAGCAGCTCAATCCCAACGCCGCGGCCACCACAGCCAGCGCAGCAGCTCCAGCACCGCCCAGAGCAGCATCAGCCCCACTGTCCACCCGGGCAGCCACTGGAACGGCGGCCAGGGCCGCAGCAACCAGAGCAGAGCGGCCAGCACCACCAGGCCGAGGGTCCGGCGCCGCTGACGGGCCCCCGGCAGGGTGCTCAGCAAGGGGGGCAGCCGCCAATGGGGCAGCCGCGGACGGGGCACCGGGGGCAACAGGGACACGGTCGACAGGGCCGGGGACGGTCACTGCTCAGAATGCCGCCCTACGCAGCCGACGCCCTTGGCACGCCTCCCTGCGCTACTCGCCATCTCCTGTCTGGGCCCCGTCACCGTGCTGATCGCCGGCCGCGCCCTGCTCCGGCTGCAGCCGCCCCTCACGCCGGACAGCCCCACGGGCGAGCTGGAGCGGGTGCGCCGTTGGTCGGTGGATCCGGAACGGCGGCGCGAAGCCAGCCTGCTGCTCCATGCCCGCCTGGTCGAGGCGCCCCTGCAACGCCGGCTGCTGCTGCGCAACCAGGGATGGGGCCGCGATCCGCTGGCGGCGGTGGTGCTCAAGCTCCAGGCCCGCGATGCCGAAGCGCTGCAGCGCGCCGATCTGGCCATCCCGCTCTGGCAGGAGCTGCTGCATCGCTTCCCCGCCGAAGCCCCCAGCGCGGATGCCCTCTACACCCTCGGCCGCCAGGCCCCGGCCCTGCGCCAGCGGCTGCTGCGGGAGGCCTCCGCCCATCCGGCGGCCCTGGCGGCGGCCCTGGAGGCCGGGCCGTCGCCGCAGCAGCGCCTGGAGGGGACCCTGCACCTGGCCCGCTGGGGGGCTCGCTGGCCGGGAGCCGAGGCACGCTTGCACCAATCCTGCCACCGTCAGGGGGTCCCGCTCCAACCCGCCCAGCGGGCACTCCTGGCCCGGGGCCTGGCCGAGCTGGGCGATGGCCAGGCGGCCCTGGCCTGCCTGGAGGGGCCTGGCCAGGCCATGGCCGCCCTGGGCCCCCTGGGGCGGTTGACCCTGGCCCGCAGCCTGCTGCAGGGCCCGCCCGCGCTGCATGCGCAGGCCACAAGCCTGCTGCTGCAGGTCGCCG
This sequence comes from uncultured cyanobacterium, assembly GCA_903856805.1. GTDB lineage: Bacteria > Cyanobacteriota > Cyanobacteriia > PCC-6307 > Cyanobiaceae > Cyanobium. Next base: position 42,867 of record CAIOCZ010000057.1, on the reverse strand, counting down.
GGGCCTCTCCCGAAGCGGGGGGCCCCCAGGCGGCTGAGGCGGTGCGCCTCTTGGCCCAACAGTCGGGTCCGGCGGCGGCGGAGCGCCTGGAGCAGCTGCCGGCGCCCTGGCGGGCCACGGCGCCGGTCGGAGCACGACGGCTGCTGAACCGACTGGAGGCCAGCCCGCCCCCGCCGGCACCGCCCGCCACCCTGGACCGCGACGGCCTGACACTCCTCAAGCGCTGGCCCAACGATGCCGCCAGCTGGGATCTGCAATGGGAGCTGGCCCGCCGCCGCTTGCTGGCGGGCCAGTGGCAGGCGGCCCAGACCTTGCTCAGCGCCATCGCCACCCAACACTTACCCGCCCCCCTGGCGGCCCGACAGCTGTTCTGGCTCGGCTACAGCCAACACCAGCTCGGACAAACCGCCGCCGCCCGGGCCAGCTGGCAGCAACTGCTGCGGCAGCACCCAGGCGGCTACTACGGCTGGCGGGCCGCAGGGCAGCTCGGCCAGGCCGGCGCCACCCTGGCCACCGGAGCTCCCCCTCCACCGCCCGCCGCCTGGCAGCCCCTGGACAGCGGCGTCGCCGCCCTGGACCGACTCTGGCGGCTGGATCAACGCACGGAAGCCTGGGAGGCCTGGCGGATGCGGCGGGCCGGTCAACCGGCCCAGGGGAGCGCCACCCTGCTGGTGGAGGGTCGCCTGCGCCAGGGGGTGGGCGACGACTGGACCGGCTTCAGCCAGCTGGAACGGGCCAGCCTGGAGCTCCCTGCGGCGCAATGCGCCCTGGCCCCCCTGCTGGAGCGCAGCCTCCATCCCCCCCGCTTCCTGAGCACCTTCCTACCGGTGGCCCGCCAGCACCAACTGCCGTTGCCCCTGCTGCTGGCGGTGGCGAAGCAGGAATCCCGCTTCACCCCCAGCATCCATTCCGGTGCCGGCGCGGTAGGCCTCCTGCAGCTGATGCCAGACACCGCCGCCGAGCTGGCCGGGCGGCCCCTGAGTGCCCAGGAGCTGGAACAGCCCCAGCGCAATGCCACCCTGGGAGGCCGTTACCTGCGCCAGCTCCTGGACCAGTGGCAGGGCGATCCGATCCTGGCGGTGGCCAGTTACAACGCCGGGCCCGAGGCGGTGAAGGGCTGGCTACGTCCTGGATGGCAGGCGACGCCGGAACTGTGGGTGGAAGCGATTCCCTATCCGGAAACCAGGCTCTATGTGAAAAAAGTGCTGGGAAATGCCTGGAGCTACCAGCAACCACGCCAACCGCGTTGCTAGTCGCGGTGGTGCTCGCCGGCTCAGCGTTCGGGTCGGGCCACGGCGGGGGGCTCACCGAGGGGATAGGCCCTTTGGGCCAGATGGCCGGCAATCATCAGACCAGCACTGGCCCCTGCCAGCACCACCAGGCTCAGGGCCAGGGCCAGCACCAGCGGCGGCGGCACCACCCGAATCCGCACCAGATCCAGCCGAGCCAGCAACACTGAAGAGGCCAGGATCAGCACGACTACCAAGACGGAGCCGTGCAGCAGATAAAGCCCAAGAATCGTGACCAGCAGCAGGGTCACCACCAGGCTGATCACCCGGCTGGAGGACATCATCGTGGACACCTGCCGCAGTAGCAGGTCCGGCATCGTGCAGACCACCACCACCGCCAGGGCCTGCAGCATCTCCGCAGACCACACCAGATGGGCCATCACGGGCAGGTGACCCTGGGGATCCTGCATCGGCAGAATCCAATGCATGCCGAGGTAGGTGCTGACGGCAATCAGCAGCAGCAACATCGGCGCCTGGAAGGGGAGTAACAGCAGGCGCAAGGTGGACTTCATGGCTGTTCCAAAACCAGGGCGATGGCCTCCAGCGGGCAGCTGGGCAGGCACTGCTCACAGACCAGGCAGCGAGCGGCGGCGAATTGAAGGCGCTGGCTGGGCCGATCAAAGCGCAGGGCGCCGCTGGGGCAAACGCTGGAACAGATGCCGCAATCCACGCAGCGCTCCGGATCAATGCGGATCTCCCCCGGGGCGCGGTTCAGAGCCAGGCCCTGCTGCTCCAACCAGAGCTCGGCCGCATCGAGTTCATCGATATCACCCGAAAGCTCCACCACCATGGTGCCGCTCTGGTTGGGAGCGATCTGGGCCCGGAGGATCTTGGCCGCAATGTCGAAATCGACCGCAAGCCGATAGGTGATCGGCTGATGCACCGCCTCGCGGGGAAAGTGGAGGGTGAGGCGCCGCTTCACGGATTCGGGCCGGTACCCGGAAATTAGCAAGACCCGCCACGCCGTCATCGCTCCCGGGACTGCCAAAGTGCGGCCGTTCAGAGCCATGGCCCATGAGCCCCCCCCCCCACAGCCCGCCAACGGCGCCGCAGGCGCTGGCCCAGGACAGCCAGGGTCTGGGCCGGCGCGAACGGATGGTGTTGGCCGCCGTCGCGGCGCTGCTCGCCCTGTTGCTGTTCAGCCTGCGCGGCGGGCTGCATCCCGAGGCGCCCCTGGAACGGTTGGCGCGCCAGTCGCCCGACCTGGAGGTGGCGCTGGCCAGCGGCCGTCCGGCCCTGGTGGAGTTTTACGCCGACTGGTGTGAAGCCTGCCGCAGCATGGCGCCAGCGATGGAACGGGTGGAGGTCCGCCATCGGGGCGAGCTGGCGGTGGTGTTGCTCAACGTGGACAACCCCCGCTGGACGCCGCAGTTGGACCAGTACGAGGTGAACGGCATTCCCCAGATCGAACTATTTGCCGGTGGGGGCCGCGCCGTGGGCCGATCGATCGGAGCGCGCAGCGAGTCGGAACTGGAGAGCCTGGTGGCGGCCCTGGTGCGGGGCGAGCCGTTGCCCCAGCTGGCGGGCGTGGGGGCCATCAGCAGCCTGAGCGAGGACCCGACCTCCCCAGAGGCGGCCAAAGTCGCAGGACCCCGCAGCCACGCCTGACCAAGCCCCTGCCGTCACCCCTGTCGTCCCCCTTCCTATGGATCCCCGCTTTCGGGTGGCCCTGATCGCCGCCACCCCCAACCCCCAGCAGTGCGTCTATGCCGGCATGCACCAGGACTACAGCGAGGGCTTCGTGGTGGCCGATCGGGCCGACTGGCCGGACGAAAGCCAGGCCGGCGCAATCTGTGTCAAACGGCTGCTGGCGGGGGAGCGGGGCCACTACGGCCCCCTGGAGCACGCCCAGATCATGCTGAATGTGGGCTGGTTTCCCCATTCGGTGATGCAACAGGCCCGCACCCACCGGGTGGGCGTGAGCTTTGATGTGCAGTCGATGCGCTACACGGGAGAGCGCATCTGCCGTGCTGCCAATCAAGAGTTAGATCTGGAAGAAGTTTTTTATCTCCGCCCCACAGGTCACTACAGCGATCGCCAGGGCAAGAAGTACAACTACAACGAAACGGAACGCAGCAAGGATCTTGCCCTTTGCCGCGCCGCCGCCGAGCGCTATCGCGATCTGTTAGCTGCCGGCTTCGCCGAAGAACATGCCCGGGGGATTTTGCCCTTCGACTATCGCCAACACTTTGTGGTGAGTTTCAGCCTACGGGCCTTTCTGCACTTTCTGGATCTTCGCGCCAAACTGGATGCCCAGGAGGAGATCCGCTCCCTCTGCGACCTGATGTGGCCCCATCTGCAGGCCTGGGCACCAGAGATTGCCGGCTGGTACGAGAAAAGCCGCCTGCACAAAGCCCGCTTAGCCCCCTGAGTCCCCAGAACCAACCCAGTTCACACCCGCGCCAACGTAACCCGTTCGGGTTGATGCTGATATTTTCCAGCTCGATCATTGTAGGTGGTGTCACAGGGATCGCCCTCAAAAAACAGCAACTGGCATATCCCTTCCCTGGCATAAATCCGGCAGTCAGCCCCGGAGGAATTACTGAATTCCAAGGTGAGATGACCCTCCCAGCTGGCCTCGGCCGGCGTGGTGTTGACGATGATGCCAAGGCGGGCGTAGGTGCTCTTACCGAGGCAGATCACGGTGATGGTGGCCGGCACCTTCATCTTCTCCAGCGCCACGCCCAAGCCATAGGAATGGGCCGGAAGAATAAAGTAATCACCATCCTCATCATGGTGCAGGGGGGCCGGCTCCAGGTTGGCCGGATTGAACCGCTTCGGGTTCATCACCGTGCCTGGCACATGGCGGAATATCAGGAATTCCCGGGGCGACAGCCGCAGGTCGTAGCCATAGGAAGAGCAGCCAAAACTGAGCACCGGTCCCGTGCGGGCCTCCGGATCCAGATGGCGCACCAAGGTGGGCTGGAACGGCTCAATCATGCCGGCGGCGGCCTGCTCGTTGATCCAGCGGTCGTTCTTGAGCATCGAAACAGGGCAACGGGCGACGCCGGGGCTGGCTAGAAGCCGCGCCGCAGCTGGGTGACCTGATCAGCCATCGCCATCAGATCGGCCGGCATGGCCGGGCCGGTCAGGATGACATCCAGATGGGCGGGGCGTTGTTCGAGGGTGGCGGTGACCTCGTTGGCCGGCAGATAGCCCAACTCAATCGCCAGGCCCAGCTCATCCAGCACCAGCAAATCCACCCCACCGGCGAGCATCTGATCACGGCTGAAGGCCCAGAGCTCCTGAACCGCCGCCAGGGGGTCATCCCCCGCCACCACCGGCTGGGCGGCGGCGGGACCTTCCAGGCATCGTGGGGTGGCGGGTCGGACCCACTGCAGCCGTCCACAGAGCCAGAGGCTGCCGGCCACCCCCTGGTCGACGCCACCCTTGAGGAACTGGCTCACCAACACCCTGCTGCCCAGCCCAGCCGTGCGCAGGGCCTGGCTGAACACGGCGGCAAAACTGCCCCGGAAGGGGGCTGTGTGGATCTGCAGCAACCCCTCGGGCTGGGGCACGAGCCGCAGCGGTAGGGGGCGGGCCGCAGGCGCATGGCCGAGGGGGAGGGGGCCGCCCCGCAACGAGGCCTCGTTCCGCAGGGATTGGCGGTGGTTCACGAGGCTGGCGGTCATGGACACCCCTGGATCAGCGCGGATGGCAGCAAGGCCCCGGCTGGGTCCATCCGCAGGCCAAACAGCCACCGCCTGGCCCTGAACCAGGACCCGGAGCGACGCTGGGCTGGGCGGAGGCCCTGGCACGGGAGCGTCCGGGTGAAACCCGGTTCCTCACCAGCTGAATGTAGCGGCTCCTGGCACGCTCGGACACCACCCCTAGTGGCAGGACCAGCTCCGACACTGGACAGGCCCCGCCCCGTCCCTTGCCATGACTCCCGCCTCCTCTCGCCATCACGGCCGTCCCAGTGATGCCCTCCGCCCTGTGCGCTTCCACTGGGATCCGATGGGCTTCGCCCTCAGTTCGGTCACGATCGAAGCTGGACAAACCCGCGTGCTCTGCAGTGTCTGCGTGGAGGACGACGTCCCCCGCTGGCGCCGGGGCTCCGGTGTCGGCTGGTTAAGTGCCGAATACCGCCTGCTGCCGGCCTCCACCCCCAGCCGCCAGCCCCGGGAACTGCTCAAGCTCTCCGGCCGCACCCAGGAGATTCAGCGGCTGATCGGGCGCAGCCTGCGGGCCGCCCTCGATCTAGGGGCCCTCGGGGAACGGACCCTGCTGATCGACTGCGACGTCCTCCAGGCCGATGCCGGCACCCGCACCGCCGCCGTGACCGGCGCCTGGGTGGCCCTGGCGGGCGCCATCGCCCGCCTGCAGCAGCAGGGGGCGCTGGTGAGCTCCCCCCTGCGCCAGCAGGTGACGGCCGTCTCCGTGGGCCTGGTGGACGGCCAACCCCTGCTGGACCTGGATTACAGCGAGGACAGCCGGGCCGAGGTGGATCTCAACGTGGTGATGGACGGCGAACAACGGCTGCTGGAACTGCAGGGCACCGCCGAGGGGGCGCCCTTCAGCCGGGAGGCGCTGGACCGGCTGTTGAACCTGGCCGATGGCGGCATCCGCACCCTGCAGGAGGCCCAGCGCCAGGCCCTGGCAACCCTGCCCCAGCCTGCAGCGACCTGACAAACCGTGTGATTGGCTACATGCGGGCCGGTGGGTGATCCTTAGCTTCCCTCCAGCTGCCCCGTCCAAATGGTCGGCGCTTCACGCGGATTCAACCGATACGGACCGGGCCCCAGTTCAGGGGCTCCCTCCCTCGTGGCGACCGCCAATGCAGGAGGAGCGGCCATCCCCACCCTTCTGGAGGTGATCCGGAGCCTGGCTGGCAGCAGCGTCGAAACAATTGAACGCGGCAAAACCATCTTTTTCCCCGGTGATCCAGCGGAGCGGGTCTACCTGCTACGCCGCGGCGCCGTTCGGCTGTCGCGGGTGTACGAATCCGGGGAAGAGATCACCGTGGCCCTGCTACGGGAAAACAGCCTGTTCGGCGTGCTCTCCCTGCTCACCGGTCAGCGGTCCGACCGCTTTTATCACGCCATCGCCTTCACCCGCGTCGAGATGGTCACCGCGCCGGCCGCCTCGGTGCGACGGGCGATCGAGCAGGACGCCAGCGTGGGCTTGCTGCTGCTGCAAGGACTCTCGTCGCGGATCCTGCAGACCGAAACCATGATCGAAACCCTCACCCACCGCGACATGTCCTCGCGGTTGGTGAGCTTCCTGCTGGTGCTCTGTCGCGATTTCGGCGTTCCCGGCAACGGAGGCATCACGATCGACCTGCGCCTCTCCCACCAGGCGATCGCGGAGGCGATCGGCTCCACCCGGGTCACAATCACCCGCCTGCTGGGCGACCTGCGCAATGACGGTTTAGTGCAGATCGACCGCAAGAAAATTACCGTCTTCGATCCAATCGCCCTAGCCAAGAAATTCAGCTAACCACCCCGGCCCATCGCGGCGCCGGGCGGCGGGATACTGAGGCTTCACCGGAGCAACCCGTGTCGGGCTGGCTACTGATTCTGGCGATGCTGGTCCTCGGGGGGGTGCTCTCCACCCTGGGCGACCGACTCGGCAGCATGGTCGGCAAGGCCCGCCTGAGCCTGTTCAACCTCCGCCCCCGCAAGACGGCGGTGGTGATCACCGCCCTCACCGGCAGCGTGATCAGTGCCGTCTCCCTGGGGCTGATGTTGCTGGTCAGCGCCCGGCTGCGGGTGGGCCTGTTTGAGCTGGACCAGATCCAGAACCGCCTGCAACAAAGCCGCAACGCCCTGCGGCAGAGCAAGGCGGAACTGCGCCACAGCGCCGAGGAACAACGGCACAGCCTCCAGGAATTGAGCCGCAGCCGCGACGATCTGCAGCGCGCCCAGCGGGGCCGGCAGCAGGCCATGAACGGTCGGGAGGAGGCCATGGCCAGCCAACGCAAGGCCGAAGGCCAGCTCAGCCAGGCCCAGGCCCGGGTGAGCAGCCTGCGCAGGGAACTACAGCCCTTGCAGAACCAGCGCCAGCGCCTGGAAGCCGAACGGGACCGGCTCAGCCACGAGGTCCAGGGCCGCGATGCCGAGATCCAGCGCACCGAAACCGAGCTGGCCGGGGTGCGGCGTCGGATCGCCGCGGGGGAACAGGAACTCAAAGGACTGGAAACCAACCTGCTGGCGCTGCGCCGCGGCGATGTGGTGATCGCCAGTGGCCAGCCCCTGGCCACGGCCAAAGTGAAACTGGCCAACCCAGGCCAGGCCAAGGCGGTGATCGATTCCCTGCTGCAGCGGGCCAACCTGTCCGCCTTCCAGCGGGTGCTGCCAGGCAAGCCGGCGGACCGCCAGATCCTGATGGTGCCCCGCAGCGACATCGACAGACTGGAAAGCCTGTTGCGCCAAAATGGCACCTGGGTGGTAAGCATCCGGTCGGCGGGCAACGTGCTGCGCGGCGAAACGCGGGTGCTGGCCTTCCCGGAACTACGACCCAACCGCCAGGTGGTCCATAAGGGGGAACAGCTGGCCCGCACCATCCTGGAAGCCGGTGCCACCAGCCCGGAGGAGGTGCGCAGTCGCCTCAACCTGTTGCTCGCCGCCGCCTTCACCAAGGTCCAGCGCCAGGGAACGCTGGTGGATGGGCTGCAATTTGATGTGGCCCGATTCAATGCCCTCGGCAAATCCTTGAGCGAGCGGCCTGCCAACCAGGCCGCCAGCCTTGAGGCGATCGCCATCAACGATGCCGACACCCCCGATCCGATCGTGGTGGATCTGCATTGGAGCAACGAGAGCAACAGCCGTCACCACCGGCCATGAGCAGCGATCTGCCGCCGCCCGCCGGTCGCCTGGCCTGCCTCGATCCCGGTCGGAGCAAATGCGGGCTGGTCTGCACCGACGCGGCCCAACGCCGAATCACGACGGCCCTGGTGCTGCCACCAGAGGCCGCCGAGCGCCTGCTGCGTCAGTGGCAGCAGCAGGCCCTGGCGGCCGTGGTGCTTGGCGACGGCACCGGCAGCCGCCCCTGGCGCCAGCAACTGGAGGACTGGGGCCTACGGGTGATCACCGTCGACGAACGGGGCACCACCCTGGCCGCCCGCGAGCGCTACTGGCAGCTGTTTCCGGCGCAGGGCTGGCGGCGGCTGTTACCGAAGGGCCTGCGGCAGCCCCCCCGCGACTGGGATGATGTGGTCGCTCAGCTGCTGCTGGAGCGCTGGCTGAAGCGGCCGCTGCTCAGAACTGAGCCCGCACGGTGAAGGCGTAGTCCCCCCCAGCCTCGAGCTGATAATCCGCCTTGAGCAGGAAACGCAGCAGGGCGTCCTGGATCAAGGCCCGCCCCAGGGAGGGCTCCACACTCAATTCCCCCCGATCGAAGGCCCAGCAGAAGGTCCATTGGAATCCTCCAGCGATGACCTCGCCCTCCAGCCGGCAGGGGCTAAAGCTCTGACGCAGAACCCGCAACTGGGCCGTGGTGGTGGGAAGTCGGCTCACGGCAGCAGTGGTGACAACACAGGGGGGGCCTCAGAGTGCCGCCGGGGCGGGCCGAAAACTGTTCAAGCGGTTGCCGGCCCGTTCCAGTCCTAGGCGACGAACGAGGGGAATCCCGGCGATCACCTCCGTGAAGACCTCCTCGAGGACCGGTCGCTCGGCCTCGCTGAAACGGCCGAGCACGTGGCCCACGGTGCGCTCGCGCCGCTGCTGGGGTTCGTCGGCCGGGGCACCGATGCCGATGCGCAGCCGGGGGAAGGCCTCCGTGCCGAGCTGCTGGATGGTGCTGCGCAGGCCGTTATGGCCGCCAGCGCTGCCGGTGGCACGTAGGCGCAACCGGCCCAGGGGCAGATCCATGTCATCCACCAACACCAGTAGCTGGGCCGGATCCAGGCGATACCAATCGAGGGCCGCGCGGATGGAGCGGCCACTCTCATTCATGAACGTCTGCGGCATCAGCAGACGCAATCGGGACGGGCCGACCCCCAACTCGGCGAGCTGGCCGTGCAGACGGGCCTGCTGGCGAAACGTCACCCCTTCAGCGCGGGCCAAGCGCTCCAGCACCATGAAGCCAACGTTGTGGCGCGTGTCGAGATAACGGGGGCCAGGATTGCCGAGGCCCACAAGCAATTGCAAATCCACAGCAGGGGCTCAGGCCACCGGTCCGGGATCGGCTTGGGGCGGACCGACGCCATCAGCTCCGCTTGCCACCTCGTGAGCCTCTACGGCAGGAGACGTGGCGATGGCAGACGCCGCGAGGGGGTCAGGGGTGGAGGTGGGCGCCAAGAACGACCCCTGGTCGACAGAAGCGGCCTCGGGCTGAATGGCGGAACGGAACTCCTTCTCGAACTCCTGGGAAGCGCTTTGGAAACCTCGCAGGGTTCGCCCGAGGGTCTTGCCGAGCTCAGGCAACCGCTTGGGCCCGAAAACCAACAACCCGATTGCCGCGATCACCGCCATTTCGGGCAAGCCGATGCCGAAAAAATTCATGGCAGGAGGGCAAGGGCGGGAACGCCGCTCAACCGAGGCCGTTCCAGTTCACGGTGATGCCTTCCAACAGCAGGGACTTGTTGTACAGCTGCAGGATCACCAACAGGAAAACCAGGAACAGCAGCATGAACACCCCCATAACGGGGGTGGTGCCCCAACCAGGAACCACCTTGCCGTACTCGGAATTCAGCGGGCGGAGGATGTCCCCCAGACGGGTGCGTTGGGCCATAGCGGCTAGGTCCTCTCGATCAAGGAATCGCGATGGGTACTGTAAGGGGCCCATCGTCCGCTGCGGGGCTGCCTGTCGAGAGATGTGACCTAACCCGTCGCGCTCCGATCGGCCGTCGCCCCAGCCTGCCTGCCCCCATGGAAGCCAGCACCGCCTCCCCTGCCCTGTCCGTGGCCCTCGCGGTGCTGGCGGTGCTCCTCGCCCTCACGGGTTTCGGCGTGTACACCGCCTTCGGCCCCCCCTCCAAGGGGCTCACCGACCCCTTTGACGACCACGAGGACTGAGCCTCACCTCCGCCGCAATCGCCAGAAACCCAGCTGCCAGGGGCCCAGCCAGTCGCTCTGCTCTTGGAGGCCCAGGGGTGTCCCCAGGCCATCAAGACGCTCCAGCAGCTGCCATTCCGTCCCCAACTCCAGCCGCCGGCGACAGGGGCCCCCGTTCTGCACAGTGAGGCGCAGCTGGTCAGCGCTGGCCTCGCTCCCCTCCGTCTCCAGGGCCACCAACTCCAGATCGTCAGCCAGGGCTGGAAACCACGGTGCTGGCGCCAGGGCCGCCGGAACCGGACGGCACCAGAGCGGCTCCCTCAGCCGCCGCGCCTGCCGGGGCACCGCCGCCGCCCGCCAGCCCCCGGGACAGGGCATCAGGGCCAGCCGCTGACGCTGGAGGCCATTGTCGGCGCCAGGATCGGGCCAGGTGGGGGCCCGCAGTAAGGCCACCGCAAGCTGCTCGGCCGAGGCGGTGACCCCCTGGGGACCATCGAGCAGCACGGCCAGGCCAGCTCCAGGGCCGGGCTGTACCGAGGCCATCCAACTGATCGCCGCCACCTGCCAGCGGGCCTGCTCCCGTGGGTTCCTTGGTGTTGCCGGCCGTTCGATCACCCCACCACTGGTGTCGGCGGCCCAGCGGCAGGCGGCGCCGGCCAGCGGGATCTCCAATTGCAGCAGCTCGTGACGCTGGCGCCAGTCCAAACTCAAGGTGAGCTCCAACCAGGGCGTGCCGGCCAGCAGCCGGCCCTCCAACCGCACCGGGCTGGTGCCGCACTGTCCTCGCCAAACAAAGGCCGCCGCCAAGGGCCCGTGCTCTCGCCACTCGGGCTCCCCCTGCCAGGTCCAGTCCAATGGATGGTCGCGGTAATTGGCGGCCAGATCCCAGGCATCCCAGAACTCCCCCTGATCCCGCCAACGGCGCCAGCGCAGGGGGGCCGCCAGCTGGGGGACACCGGCCCCATCCCACAGTTGCTCCACCCCGGCCGGACCCACCGCCACCGCGATCAGCCCGTTGTCCAACCGCCAGCAACCGGCGCCCAGCTCAGGGGCCAGCGCCAGCCGCACCGGCGCCGTGATCGGCAGCGGCGGCTCCCCCACCACGGCCTCCTCCGCCACTGCCGATCCGGCCACCTCCGATCCGGCCACCGCCGATCCGGCCACCGCCGCTCCGCACGTGCGCCGCAGGGCCAGGACGCCCACCCCCTCGGGGGCCGGCACCTGCAGCCACTGCCCCCCCCCAGGGGCGACCTGGCCGGCTAGGGCCCGAGGGCCGTCCGCCATCAACAGACTCCAGCGGCCCGGCGGCAGCCTCAGGGTGCGGGGTGCCGCCGGCAGCGGCTGGAGCTGAACTAGCCACCACCGCTGACCCTCCCCCGCCATGGCGGTGCAGGTCGGTTCGCTTCCAGCCGTCTCCGCCGCCGCCGCCAGCAGGACCCGGTCCCGCTGGCGGCGGGCCCGCCGGCGGGCCTGGCGCCACTCGGGCTCCGCCTGGTCGAACACCTCCGGGATGGACGTGCCCGGCAGGATGTCGTGGAACTGCTGAAACAACAGCGGCCGCCAATCAGGCGCAGGTGCCTCCGGCGCCAACAGGGCACGACTCAGCTCCGCCTCGCGCAGCAGCCGCTCCAGGCTGCGCTGGTGCCGCTTCTGATCGGGGCGGCTGGTGGCGCAGCCGCGGTGCAACTCCAGATAGAGCTCATCGCGCCAGACCGGCAACTGCTGGGCCAGCGGTTCCAGGGCGGCCAGATAGGCCCGCAGGGTGCCGTGCCTCTGGGGGGCCGCCACGGGCTGCCCCTCCCAGAGGGCCAGCTGCTCGAGCATTTCGGCGGTGGGTCCGCCGCCATGGTCCCCCACCCCCGGCAACCAGAGCGCATCGGCCACGCCGCTCACCCGTTGCCAAGCGAGGCGATACCGCTCGATCGCCAGGGGATCCCCATCGGTGCCGACACCGGCCGTGATCAGGGCCAGCACCTCGGTTCCACAGCGACTGCGCCAACGAAACAGCCGATGAGGGAAAGGGTTGGTGGCATTCCAGGCCAACTTGTTGGTGCAGAACCAGCCCACGCCGGTGGCGGCGGCCACGGCCGGGAGTCCGGCGGCAAACCCGAAGCTGTCCGGCAGCCAAACCAGGGGATGGCTCCATTCCGGGAAGCGCTCCTGGCTGTAGTGCTGACCCTCTTGGAATTGGCGCAGCAACGACGCCGTGCTGATCAGCACGCAATCGGTTTCCACCCAGGGTCCATTCAGCGGCTCCCAGCGGCCGGCCCGCATGGCGATACGGATCCGGGCGAATAGGGCCGGGCGATGCTGCTCCAGCCAGGCGTAGAGGGCCGGCGTGGAATGGCCGAAATGGAGGGAGGGGAAGCGCTCCATCAGGGCCAGGGTCGACTCGAAGGTGCGTTCGGCGGCCTCCCAGGCGTCGGCCACCGGCCAGAGCCAAGCCAAATCGAGGTGGGCGTGACCCAGCACCTGCACTACCCCGGCACTGGGCCGTTCGTCCAAGCCTGCCTCCCGCCGGAGGCTCGCCAAGTCCGCTGCGATGGGGGCCAGCAGACCCAGAGGGTCAGCGGGATCGCAGGGCTCCAACTCCAGGCGGCTCAGGGTGAGAACCCCGTCGTCATGGAGAGGACTGCGCAGGCGCAGCTCCACGCGCAGCGACTCCCCTTCCCACCAATGCGGCGGCAACGGCCACCGGCAGGCGGGGTCGAACAGATCGCCGCGATGCACCAGAACGTCGTCCACCCAGAGTTCGGCCTGATCGGCCCACCAACGCAGGGCCAGCCGGGCCTGAGCACCGTTGGGGCCGAGCGAACGCCAGCCCTGCGGGCAAGGTAGCTCCACCCGCAGCCGCCACCATTGGCCGCCCCGCGGCCAAACCACTTTCCCTAGGTCGGCCCAGTCCGGGCGGTGGCGAGGGCCCCAGGGATGGGCCAGGGCCGGTCCCTCCCCGCCATCGGGCTGGGGGCAGCGCCACTGATCCAGCAGCTCCAGGGGGCGCCAGTCCCCGGCCGCGCGTGAAGGAAACGTTTCAATCCCCCCGGGAAGGGCCGGCTGCAAGCCGTTCGTCATCTTTGATGGCCAATCAAGCCCCATAGGATGATGCCGCTTCGGCGAGGTCTCTTCGACCCCGCCTGACGCCCGTCACTCCCTGTCACCTGCCGGACAGACCATGCTCGCCCTCAAGATCTCGGTTTACTCGGTTGTCTTCTTCTTCATCGGGATCTTCGTGTTCGGCTTCCTGGCCAGCGACCCGAGCCGTACCCCCAGCCGCAAGGACCTCGAAGATTGATCCATAACGTCAACCCGTCCAGCGAACCGGCCTGAGATCTGCCAGCGCAGCGTGATCCACATGGCAGGATCCACGCCTCCCTGCCCCCCTTCGGCTGCCTGTGGTCCCCGATCCCCGGACAGCCTCCCGCCTGGTCATGCTCGGCGGCGTCGTCGGTCTCCTTGGCCTGTGGACTGGGCCAGCAGTCCAAGCCGGACCAACTCCGGCCCCAACCCCGGCGGCCCCCTTGCTCACCCCAGGGGTGACGACAGGCGAAGGTGCCCCCCCGTCCGGCACTCCTCCGGAGGCGTTCCCGCGGGAGATGCCAACAGCGGCTGACCTTCCTCAACCGACACCAATTCCGGCCGTTCTCGACCCGTCCCCCACCAACGCTTCGGCCGTGACCGGCCAGCCCCAGGGGGCGGTCACGGCCGAAGCGTTGCCACCTCCGCCACCTCCCCTTCCCCCCCTTCCAGGCCAGCCCCCCGCTGCCGCCGGCGGTCCGCCGATCGAGCTTGAGCTCCGCGCCGACAGCCAGGGGTACGACAACCAACTGGGCCGCTTTGTGGCGGTGGGCCATGTCCAGGCCGTGATGGGCGGGGGACGGCTGATGGCCGATCGCCTCGAATTCGATACCCGCAGTCGCAGCCTCTATGCCTTTGGCAGCGTCCGCTTCCAACGCGGCCAGCAGTCGCTTCAGGCCAGCCGACTGCGCTACAGCCTGCTGGAGGGCAAAGGGGAGATGGACGATGTCTACGGGGTCCTCGACCTCGACGGCAGCGCCCAGGATTTCAAAGCGGACGCACCCCCTTCCCAAGCCCTGCCCGATCCCGAACCGATCAGCTGCACCCCGGTGCTGCCGCCACCCCCGCAGTGGCATCCCTATCCATGGGCGGTCTCGGGGTGGACGGGCCAGATGTTCGCCGCCAACTTCGGCGACACCTTTTTATTCAAGGGACATCTGCGACCTGAATACCTTGGCGGCGTGGGCCTCCAACGCCGCCTGGTGGACGCCGGGCCCTTCGCCTTTGAACTCGATGCCAACCTGCTCGGCCACCGCGCCGCCAAACAGCCGGGCGGGGAATTCAACCAGACCGTCCCCTTCGCCGACACCCCCTCCCAGACCTTCACCGATGGCACCCTGGGCATCGGGCTACGGCTATGGGTACAACCCTGGCTCAGTCTCTACTTCGTGGAGGGGGTGAGCCTACTGAGCCAAAACAGCAATTACGAACGCACCTTCCGCGAAAACTACAGTAAATTCCTTAACTATCTGGCCTTCGAAGTGGAGGCGTTGGTGTCACCGCAATGGTCAGCGGTGGGACGCATTCACCACCGCTCCGGGGCCTATGGGGTCTACAACGGCGTGAGTGAGGGCAGCAATGCCTATCTCATCGGCCTGCGCTACCGCTTCGGCTCCACGACTCCACCCCGCGAGCCGATCACCCTGCCACCACCCCAGGGCTGCCCCGGAGCAGTGCCGCCGGAGCAGGAGGAGGCCCCCCTCACCCTCGAGCAGCAACTGGAACAGGTGGCCCTGGGTCAAGGGCGGATCCCCGCCAAGCCGGCGCCGCGGCCAACGCAGCGCGCCATTCCCAGCACCCCCGGCAATGTCTGGGCCCGCGCCCGCGCCCAGGAAAAGGCCCGCAGCGACGCGATCGCCCGGCTCGATCAACGCGTCCGCAATGTGCAGTTCCAACAGAGCCTGATCACCGAACGTCGCCGCGGCTTCCCCACCGATGCCCCGAGCACCGACACCGTCAATCAATTCGGCGGGGTGAGACCGGTGCAGCTCAACGATCTCGCCACCAAGAACAACGAGCCCCTGCTGCGGGGCACGATCTCCCGCTGGCGCTTGCAGGCCCGCCATCTGGCGTTCACCCCCACCACCTTCAGCAGCGACCGGATCGGCTTCACCAACGATCCCTTCACTCCGGCCCAGGCCTGGCTGGACTCAGAAAACGTGGTGGCCACACTCCAGGCCAACGGCGACACGGTGATCAAAGCCCAACGGAACCTCCTGCGCATCGAAGAACGATTGCCGATCCCGGTCAGCCGCTCCACCACGATCAAGAAACAGGAGCAGGTCGATAACCGCTGGGTGATGGCCAGCGACAAGACCGATCGCGACGGTTACTACGTCGGTTATAACGTCCCGCTGCGCATCGGCGACAAGACCAAACTGGTGATTCAACCCCAGGCGTTGATTCAACGGGCGATCGACAGTGGCACCGACAGCTATCCCCTGCCGGGTCAGTCCGCCGGGGCACCAGGGGTGCAGCAGCCCACCACCACCTCCGACCTGTTCGGACTGGAGGCCAAGCTCACCAGTGGCCTCTGGGGATTCGACACCATCGCCAAACTCGATGTCTCCACCTTCAACCCGGACAACATCGCCAACGGCACCCGCAGCTGGGGTCAGATTCGCCATCCCCTCACCCTGCCGCTGTTGGGCGAAACCAGCTTCCGCCTGTTCGGCGCTTACCGCTTCCGCACCTGGAATGGCTCCCTTGGGGAGGAAGACGTCTACTCCGCCTACGGCGTTTCCCTGGACGACACCGGCACCCTGCCGAATTGGGGACGCCTGAGCAGCAACTATTACTGGCGCCTGGGGGTGGCCAACGTCAAGGCCAACACCTTCAACACCGACAACCTTGGCCAATACTGGCGGGGCAACGGCATCGGTTCGCTCAACCTCAACCTGCCCCTCTGGACGGGCAAGGCCCTGCCGGCCACCCCCACCCAAGCCCTCAGCAACTCCCCGGTGCCGGTGGTCCCAGGCCTGCGCCTGAACGGCAACCTGCTGGGCAGCTTCGCGTACTACGGCGATGGCACCAACCAGAACACCCTCTCCTTCTCCGCCGGCCCCACCCTCACCCTCGGCCACTTCACCAAGCCCTTCCTCGATTACACCGAACTCACCATCACCGGGGGTGCCACCCTGCGGCAGGGACTCAGCCCGCTCAGCTTTGATCGGGCGGTGGATCTGGGCACCCTGGGGATTGGTCTCACCCAACAGATCGTCGGACCGCTGATCTTCAGCGGCGGCATTGGCTTTAACGTCGATCCAAAGTCAGCGAACTATGGAGATGTGACCGGCTCCTACGTGGAACTTCGCTGGCAACGACGGGCCTATGAGATCGGAATTTACTACAGCCCCTACGAGGGACTTGGCGGCGTGCGCCTGAAACTGCACGACTTCAATTTCAGCGGTCCCGGCCTACCGTTTGTGCCCCACAACCCCAACCAAATCGTGTTGGATCGACCCTTCTGAAGGGGCTCGAGCCGATCAGGATGCCCCCCCTCAGGCGCCGAAGCCCGTGAGGTAAGGAAGTCGGGCGGCGGTGGCCCGCAGTTCAGGGTCGTGGGCCACCAGTTGGGAGGTGCCATCCCACTGGCCGCTCACCAGCATCTGGTGGGGTCCAGCCGCCAGCTGCAGCGGCCAACTGGCCGTGCCCAGCCCGACCTGGAGCCCCTCGACGTCCACCAGCAGCTCGGCGGAGGGATCGGCCGCGATCGCCGCCTGGAGGGCCTGGGCCTCGGCCTTGCCAAGGCTGAGGCAGGGGATCCCCAGGGCCAAGCAATTGCCAAAGAAAATCTCAGCGAAACTGTGGCCGATCACGGCGCGAATGCCCCAGCGCATCAGGGCCTGGGGGGCATGCTCGCGGCTCGAACCACAGCCGAAGTTTCCATTCACCACCAGCACGCTGGCGCCCTGATGTTCGGGCCGGTCGAAGGGATGGGCGCCGGCCTGCTCGCGGCGATCGTCGGCGAAGACCCCCTCCGCCAGGCCCGTGAAGCTGACGCACTTGAGATAGCGGGCCGGAATGATCCGATCGGTATCGATATCGTCGCCAACCACGGCCACCCCACAGCCGCGATGGCGGGGAACCGGACCAACGGGAAAGGCAGGAATACTCATGGGGTTCAGGAGATCAGCGGGCGAACATCGGTGACCTGACCGGTCACGGCGGCGGCGGCCACCATGGCCGGGCTCATCAGTAGGGTGCGGCCACTGGCCGAACCCTGGCGCCCCTTGAAATTGCGATTACTGGAGCTGGCACTGATCTGGCGGCCCTCCAACCGATCCGGATTCATGGCCAAACACATCGAACAGCCGGGCTGACGCCACTCGAAGCCAGCGGCACGGAACACGGCATCGAGACCCTCGGCTTCGGCTTCGGCAGCCACCTGCTCGGAACCGGGCACCACGAAAGCCCGCAGTCCCGGGGCCACCTGACGACCGCGCGCAACGGCGGCCGCCTCCCGTAGATCGCTGAGTCGACCGTTGGTGCAACTGCCAATGAAGCAGACATCCACCGGCAGGCCGGCGATGGGGCTCCCGGGGGCGAGGTCCATATAGCGGTAGGCCTCCTCGGCCAGGGGGCGCTCGTCGGGGGGGGTCTGCTCAAGGGTGGGGACGGTTTCGTCCACGCCAATTCCCTGGCCCGGGGTGATGCCCCAGGTGACCGTGGGGGCGATCACGGCGGCATCAAAGCGCACCTCATCATCAAAGCTGGCGTCCGGATCACTCGCCAAGGCGCTCCACCAGGCCACCGCCTGATCCCAGGCGGCACCGCTCGGGGCGTGGGGGCGGCCCTGGAGATAGGCAAAGGTGGTGCTATCTGGGTTGACGTAGCCCACCCGGGCCCCTCCTTCGATCGCCATATTGCAGAGGGTCATGCGTTCCTCCATCGTGAGCGCCTCAATCGTGGGCCCGGCGAACTCATGGGCATAGCCCACCCCACCCTTCACCCCGAGGGTGCGAATGATGTGCAAGATCAGGTCTTTGGCGTACACGCCGTTCTGCAATTCACCTTCCACCCAAATCCGACGCACCTTGAGTTTGGTCATCGCCAGGCTCTGGCTGGCCAACACATCCCGCACCTGGCTGGTGCCGATACCGAAGGCGATGGCCCCGAAGGCGCCGTGGGTGGAGGTATGGGAATCGCCGCAGGCCACGGTCATCCCGGGCTGGGTCAACCCCAGCTCCGGGGCGATCACATGGACGATCCCCTGACGGCCACTGCCGAGACCGTGAAGCAGGATCCCATGGGCAGCACAGTTGGCCTCCAGGGTGGCGAGCATCTCCTCCGCCAGCGGATCCGCGAAGGGACGGGCCTGGGACGTGGTGGGCACGATGTGGTCGACCGTGGCCACGGTGCGCTCCGGGTGCCGAACCGTCAATCCCAGATCGCTCAGGGCTGCGAAGGCCTGGGGGCTGGTGACCTCGTGAATGAGATGCAGACCGATGAACAACTGGGTGGAGCCACCCGGTAGATCCGCCACCCGGTGCAGCTCCCAGACCTTGTCAAAGAGGGTGCCGGCGCTCACGCGAGAGATGATGAAGAACCAAGAAATGAGCCTAGGAGCCCGTGGCGCTGTGCCCGATCCCCAAGCGCTCGATGATGCGATGCCGGTAGGCCAGGGCCTCGGCCTCGATCGCCGGCTCATCCAGGGTGAGCAGCTGGCGATCCCGTAGCAGCACCCGGCCCTCCACCAGCACCGTGCGCACATCACTGGCCTTGGTGGCGTACACCAGGGCCGAATAGATGCTGCTGAGGGGGATCTGGTTGATCGCCTCCAGATCGATCACAACGAGATCAGCCCGCTTACCCACCTCCAGGGAACCAATCGCGCCCTCGAGATGGAGGGCCCGGGCGCCCCGAATCGTGGCGAGCTCAAAGGCCTCCTGGGCCGACACCACCTTGGGATCGGCCGTGATCAGCTTGTGCAGCTTGGCGGCGGTATCGATCTCCTCCCAGAGACTGAGATCGTTGTTGGACGCGGAGCCATCGGTTCCCAGTCCTACCGCCAGATCCCGCGTCAACATCGCCGGCAGGGGTGCCACCCCCGAGGCCAGTTTCATATTCGATTGCGGGTTGTGCACCACCCCCACGCCGTGGTCCCGCAGTAGGTCGAGTTCGTGCAGTTCCGCCCACACCACATGGGCCGCCACCATGCGCTCCCCCAACACACCGAGGGCCGCCAGATGCTCCACGGGCCTGGCCCCCTTGAGCCGGAGGCTCTCCTCCAGCTCGTGGCGGGTTTCGGCCAGGTGGATCACGAAGGGGCAGCGGTGCTGATCGGCGAAGGCACGGGCTTCGATCAGGTGCCCATCGCCCACGGTGTAGGGCGCATGGGGCGCAATCGCGGGGGTGATCAACGGATGGCCCTGCCAGTGCGACACAAAGCGCTCGATCGCCGCCATGGCGGCGGTGTGGTCGGCGCAGTCGGGCGAAGGGAAATCGATCAGAACCTGGCCGAGCAGACCCCGCAGACCAGCGGCGGCCAGCTCCTCGGCCACCGCGTGCTCGAAGTAATACATGTCACAGACCGTGGTGACCCCGCCACGAATCAGTTCGGCCAGCCCCAGGCGGGTGCCACTGCGCACGAAAGCCTCATCCACGTTCATGGCCTCGGCCGGAAAGATCGTGTGCTGAAGCCAGTCATCCAGGTCCTCGTCATCGGCCAGGCCGCGGAAGAGGGTCATGGGGAGATGGGCATGGCCATTGATCAGGCCGGGAATCAACGCCCGGCCGGCGGCATCGATCCGCTCAGTGCCGATATAGGCCGCCTCCACCTCCCCCCGGGGACCCACCGCCACGATCCGGCCCGCCTGAATCGCCACAGCGCCCTCGCCGATTACCCGGCGCTGGGGATCCATGGTGACCACGATGCCGCCAGCCACGATCAGATCCACCAAGCGGTGCTGACCCGACGGGTCGACAGCGGGTTGTGCCATGGCGGAACGGGGACGGCTCTGGGTGGAGCGATTCTCGGCTGCGTCCATGCCGCAAACGCGCCGCAAGCCCCAGCAACCCCAGTACGGGTAAGCGTAAATACCTAGCCTGACGAGGGATCCGTGCTCCAATACCACAAGGCGATCCCCTTTGAAGTCAACTTTTCATCAATCTCAATCCAGTTCCCGTCCAGCCCTCCCCTTGGAGAAGGTCCGATGTCTGTTCAACCCGGTTCCTTGGTTCGAATCCACAGCCGCGCCGAATCCCTCTACGAGGTCATGACCGTCGAAGACGACGATCTCCGCTGCTGGGTTCGACGCTGGCCCCAGCCCAGGACAGCCAGCGCCGCCTTCCCGGTGCCGATCAGCCAGGTGGAAGGCCCGATCGAACGGGAGCCCACACCATGATCCCCGTCGGTGCCGTCATCGCGTCCCGCCTGCTCCACTGTGGTGCCCGCACGGCCCTGATCAGCGGCCTGATGGCCCTCAGCCTGGAGAGCCTGCACCTGTTGGACATGTTGGCCCGCTGACCCTCGGCCAACGGTGGGGAGTGGTCGGTCCTCAGAGTCCGTTCACCACGTGGCGCGGAACGCCGGCCAGCATCGCCTCGGCATTGGCCGCAACGGCGGCGATCAACCGCTCCCGAGCCGCCCGGGTGGCCCAGGCGATGTGGGGCGTGATGACACAATTGGGGGCGCTGAGCAGGGGGTTGGCGGGGGCAGGCGGCTCCAGGCTCAGCACATCGAGGCCGGCACCGCCGAGGCGTCCGCTGTGGAGAGCGGCGGCCAGATCGGCTTCGTTCACCAGCGGCCCCCGACCCGTGTTGATCAGCAGAGCACCGGGCTTCATCAGCGCCATCCGACCGGCATCGATCAGGCCTCGGGTGTCGGGGGTGAGCGGGCAGTGGAGGCTCACCACATCAGATCCGGCCAGCAGGGTGGGCAAATCCACGCCGATCTCTCCACCGCCGCTGGCCCCACCCCGGCGGTGCCCCAGCACCTCCATGCCAAAGGCCCTGGCAATCGCCGCCACCGCCGTGCCGATCCGGCCCAGCCCCACCACCCCAAGGGTGCGGCCCGCCAGCTCGGTGAGGCTTCCGTCCCAGAAACAGAAATCGGGACCGGCACTCCAGCGCCCCTGGCGCACCAGCTCAGCGTGATGGCCGGTGCGGTTGGTGAGCTCCAGCAGCAGGGCGAAGACCGCCTGGGCCACCGAGGCCGTGCCGTATTCGGGCACGTTGCAGAGGGGCAGGCCCCGGGCCGCCGCCGCGGCCCCATCCACCACGTCGTGGCCGGTGGAGAGCATGCCGATGCCGCGCAATACCGGAGCCGCAGCCAGTTCAGCGGCGCCGAGGGGGGTCTTGTTAGTGAACACCAGCTCGGCGGAGGCCAGGCGCTCGGCCACCAGCTCCGGTGGAGTGCGGGCATGGACCGTGAGCTGACCAAGGCGCTCCAGGGGCTCCCAGCTGAGGTCCCCGGGATTGGTGGTGTGACCATCCAGCACCACGAGCTGGGGGCGGCGGGCACCCTCCCTGGCGGTCTCCGGAGCGGCGGCGGGAGCAGGCAGGGTCGTCATGGGGCGAGAACTCCAGGAGCGCAGGGCTCAGGCCCGGCGGCCCGACAGGGAAGCCCCTTCCCGCTGGAACAGGCCGTTGAGGTAGTGGCGCGCCACGGCCCGGTCCTGGCAGCCGTGCTGAAACAAAAAACCGGCCAGGGCGGCCTGCATCAGCCGGTACTGGTCCCACTGGGGATGGCTGCTGATGAACTCGCGCATGGCCTCAAACAAATCTTCGGGCATCTGGTTTTCGATGCTCACGGTGGGGAGGGCGTGGTCGGGGATCTGGCTCATGCGGCTCGCGTCGGGGACGGAACCATCAGGCCACGGCAAGGCCCCCGACGTCAAAGACCCGAACCAGAGCCAATCCCACGCGACTCATGACAAGACTAACGGCGCGCCAATGGGTTCAGGGTTCTGCGCCGGGGTTGCCGCAGGCTCCGCTGCGAGGAACCCCCGCCGGTCAAGGGGAGAGGGGCTTTTCCCCAGCCAGGGGGCTCAAGGGGCCATCCGCTCCGAGGGCGCAACCCGAACGGCCCGGAGCGGCTGTGGAAAACCCTGGGATGGGCGGGGGGAAACCGCCGCGAGCGGCGGAAAATTCGATCGCTCAGGATTGGTGATCGTTCATCGCCCCGGCTGCAGGGTTCCGTATGGGGTCGTCGATCAGTGCCCCAAGGCCCTTGACAGCCCCCCGGGATCGGCACGATCCAGACGCCTGGGTTCAGCCGAGGCGCAGCCGCAATCTCTGCAGGGCCTCGCCGCAGGCCAGGGTCTGGATCCAATGGCGCCCCCGGCTGGCACCGAAGTGAATCCCTTCCGACTCACAGCCATCCGGACCGGCCACCGCCACATGCACCAGCCCCACCGGTTTGGCGGCAGTGCCGCCGCCCGGACCGGCGATGCCGGTCACCGCCACCGCCCAGGTGCTGCCGATCACGCGCCGCGCCCCCTCCGCCATCGCGATCGCCACCGGATCACTCACCGCCCCATGGGTGTTCAGCAAGGCCTCAGCCACACCGAGCCCATCCCGCTTGACGCTGTTGGCATAGGCGATCACGCCCCCGAGAAACACCGTGGACGCCTCCGGCACCGCCGTCAGGGCCGCCCCAATGGCCCCACCGGTGCAGGATTCGGCCACCGCGAGGGTCTCACCGCGCTGGCGCAGCCGCTCCAGAACCACGGAGGCCAGGCTGTCATCGTCGCTGCCATAACAAAGGCTGCCGGTGCGCGCCCGCAAGTCCGCCTCCACGGGGGCCAACAGGGCGGCGGCCGCCTGGGCATCAGCGGCCCGCGCCGTGATCCGCAGCTTGACCTCACCGGCGCCGGCGTAGGGGGCCACGGTGGGATTGCTGAGGGCCAACAGGTCACTCACCTGCTCAGCCAGGCTGGATTCCGCCACCCCCCAGAAACGCAACAGTCGACTGGCAAACACCCCCTCCGCCAGGCCCGCCTGCCGTAACCAGGGCTCGGCCGTCGCCGCCCACATCGCCCGCATCTCACTGGGCACGCCCGGAAAGGTGAGGATCGTGAAGCCCGGTCGGGGCGACCAGATCATCCCGGGAGCGGTGCCCGTGGGATTGGGCAACAGGGCGGCCCCCTCCGGCAGCAGCGCCTGACGACGATTGCTGGGCGCCACGCTCCGACCCCGGGCACTGATCTTGGCCTGGATGTCCTCCCAGACCTCCGGCCATTCGCGGAGCGGGGTGGAGAAGGCCGCGGCCATCGCCTCGGTGGTGAGGTCATCGGGGGTCGGACCCAAGCCCCCGGTGGTGATCAGCACCCGGCAGCGACCAGCGGCCGCCTGCACCGCCGCGATCAGGCGTTCGCGGTTGTCACCCACCACTTCCTGGCGGAAATGGGGAATGCCCAGGGCCGCCAACTGTTCCGCCAGCCAGCGGGCATTGCCGTTGACAATGTTGCCGAGCAACAGCTCGGTGCCGATGCACAGCACTTCCGCGCCGACGGCCGTGCTCATCGGACCTCCTGCTGCATGCTGCGCCGGCAGGCCACCACCACCGCAATCAGCACCGCGGTAGCCAAGGCCAACCACAGGAAGCGATTTTCGGCATCGGCCAACACCAGGGCCAGGGCGGCCAGCCACTGGGTGAAGGCGTAGATCAACACCACCGTGCGGCGGTGGCTGAAGCCGGCCCGCAGCAGGCGATGGTGCAGGTGGCGGCGATCGGGATAGAACGGCGATCGGCCCTCACTGAGACGGCCCATGATCACCGCCGACATGTCAGCCAACGGCAAGGACAGGATCATCAGCGGCAACAGCAGGCTGACGCTGGTCAGCCCCTTGGCTGGGCCGACGATGCTGATGGAGGCCAGGGCAAAACCCAGAAAATAGGAGCCGCCGTCCCCCATGAAAATGCGGGCCGGATTGAAGTTATGGCGCAGGAAGCCAAGGCAAGAGCCGGCCAGGGCCGCGGCCAGCAGACCGGCGGCGGGTTGATCGAGGCTGAAGCTCACCGACAGCAGACCCACGGCGGCGATGCCACTGACACCGGCGGCGAGGCCATCCAGGCCATCGAGCCAATTGATGGCATTCGTGATGCCCACGAGCCAGATCACCGTGGCCAGAAGACTGAGGATCTCAGGGAGCCTGAGCATGGGCTCGGCACCCACCAACCCAAACGGCAGTTCAATGCTGCCGATCCGAACCCCCTGATTCCACACAGCCATGGCCACAGCCACCTGGCCCCCTAGACGGGGCAGCGGTGGCAGGGCGAACAGATCGTCCGCCAAGCCGATCACGAAATAACAGAGAGCACCCGCCAGGGTGGTCCAGATCAACTGGTCCTTATCGGCGTCGAGCCGGGCAAACCCTCCGAAGAACCAGGTGAGGGCAAGGGCCAGGCTGAAGCCCGCCACGATCCCAATCCCCCCCAACCGCACCATGGGGGTGGTGTGCTGTTTTCGTGGGTCGGGGCGATCGACGAGGTTCCACCGCAAACCAAGTCGCCGAACCACCGGCACAACCAGGGCCGTCAGGAGGGCCGCCGAAAACAACGTGAGCAGGGCCGCCGCATTGGGGCTGGTGGCAAGGGTCACATCAGCGGACCGGGACGCGGCAGGCCTGGTTGAGCCACCTTACGGGCGAAAGCACGGCTCAGGCGTGTTGAAGCTCACGTTCACGGCCATAGAGCGGAAAGCGTTGACAGAGCGCGGCCACCCGCTGACGGCAACGCTGTTCCAACTCCGAATCCTCGGGGCTGAGCAGGCGATCGGCGATCACATTGGCCACCTCAACGAAGGCCTCGGTGTCGAAGCCCCGGGTGGTGCAGGCGGCCGTGCCGAGACGCAGGCCACTGGTGACGAATGGCGATTCGGGATCAAAGGGAACGGTGTTCTTGTTGGCGGTGATGTGCACCCCACTCACCAGGGCATCCGCCACCTTGCCGGTCATGCCGATCGAGCGCAGGTCGAGCAACACGAGATGGTTGTCCGTGCCACCGCTCACCACGGCGATGCCACGCTCCTGGAGTCGGGCCGCCAAGGCCTGGGCATTGGCGATCACCTGGGCGGAGTAGGTGCGGAACGCCGGCTGGAGGGCCTCACCGAACGCCACCGCCTTGGCGGCAATCACATGCTCGAGGGGCCCCCCCTGGGTGCCCGGGAACACGGCCTTGTCGAATTGTTTGGCGAACTCCGCGTCATTGCAGAGGATCAGGCCACCGCGGGGGCCCCGCAGGGTCTTGTGGGTGGTGGTGGTCACCACATGGCAGTGGGGGAGCGGCGAGGGGTGGACCCCAGCCGCCACCAGACCGGCAATGTGGGCCATGTCAGCCAGCAGATAGGCACCCACCTCATCGGCGATGGCCCGAAAGGCCGCGAAATCGATCGTGCGGGAATAGGCGGAATAACCACACACGATCAGCCGGGGCCTGTGCTCAAGAGCCAACTGGCGAATGCTGTCGAAATTCAGCTGCTGGGTGTCGGGATCAACGCCGTAGTGGACGGCCTTGAACCATTTCCCGCTGACGTTCACCGGCGACCCGTGGGTGAGGTGACCGCCGTGGGAGAGGTCCATGCCGAGGATCGTGTCGCCGGGCGTCAACAGGGCCAGGAACACGGCGAAATTGGCCTGGGCGCCACTGTGGGGCTGCACATTGGCCCAGGCCGCGCCGAACAGCTCCCGAGCGCGCTCGATCGCCAGGGCCTCGATGGCATCCACATGCTCACAGCCCCCGTAGTACCGCTTTCCAGGCAACCCCTCGGCGTACTTGTTGGTGAGGACGGAGCCCTGGGCCTCCATGACCGCCCGGGAGGCGAAGTTTTCACTGGCGATCAGCTCGAGGTGGCTCTCCTGTCGCTCCTGCTCACGCGCGATCAAGGCGGCGATGGCGGGATCGCCCAGGGCCAGGGAGGCATTGATCAGGTCCACCGCGCATGAAGCCGATTGCTGAATTGATCGTAGGCAATGGACCAGGGCAAACCGAAGCCCCCCAGGCATCGCCAAAAAAAAGCCGCCCGGGAAGGACGGCTGAGAAAAAAACGCGCCTGGAGAGATTCGAACTCCCGACCCTCTGATCCGTAGTCAGATGCTCTAATCCGCTGAGCTACAAGCGCCTGTGGGGCTGACGCTGGACATGGTGGTCAAGCGACCCCAGCATTCTCACCGCATGGGGGGCCCCTTCGTCAACCTGGTCGGGGCCCGGGCCGTCACCGCGCCTCGATAGGGTCCGGCCAGACCCTGCCCTTTTCGCCGGTCTCCCCGATGCCGATCCGCTGGTACGGCCCCGCCAACCCCGAGGACCCGATCTTCCGCCACTACGAGCGGATCGTGAACCTGACCCTCCATGCCGCCCTCTTCGCCGCCGTCAACAGCGGCCTCTGGGTGGTGCAGGGGCTCCGCCACCCATGGAGCCACCTGGCCTGGCTGAGCCTGGCCTGGGGGGCCCTACTCCTCATCCATGGCAGCGTGGTGGTGCTTAGTCGGCCGCAGCCTGAAGCCCCCAAACCATGACCCTCAGCGCCCAGGAGATCGACGAACTCAGCCGCGCCATCGCCGACCGGCTGTATGTGCAGGTGGCCAATTGGCATCTCTACCTGGGTGATGCCGGCCTGGCCCAGGCCCTGGCGGTGGAATGCGCGGGTCGCCTCGACCAGGGGGCGGAGGTCTGTGCCCGTCAGGCCCTGGAGGCGGTGCAGGTTCCGATCGGAGGGGGCTCCGTCCGCCTACCCCTGGCCCGCTTGCTGCCCGCTGGCCAGCTCAGGGATCTGGAGGAACTTCTCCAGCCCTTTGGCTGATGAACATTGGGCGCAGCGTTGCTCATCCACGGTGCGCCGCAGAGGTCCACCGATAAGGTGGCCACCGTCGCCGGCCGACCGTGCTGATCATCGAGGTCACCAATGCCCGCGACGTGGTGCGCCAACGCTTGGGACGGTTGGGGGGTCGGCTGATTGGGAAAGTGGTGGACGCTGAAGCCCAGGTGGAAAAGGCCTTGATTCAAGAACTCGAATCGGCCTTTCGCGAATTCGGGATCGAAGCCCGCATCGTCTCGGTGGACGGCCCCCAGATGCTCGGCCGGTGCACCCTGGAGGTTCCCTTGCAGGTCCGCGAAGAACGCCGGGTGCGCCTGCCACCCGCCTGATCCAGCTCAGCCCGCCCCGGGCAGCCTGCGCCGCAACTGGTGCAGCATCTGCCGGGCTTCCGGAACCCCCAGGGCGCTGGCCACCAAACCGTAGAGGGCGAAGGCCAGGCCGCAGCCGAGCCCCGTCTCCAGCAACCGGCCGATCAAGCCCGCCGGCCAGGAGACACCCCGGGCCAGGACCAGGGCCGCCACGCCACCCAGGCTGGCCGCCGCCAGCAACAGCAGCGTGTCGCGAGCCCAACCGCGCAGCGGCAACCCCCCCAGGCGAACGCTGAGGGCCACCAACAGACCCAGGCAGGTGATGACATTGACCGCCACGGTGGCCAACACCAGCCCGGGTGCGCCGAAATTGAGCGCTGGAAGCTGCAACCCCCAGGGGGTGGGCGCCCCCACCAGCAGCCAGTCGAAGACGGCGTTGAGGCCAATGCCACCCACCGACCAACGGAACGGGGTGTTGCCGTCACCGAGGGCGTAGAACACCCGCACCAGCACGTCGCGGGCCAGATAAGCAGGCATGCCAAGGCCATAGGCCATCAACAGGCCAGCCACCAATCGGGCAGCACCGGCATCAAAAGCACCCCGCTCGTACACCACCGCCACGATCGGCCCGGCCAGGGCAATCATCACGGCCCCGAGGGGCAACATGCTGGCGTTGGCCAGCATCAGACCCTGGCGGATGCGGGCCACCAGTTCGTGACGGTCCTCCGGGGCGGTGAGTCGGGCGTACACCGGCAACAGCGGCACCAGCAGGGCATTCGACAGCAGCCCCAGGGGGGTCTGCACCAGGAGGTTGGCGTAACCGAGGCCGGCCGCGGCCCCGACGATGCCGGAGGCGAAAAACAGATCGACGAACACATTGATCTGGAGCATCCCCGACGAGAGGGTGGCGGGGCCCATCACCTTGAGAACCTCCCGCACGCCTGGATCCTGCCAATCCCAGACCAATCGCGTCTTGAGCAACCCCTGGCGGGCCAGGGCCGGCAGCTGGATCAACCACTGCAACACGGCACCGAGGGTCGTGGTGCCGGCCAGCACGGCGCCCCCCAGCCGCACCTGCTCCGGCAGGGCGATCGCCGCACCCAGGTGCCACCAGAGCAGGCCCACCCCGCCGATCACAGCCACACTGGAGAGCAAGGGACTGACCGCCGGCAACCAGAACTCATCGGCGGCGTTGAGGGCCCCGAAGCCAAGGCCGATCAGGCCGGCGAACAGGGCCATCGGGGCCATCCAGCGCATCTGCTCCACCGCCAGCTGGTGGCGGGTGGCATCGAGCTGGGGGCCCACCAGGGTGATCAAGGGATCAGCGGCCAACACCAACACCAGGGTGACCACCAGCAGCAGGGCTCCCACCACGGTGTTGATCGCCGCCAGGACGTGGGCGCCCTCCTGCTTGGGCCGGCGCGCCAGGGCACTGACCATGGCGCTGTGGAACGGACCGTTGATGCCGCCCAGCAGGATCAGCAGAAAGCCCGGCAGGACGTAGGCATAGTTGTAGGCGTCGTAGACGGCACCCACCCCGAAGGCGGCGGCAATCACCTGCTGACGAACCAGGCCGGCCACCTTGCTGAGGGCCGTGGCCACCGCCACGATCAGGGCGATTCGTCGCAGTGAAGACGCCATCCGGGGCTGGGCAGAAGCCCTGCAGAACGCACGGCAGTATGGCCGCCGCCACCGCAAGGACCCAGCCCATGTCCAGGCCCATGGCCACAGCCAGCCCACCCGTGACCGTGCTGGCGACGGGTCCGCTGGTGGAAGGGGTGTTGTTGAAGCGTTACAAGCGCTTCCTGGCCGACGTGCGCCTCGACAGCGGCGAGGAGGTCACCGCCCATTGCGCCAACACGGGACCCATGACCGGCGTCCTCCACCCCGGGGGGCGGGTGCGCCTGCGCCATGCCCCATCCCCCAGCCGCAAGCTGGCCTGGACCTGGGAGCAGGCAGAAGTTCCAGGCGCCGAGGGCCAGCCCGTGTGGGTGGGCATCAACACGGCCCTGCCCAACCGGCTGGTGCGGGCCACGATTGAGGCCGGCTGCCTGGAGCCCTGGCTCGGACCAATCGGGACGATCCGCGCTGAGGTTCCCTATGGCGAGGGGCGCCGCAGCCGCATCGATCTGCTGTTGACACCCGCCGCCGAGGCCCCCGACCCGCGGCCGATCTATTTGGAAGTGAAGAACACCACCTGGACCGATGGCCGACTGGCCCTGTTTCCGGACACGGTCACCGAGCGGGGCCAAAAGCATCTGGTGGAGCTGAGCGCCTTGGTGCCCGAGGCCCGTGCCGTGCTGGTCCCCTGCCTGAGCCGGCCGGACGTCGACCGCTTCGCGCCGGGGGACAGCGCCGACCCCCGCTATGGCGTGCTGTTCCGCCAGGCGCTGGCGGCCGGGGTGGAGGTGCTGCCCTGCCGCTTCGCGTTCAGCCTGGAGGCGGTGTGCTGGTTGGGCCTGACCCAAGTGTTGGATCGCCAACCCGTTACCGAAGGCCCATAGAGTCGGGCCACTCCGAGCTGATGGCGTGGATACACGGGCCTTCAAGCGCTCCCTGCATCATTCAGAGCGCTACAACCGACGCGGCTTCGGCTTGGGCGAGGAGGTGGCGGGCAGCTTGCAGACGGCCTATCAGAGCGATCTGATCGCCACCCTGCGCGGGAACGGCCTCGAACTGCAGGAGGGTCGGCTCCACGTGAGGCTGGCGGAGGCCTTCGGCTTCTGTTGGGGGGTGGAGCGCGCCGTAGCCATGGCCTACGAAACTCGTCGACATTACCCAAGTGAACGGCTGTGGATCACCAACGAAATCATTCACAATCCCTCCGTGAACGCCCATCTTCGCGAGATGGACGTCCAGTTCATCCCCGTGGATGAGGGGGTGAAGGATTTTTCAGGAGTAGCCAATGGCGACGTCGTCATCCTGCCGGCTTTTGGCGCCACTGTGCAGGAAATGCAACTCCTCAATGAGCTGGGATGCCACATTGTGGACACCACCTGTCCCTGGGTTTCGAAGGTGTGGAACACCGTAGAAAAGCATAAGAAAAACGACATCACCTCGATCATTCACGGCAAGGTAAAGCACGAGGAAACACTGGCCACAAGCTCCTTCGCTGGAACCTATCTAGTAGTCCTCGATCTCACTGAGGCCCAGCTGGTTTGTGATTACATTCTTCGGGCCGCCCATGCGGCCGATGCCCAGGAACGGGCGGTCGCCCGAGATGGATTCATGGCCCGCTTCGCCAATGCCTGCTCACCTGGCTTCGATCCCGACCGGGACCTGGAGAGAGTTGGAGTGGCTAATCAGACGACAATGCTCAAGAGCGAAACCGAAGAGATCGGTCGCATGTTTGAGCGAACGATGTTGCAGCGATTCGGACCTCTGGATCTGAACGAACACTTTGTGGCGTTCAACACCATCTGTGATGCGACCCAGGAACGGCAGGACGCCATGTTCGCCCTGGTGGATGAAGCGCTGGATCTGATGGTGGTGATCGGCGGCTACAACTCCTCGAACACCACCCACCTGCAGGAAATTGCCGTCAGTCGCGGCATCCGCTCATTCCACATCGACACGCCGGATCGGATCGGTCCCGGCAATCGCATCGAACACAAGCCGCTCGGAGGGGACTTGGAGGTGGTGGAGCCTTTCCTCCCGGAGGGACCGATCCGGGTTGGCCTCACCTCCGGGGCCTCCACACCGGACCGGGTGGTGGAAGACGTGATCCAACGCCTGATCAGCCTCACCAACCCATGAGCATTCTGGCGCTGTCACAACGGCAGCAACGGCCGGCGTCCAGGGCTTTACATTCACAGGGGAGGTGGTCCATCCTGGCCGCCGCAGCCGCCGCAGGGCTCGCGGTTCCCAGCCGGCTATCCCTCCCCCCAACCTGCCCCTCTGCCTAACGCCGTTCCCGTCTGACCCCGTGACCGTCTGACGCCCTTCCGTCCATCACCGATCCGATGCCCATTCAAGCCCGCGCTGCGGAGCACTCCTGGGCATCCAACCGTCCGAGGAGTCCCCGCCCGTTGACCATCCTGGTGTCCCCCCGCTCCGCTGACAGTCAGCCCACCGAAGGGGGGGTACCCGCACCGCCCACGCTGCGCCATGCCGAGGATCCCCGTGTGCGTCGCTACGCCAGCACCTTTTCCGACCTGATGGAGATGCGGGCACCGGCTGCTGTGGTGTCCAGCTATCTCGACCGCCATGAGGGCTGGTTCCGCCGTTGCGCGGCCCCGATGACCGTGACCGGGCTCAGCCGCAACGGGTATCAGCTCACCCTGGGGCGCTTCGGCAACTTTGGCTTTGAGGTGGAACCCACCATCGCCTTGGAACTGCTGCCCCAGAGCGAAGGAATTTACCGGATCATCACCATGCCGGTAGGCGATGGCGATCCGACCCTGCGGGACCTCTACGACGTGGAATTCAACGCCTCGCTGCGGTTGGATGAGGCCCCAGCCGATGGCGTTTCCAGCGAGGATGTTTCCATCGAAGACGTGGATGCCCTGATGGCCCACACCCTGGTGCGCTGGGATTTGGACCTGGCGGTGTGGATCCGTTTGCCGACCATGATCAACATGTTGCCGGAAGGGTTAGTGCAGAACAGCGGCAACCACCTGTTGCGCCAGATCGTTCGCCAGATCTCCCGCAAACTGACCTGGAAAGTGCAGGAAGACTTTCACGCCAGCCACGGCATTCCCTGCCCCCCGCGACGGCGGGCCAAATTCTGACCCGCCCATCGGGCCCTATCAAACGGCGCGACTAGTCCAGATTTTGTTGAGAATCTGGACGCCGCTCACGGCCTGCCAAAGGAACAGGGTGACCACGGTCATGTTCAAACCCACATGCACCTTGCGGGCGATCAAGTTGCCGGCCTGCATCAGCGGTGAGAGGCCAGCGGCCACCGCCACCATGCACGTCATCGCAAGACCCACCAGAAGATGGGGGGCCACGAACAACTTGCCGTTGTTCAAATAGGTGACCGCCATCCCGCCGACGGTGCCGAGCACCATCAAGGCAAGCAACAGACTGCCGAAGAGATAGTGGCGCTTGGCGTACTGCCCCTTGATCAGATCCTTTCGGGTCTCGGCATCGGCCGTGCGGGTTTTCTTCGCCTTAATGCCGAGAAACATCGCATAGCCGGACAGGCCCAGCAACGTCCACATCAACAGCGGATGCAGGAAGTTGAGGTTGTAGGCCAGGGAGCTGGGGATCAGGTCGGTCATCGGGAACGCCACGAGCACAGCGAAGTTACAGCTCACTCTGGCGAACCGACGGCCTCCCCTGAGGCTCAATGCAGAAAATGGCGGCGACCGGTGATCAGCATCGCCAGGCCGAGGCTGTTGCACGCCTGGATGGAATCGGCATCGCGGAGGCTGCCACCGGGATGAATCACCGCCGTGATGCCATGGCTGGCCGCCAAGCGGACGGTGTCATCGAAGGGGAAGAAACCATCGCTGGCCAGCACGGCCCCACGGGACCGGTCCCCGGCGGCCGCGAGGGCCAACTGGGCCGAGCCCACCCGGTTGGTCTGCCCGGCACCGATCCCCAGGCTCTGGCCCGCCTGCGCCACCACGATGGCATTGGAGCGCACATGCCGGACCACGCGCCAGGCGAAGGCCAGATCCTCCATCTCCGCCGCGGTCGGGGGGCGCTCACTGGCCACCTGCCAATCGGCCGCCGCGGTGGGCTGATGATCCCCATCCTGGGCGAGCACCCCGCCGAGCACCGAGCGGAGCTGGCGGCCCTCAACGGCGCTGATCGCCGCTGGATCCAGCTCCAGCAGGCGCAAGTTCGCCTTGGTGGACAGCCGCTCCAGCGCCTCGGGGGTGAAGCTCGGCGCCACCACACATTCCAGGAAGAGGCTGGTGAGCGCCTCGGCGGCCTCCCGATCCACGGGACCATTCAGGGCCACGATGCCCCCGAAGGCCGACACCGGATCCGCCGCCAGCGCCCGCCGCAGCGCTTTCGCCGGATCCTCCCCCGTGGCGACACCGCAGGGGTTGGTGTGCTTGATCACCACGGCGGCCGGACTGGCCGCGTCGGCCCGATCGCCGGGGCCATAGCCAAACTCCCGCACGGTGGCCAGGGCAGCCTCCAGGTCGATCAGGTTGTTGTAACTGAGCTCCTTCCCCTGCAGTTGGCGGGCGGCGCCCCAGCCCCCATCGGAGCGGCCATACCAGCTGGCCCGCTGATGGGGGTTCTCGCCGTAGCGCAGGGTCTGACGCAGGGGTAACTCCAGCCTCAGCGACACCTCCTCACCCCCGTCAGGCCCCTCAGGCCGTTCCACACCGAGGCGATCGGCCAACCAGGCACTGATGGCCCCGTCGTAGGCGGCGGTGTGCTGAAAGGCCTCCAGGGCCAGCTGGCGGCGCAGGGATTGATCCACCTGGCCCGCAGCGAGGGCCGCCAGGAAGCCGGGGTACTGACGGGGATCGGTGAGCACGGACACGTCGTCGTGATTCTTGGCGGCGGCGCGCACCATGGCCGGCCCCCCGATGTCGATGGTTTCCACCGCGGTCTCCCAGCTGACGGCGGGGTCGGCCACGGCCTGCCGAAAGGGATACAAATTGACCACCACCACATCAATCGGATCGATGGCCTGGGCTTCGAGATCGGCCTGGTGGGACGGATCATGGCGCCGGGCCAGGATGCCGCCGTGGATGCGGGGATGGAGGGTTTTCACCCGACCTCCAAGGATCTCTGGAGCACCGGTGTGATCTGCCACCCGGGTGACCGGCAAGCCAGCGGCGGCGAGCGCCGCCGCCGTTCCGCCACTGGAGAGCAGGCGATAGCCGTGCTGGAGCAGCCCCTCGGCCAGCGGCACCAGGCCCTGCTTGTCGGACACGCTCAGAAGGGCCGTCGGCGCCATGGCGGAGCAAGGTGGTTCAGGCAACAACCTACGCAGCAGCGGCAACCCGACCGTGGTGACCTCCCCATTCCCGGAATTCCTGCCCTCCGACGACGGACAACAGCTGCAGGTGGGCCCGAGCCAGGCCCAGCGGCGGCTGGTGCTGCTCCATGGCTGGGGTGCCGATGCCGATGACCTCCTGGACCTGGGGACGGAGTTAGCGGGACCGGAGGTGAGCGTGGTGGCCCTGCGGGCTCCCCATCCCCACCCGGGGGGATGCGGACGGCAGTGGTATGGACTACAGCCGCCCCAGTTCGACCAGCTTCCAGACGCCCGTTCCTCCCTGCGGCGGCGCTTGGAGGAGCTAGGCCGCTCGGTACCGCTGGAGCGAACGGCCCTGCTTGGTTTTTCCCAGGGTGGGGCGATGGCCCTGGATGTGGCGACGGGGGCCGGCGGGGCGCTACCGCTGGCGAGCCTGATCGCCTGCAGCGCCTATCCCCACCCCGACTGGAGTCCAGACCAGCCCAGGAGTCCGATTTTGCTCACCCACGGGGAAATGGATGCGGTGGTGCCCTTCGCCGCCTGCACGGCGTTGGAGCAGGCCCTGCTACGGGCCGGCGGGACGGTGGAGCACCTCAGTTTCCAGGGTGGCCATGGCATCCCCCCCGACCTGTTTCCCCCCATGCGTCAGTTCCTCGCCAACGGCTGGCGGCCCTGAAGGGGACCGCCGCAGCCTGGCCCGTTGAATCAAACGAAGGCGTATTCGTACTCTTCCATCTCTTCCCAGTCGTCGGCGGCCAAGGCTTCGATGCCTTCGAAGAGCACCTCTTCGCCAATGCGATCGACGATCGCCCGCAGGGAGGGGAACAGGAAGTGGTTCTCTTCGGCGTACTGGGCGCTGAACAGGCCCTTCTCCCCCCAGAAGAACCGGTCGGTGGTGTGCTCGTTGCGGCGCACATTCAGGATCGCCGGTGGCACCAAGTCGCCCTCAGCAATGAAGCGGCGAGCCGCCGTGACCGGCTTATGGGAACCGGTCTCGAGGTTGAAGGTGGCGACATGGGCCAGCACGCGCTGACCGGCAAGACGACGACGGCTGATGCGCTTGCGCTTCTTGGACATAGCACGACTCCCTGACTTGGGAGGCTGAGAGGGGATGGGATTGGCAGGCCGGCAAACTGCGCGAGGCGGGGAACGCCGACCAATTGAGGAACCTCCTGGGCAGGCCAGGGATTCACGCCCATACGTCTGGGGTCCTTGACGGTGGTCTGCCGCAGACCAGGGCGCAACGGGGGCGAACTGCAAGCAGCGCGCCACGACAGGAGAGGGAAGCATCAGCCTCTGCTGTAGCCTCAGCTGCGTAGAAGCGCAACCTTGACCGCTACGACCTTGCCTGCTGCCCACCAAGGGACTGCGAAGTAGTGGTCGATACCAGCAGCTTAACGCTTTTTTTCGGATTTGGATCGCAGTTCGTCGTGGATGTCCACGGAAATGGTCACAATGACGCTGCAATGCGCCGGTAATGCCCGTTTCAGAACGGTTCCTCGCCCTGCTGCGCTACCAACTCAGCCAGTTCAGCGATTGCCGGGAGGTCCGGTGCCTGGTGGTTTACGTCACTCAACGGGCCGAAGGGGGCCAGCCCAGCCTGCTGCCCGTGGGCCGCTGGCCCGCCGATGGCCGCGCCCTGCCGGCGGTGGACTCCGCCAGCCCGCTGCGGCAACCGGAGGAGCAGCGCCGCTGGCTGCCCCTGCGTGACGAGCAGCTCCTGCTGGGGGCCCTCCAGGTGGAGACGGCCAGCGCCCCGTGGCCCGACAGCCTGCGCGAACGCTTGCAGGCGGTGGCGCTTTGTCTCACCGAAGCGCTGCGCCTCGACCTGGAGGCCCAGGGGCTGCGGCAGCGCCTGGAGGCCCAGGACGAACAGCTGCGGCTGCTGGTGCACCAATTGCGCAATCCGCTCACGGCCCTCCGCACCTTTGGCCAGCTGCTACGCCGCCGGCTCGACCACGACAGTGCCAACCGCACCTTGGTGGAGGGCTTGCTGGCCGAAGAGCGCCAACTGAACCGCTATGTGGATGCGATCAGTGCCCTCACGCGCCCCGATCCCCGCATCGCCCCAGCTCCTGGTCCCCAGCCCCTACTGCTGCCGCCCCTGTTCAGCGGGCCCGAGGGGCAACCCCTGCGCGACCTGCTCATGCCCCTGCTGCAACGGGCGGAGGCCACCGCCACGCTGCAGGGGCGTCCCTGGCAGGCCCCGACCCAGCTGCCCACCTGGCGGGGGGACAGCGGCGCCGTGGCCGAAATCCTGGCCAATCTGCTGGAAAATGCCTTCCGCTACAGCGCGGCGGGTTGCGCGGTGGGGCTGCATTGCCACGAAACCGCCTCGGGACTCAACCTCACCGTCTGGGATGGCGGCAGCGCCATCGACCCGGCGGAACAGGAGATGATCTTCGAGCGGGGCTGGCGCGGCCGCCAGGGCCAGCCCCTACCGGGCTCCGGCCTGGGCCTGGCCCTGGCCCGCGAGCTGGCCCGCTCCCTGGGCGGCAGTCTGGAGCTGGTGATTCCGCCGGCCCTGGTGGCTCCGGCCCTGCCCGCCGACGGCAATGCCTTCCGGCTCAGCCTGCCGGCCCCAGCACCAGAGTCACCACCAGCCCACTGAGAAGCAGCGCCAGGGTTTCCGTCCACTCCACACAGGCACCGTAGCTGTCGCCGCTGTGCCCCCCCAGCCTGCGGCCCAGCCAGAGGGGGACCACCACCGCCGGCACCATCCCAAGGGCCGCCACCAGGGCGCTGGCTCGCCCACCGCTCATCAGCGCAAGGGCCAGCAGCAGCAGCAGCGAAGGCCGCAGTTCCACCGCTAACCCGGCCCAGTGGCGGCGATGGAAGCCGGCGCTGCCGCCAGGGCGAAGGTAGGGGAAACGGGCCATGGCCACTAGGGGCGCGATCCGTCCCCAGACTGCCGCCGCCACCAGCGGCAGGGGTGCCAGGGGTCCAAGGCAGGCCAGGGCAGCCCCGCGCAGCAACAGCAGCAGGGCCAGGGCCTGGGCCCCACTGGCCCCCACCCGGCTGTCCTCCATGGCCTCCAGCAACCGCTCGCCGGCGGCCAGGCCATCGGCCGTGTCCATGGCCCCATCCATATGAAGCCCCCCGCTGAGCAGCAGGCCCGCGGCCAGCACCAGGGCCACCTGGGCCAGCAGGGGCACCCGTGCCTGCAGGCTCCACCACAGCAGGGCCTGCAAGCCGCCCAACACCAGCCCAATCCAGGGGGCGAAGCGGGCGATGCGCTCAAAGCGCGGCGCCGGCCAGGGCCAGGCCGGCAGCACGGAATAGAAAATCCAGGCGCCGGCCAGATCGGCCAGCCAGGCGGGACGGGGCAACGGAAAACGGAAAGACGGCACGTAGCGTCGGCACAGCACCGCCGGCTCGCCATCACGATCGCATCCGACTTCGCCTTCGAGGTTGTGGCCCGCTGCCCCCACAGCCGGGCCCGCTGCGGCTGCTTCCACACCCCCCACGGACAGGTTCACACCCCCCGCTTCATGCCGGTGGGCACGGCCGCCACGGTGAAGGGGGTGAGCACCCCCCAGCTAGCCGACACGGGGGCAGAAATGGTGCTGGCCAACACGTACCACCTGCATCTGCAGCCCGGCGAAACGGTGGTGGCGGAGGCGGGCGGCCTGCATCAGTTCATGGGCTGGCCTGGGCCCCTGCTCACCGATTCCGGTGGTTTCCAGGTGTTCAGCCTGGGCAACATCAATCGCATCGACGACCACGGGGTGGTGTTCCGCTCCCCCAGGGACGGGGCCCGGATCACCCTCACCCCGGAACGGTCGATGGAGATCCAGATGGCCCTCGGGGCGGACGTGGCGATGGCCTTCGACCAGTGCCCCCCCTATCCGGCGAGCGAGGCCGCGGTGGCGGAAGCCAGCCGCCGCACCCACGCCTGGCTGGAGCGTTGCCTGGCGGTGCACGACCGGGCGAACCAGGCCCTGTTCGGCATCGTGCAGGGGGGCTGCTTTCCGCACCTGCGACGGGAATCGGCCCGGATCGTGGCGGCGATGAACCTGCCCGGAATTGCGGTGGGGGGCGTGAGCGTGGGGGAGCCGGTGGAGGAGATGCACCGGATCGTGCGTGAGGTGGGCCCCCTGCTGCCGGAGGACCGCCCCCACTACCTGATGGGGGTGGGCAGCCTGCGGGAACTGGCGGTGGCGGTGGCCGAGGGGTTCGATCTGTTCGACTGCGTGCTGCCCACCCGCCTGGGCCGCCATGGGGCCGCCTTGGTGGGGGGCGAACGCTGGAACCTCAAGAACGCCCGCTTCCGCCACGACCACACCCCCCTCGATCCCAGCTGCCCCTGCCTGGCCTGCCGCCAACACAGTCGCGCCTACCTGCACCACCTGATCCGCAGCCAGGAAATGCTGGGCCGCACCCTGCTGAGCCTCCACAACCTGACCACCCTGCTGCGCTTCACCCGTGCCATGGCCCAGGCGATCCGGGATGGTTGTTTTGCAGAGGATTTCGCTCCCTGGGAACCGGCTTCTCCCGCCGCTCACACGTGGTAAGTTCCAGCCACTGCAATGGATTGCATCCAGATATGGCGCTCTCGCTGCTGGCCGGTTCCCACGCCCCCCTCCTTGCCCAGCTCCCCGAGGCCTATCAGGCCTTCGGCCCCTTGGTCGACATCCTGCCGATCATTCCCCTCTTCTTCCTGCTGCTGGCCTTTGTCTGGCAAGCGTCAGTGGGGTTCCGCTGAGCGCCCAGCCTGACGCCGCAGCCGCTCAGGGCTTGTCCTGAAGGACAGCCCAGGCGAAACGGGGCAAAGCCAGCATCCGCCGCCAGCGGTAGGGCTCCTTGAGCAGCCGGTACAACCACTCAATGTGCAGGGCCCCCATCCAGGCGGGGGCCCGTTTCTTGAGGCCGGCCCAGACATCAAAACTGCCGCCCACGCCCATCCACAGGCCGGATCGCGTGGCGGGAAGGGCCTGAATCCAGAGCTCCTGGCGCGGCACACCAAGGGCCACCAGCACCAGGTCGGGCTGGAGCGCCAGCAGTTCGCGCTCCACTTCCGGCCAGGCCTCCGCCGGCCGATAGCCATCCACCTGCATCACCAGCTGCAGGGCGGGAAAATCCTGGGCCAGGCGGGCCGTGAGCGCCGCCATCACCTGCGGACTGGCGCCCACCAAGGCAACGCGCCAACCCTGGCGGCTGGCGTGCTCGAGCAACTGGCGCGCCAGCTCGATGCCGGGACTGCGCCGCACCCGCCGTCCCTGGCGCCCCAAGGCCCACACCACCCCGGAGCCATCAGGGATCACCAGCGAAGCCGCCTCGATGACGGCAGCCAAGGCCGGATCGGCCAGGGCCGCCATGGTCATCTCAGCGTTGAGGGTGACAATCTGACCACCGCCCCGACCATGGAGGGCCAGGGCGGCCTCCAGCACGCTGGGGCAGACATCCACCGGCACGTCCAGCACACGCGTGCGCAGCGGGACCGTCTCAATTGCTGCCATGGGGGGGAGGCTCTCCGGGAGAGAATCTATGGCTCAGCTCCAGAGTGGACGCTGCCAACTGTGGCCTAAGGTCCCCCACCATCACCAACTCCGACGCGCTCAACGGCACCGCCCCCACCCCCCCCGGTGACGACCAGGCCCGGGAGTTTCTCGCCCAGATCGATGCCCAGATCGAGCGGGTGGTGATCAGCCGGCAACATCCCCTGACGGGCCTGTTGCCCGCCAGCACCGCCCACACCGTGCATGGCAACTACGGTGATGCCTGGGTTCGGGACTGTGTGTACTCGATTCAGTGCGTCTGGGGGCTGGCCCTGGCCTATCGACGGCTGCCAGGGGTGAACCGCCGCGCCTTTGAACTGGAGCAGCGGGTGCTGCAACTGATGCGCGGCCTGATGGCGGCCATGCTGCGCCAGGCCGCCAAGGTGGAGCGGTTCAAAACCAGCCTGGACCCGCTGGATGCCATCCACGCCAAGTTCGACACCGCCAGCGGGGATCCGGTGGTGCCCGACGACGGCTGGGGCCATCTGCAACTGGATGCGACGGCCCTGTTCCTGCTGCAACTGGCCCAGCTCACCCGGTCCGGGTTGGTGGTAGTGCAGACCAGCCACGAACGGGACTTCATCCAGAACCTGGTGTACTACGTGGCCCGCGCCTACCGGGTGGCGGATTACGGCATCTGGGAACGGGGGGACAAGGGCAACCACGGCCTGCCGGAGCGGAACGCCAGCTCGATCGGCCTGGTGAAGGCGGCGCTGGAGTCCCTCGAGGGCCTCGATCTCTACGGCCCCCACGGCGACGGCAGCTGCTGCCTGGTGATCCCCCACGACGCCATCGTGCGGCTGCGCCGGGCCCTGCGCGCTCTGCTGCCGCGGGAATCCGCCAGCAAGGAGGTGGACAGCGCCTGCCTGGCGGTGATCGGCTATCCCGCCTGGGCGGTGGAGGATCCGGCGCTGGTGGCCCGCACCCGCGCCAAGATCCGGGGCGAACTCGGGGGCGCCTACGGCTACAAGCGCTTCCGCCGGGACGGCCACCAAACGGTGGTGGAAGACGTGACCCGGCTGCACTACGAACGGGAGGAATTGGCCGAGTTCGAGCACATCGAATGTGAATGGCCCCTATTCCTGGCCTATGAGCTGATCACCGCCTGCTGCGAAGGGCGCTGGAACGAAGCCCGCCGCTGGCGCCAACGGCTCGATGAACTGAGCCTGACCGTGGACGGCGTGCCGCTGCTGCCGGAGCTCTATCTGGTGCCCGCCGAGGCCATTGAGACGGAACGGTGCAATCCGGGCAGCCAGGCGCGGGTAGCCAATGACAACGTGCCCCTGCTCTGGACCCAGAGCCTCACCTGGCTGTCCGACCTGCTGCTGCACGGACTGATCAGCCCGGACGACCTCGACCCGAGCCAGCGGCGCTTCCCGGCCCCCCTCGGGGCGGCGGAGGTGCTAGTGACGCTGGTGCCGGAAGATGGCACCTTGGCGACCACCCTGGCGGCGGCGGGCCTGCCGGTGCAGACCAGTGGCGACGGCCAGAGCCGACTGCGGGTGGCCAGCTCGCGCGAGCTGGGGCAACGGATGGCCACCGTGGGGGCCAATGCCCGGCTGGGGTTGGGCGGCCATCCGCGGGTGCGCATCGAAACGATGGCCACCGCCCGCCTCTACCGCCATGGCACCGAAATGATCGCCTTCCTGCCGGCGGTGCTGGAGGACGACACCTTCTATCTGGCCGACGATCCCCAGCAGCTGGTGGATGCGGTGGCCAGTGAAGTGCGGTTGTTGCAGCGCCACTGGCGCGGCGTTGGCTCGCCGCTGCTGCTGATTCCGATCGGAGCCGGCCCGTTCCGGCGCAATCCGGAGGCCTTTCTGGAGCTGGGGCGCCAGCTGCAAGAGGGCCTGCTGGAGGGGGTGCCGGTGCAACTGGCCCCCTTGAGCGAGCTGGCCAGCCAGGCCAGCTGGGTGGACCTCCCCCCCCAGGCGGTGGCCAGCTGCAATCTCTGGCAGGGCGGCCCCACCCTCCTGCCCCCTGCGGCGAGCTACCAGCCGCTCACTGCCCGGGAGGAACAGGAGCTGGAGGAGATTCCCGTGGGCGACCTGGCGGAACGGCTGTGGCGCAGCACCTCCCTGCCGGAGCAGGCGGAGGTGCTGGAGCTGCTCGGCCGTCGACTGGGTCCCGATGCCCGCCTGCAGGGTCCGGTGGCGGGGACACCCGTGAAGCTGATGGCCTTGCTCGAAGAGGTGTATCGCCGCGGGCTGGCGGAGGCGGACTGGAACGTGGTGCGGCGCGCCGCCGGAGCGATGGGCCTGGTGCACCCCCAGCTGGAGGACGCCCTCACCGATCTGCTGGTGCGTCAGAAGCAGGTGGTGGTGGGCCGCAACTACACCAACGACTCCCTGATCCGCCACCCCCAGGGCAGCTCTGCGATCGCGGCGATGATCCGCCGCTTCGGCGGCGAAGACGGCCGTGAGTGGATGCTGCAGCAGGAGTTGCTGCTCGCCCTCGACAGCCTGGCCCGGCTGGAGCCGAACCTGCTGAGTGGCAGCCTCACCCTGCAACTGGGCCAACTGCTGCTGCTGCTCACCGGAGATCTGGCGGCCGAGGTGAACCTCAGCCCGATCGATGCCTTTGAACATCTCTGCAGCCTGCCGCCCCATGGGATCCGCCGTCGGCTGCGGGCCGTGCTGGCCGATGGGGACCAGGCCCTGGCGGCGCTACAACGCAAGGAGCAGCTGCACCTGCGAGGGAGGGTGCGCTGGGAGGTGCCGGATCCGCTGGCGGAACTACCCCGGGGCAACTGCTGGCTGCAGCACCGGATGCGACGGGGGACCCTGCAGCGGGTGCCGCGGGATTTCTTTGCTGGCATCTGGGACCTGCTGCATCACTGCCGGGGCCTGGTGATCGGCGACAAGCTGGAGCGGCGCAATCGGCTGGAGAGTGGGCCGCTGCTGAGCGAAACCACCCCGGGCGAACGCAACTTCGCGTCCTTGGTGGAGCATTTGCTCAGCAAGATCGAGGCACCGGAATATCGCCAGCTCTGCACCGAAACCCTGCTCACCCTGATGGCCTTCGTGGCTGCCAATCCCCAGGTGCAGTTCGACGACGATCTGGCCCTGGACGTGGTGATCGGCCACGCGGTGCGGGTGGGCTGGCAGCT
>CAIOCZ010000056.1 GCA_903856805.1 uncultured cyanobacterium | reverse complement strand
CGGGTCGCGTTGTGCGCCCCACTCCGCCCCCAGGCACCACGCCTCCGGTTGTTGCTCCGACAGTTACCGTCCCGCCCCCCGCTTCCCCACCCCTCGCCGGCGCCAATTCCGGAATCCGTAGCACGACCACCGGTTCTGCCGTGAATACGGCCAAAACCTCAGCCGTGCCCATGAACGCCCCCCGTTTCCCGACTCGCTGATCCAGTCCGATCTCCTTCGCAACGATCCCTCTTTCCGCCGAATTAAGCATTCGGCGGATTTTTTATGAGAGGCATTGCGGACTGGGACACGCCCCAAGGCCATAAAAAACGCCCGGAAAACCGGGCGCGGAAGCCAAATGGGCAAAAAGGAAGAAGCGATATAAGAATAATTTAATCAATCGGATCAAACTAATTAAACACCTCAGAGGTATTTGGTAATCGTGGAGGACAGAGTGGTTTTGGGGACAGCGCCAACAACGGTGTCTACCTTGTCACCACCCTTGAAGATCATCAGGGTAGGAATACTGCGAATGCCGTATTGGCTGGCAACGTTGGGATTCTCGTCGGTATTGAGCTTGTAGACCTTGATCTGCCCGTCGAATTCCTTGGCGATTTCATCAACAATCGGAGCCACCATGCGGCAGGGTCCGCACCAGGGGGCCCAGAAGTCGACCAACACGGGCAGGTCGCTCTTGAGGACCTCCTGTTCGAAGGAGGCGTCGGTGACGGCTGCTGTGTTGGACATTCTGAAATGGATCCTGAGTTTTTTGAATCTAGCAACAGACCCCCACCTCACAAAGGGAGAGCTGCGGCACCGTTGCATGCCGTTGTCAGTTCCTGCACCGCCATGGCCGCGCTCTGCCTCTCACCCACAAAAAGCCCGGGCTCGCCGGGCCGGGAGGTGTGAGGAGTGTGTGAGCCGAAGCTCCCACGTCTTGAGGTTAGCCCCCATGGCGCCCGGGCTACCGGTTACTTGCCCATGCCCAGTTGTTGCGCTTTCTGGTACACCTTGCCCTCGGTGAGCAGCGACGGGGCCACAACCACCTCCACCGACTGCATCTCTTTTAGATTCCGAGCTCCCAGGGTCCCCATCGAGGTACGGATGCACCCGAGCAGATTTTGGGTGCCATCATCCAGGCTGGCCGGGCCCCGCAGGATCTTCTCCAAGCTGCCCGTGGTGCCCACCTTGATGCGGGTGCCGCGGGGCAGCACCGGACTTGGCGTGGCCATGCCCCAGTGGAAACCTCGACCGGGGGCCTCAGCCGCACGGGCAATCGGGGAGCCGATCATCACGGCATCGGCCCCACAGGCCAGGCATTTGCAGATGT
Organism: uncultured cyanobacterium; assembly: GCA_903856805.1. Lineage (GTDB taxonomy): Bacteria > Cyanobacteriota > Cyanobacteriia > PCC-6307 > Cyanobiaceae > Cyanobium. The sequence goes on along the minus strand of CAIOCZ010000056.1, from coordinate 5,384 downwards.
CGCCGCCGGTGACGATGCCGCCATCCGCCACGATCGGAACGTACCGACCACTTTCCTGCTGGTAATCATCCCGGGCAGCGGCGCAATCAGCCACGGCCGTGGCCTGAGGAATGCCAATACCGAGCACACCCCGGGAGGTGCAGGCAGCCCCGGGACCGATGCCCACCATCACCCCGGCGGCCCCGGCCCGCATCAACTGCAGGGCCACCTCATAGGTGACGCAATTCCCGATCACCACCGGCACCCCCATGTCGCGGCAGAGCACGGCAAGATCAAGGGTGGCGCGGCCTTCCGGTCCGACGTGCTCAGTGGAGACCACCGTGGCCTGGACAAAGAACAGATCGGCCCCGGCTTCCGCGATCGCCTGGCCGAACTTCATGGCCGCCACCGGAGTGGCACTCACGGCCGCGATGCCCCCCTGCTGCTTGATGGCAGCAATGCGGCTGCGGATCAGATCCTCCCGGACCGGTTGGCTGTAAAGCTCCTGCATCAGCGGTACGAACTCCTCCTTGCCCACGGAGGCGATCCGGTCAAGGATCGGATTGGGGTCGTCGTAGCGACACTGGACGCCCTCCAGGTTGAGCACCCCTAAGGCGCCGAGACGGGCGAGCTGCACGCACATCTCCACATCCACCACCCCATCCATGGCGCTGGCGATGATCGGAATCTCCCGGTGGATGCCGGCCAGACTCCAACTGCTGTCCGTCACCTCGGGATCCACGGTTCGCCCGCCGGGAACGAGCGCGATTTCGTCGATGCCGTAGGCGCGGCGGACGGTACGGGATCGACCGAGCTGGATGTTCACCGAGGCATGGATGCACTCGGGCCAAACTATCAACCGACCTGCGGAAGCCCGTGGCCGAGCTGGTCAGCTTTCACCACGAAACGCCTGCCAACGTTGCCGCCAATCGTTCAGGACCTGATCTCGGTCCTCTGTGCGCAGCAGACGGCTGAGGCCGAAGCGGGCCAAGACCAGCAGGCCGATGAGCTGGAGCAGCCTGGGCAGCAGGGGGATCTCCTCCAAAGTGCCCAACAGGGCTCCGTACACCCGTAAGACCAGAATCAGGCCCACGATCAGGCCGAGTCCGCGCACGGGGCCCCAGAGGTTTTGCCACTGTTGGCCAATCTGCTGGGCGTCAAGCCAGCGGCGTCCTTTCTCAAGAAGCATCTCCCATTCGCCACCCTCGCCCCCGGCTGGCCGCTCTGCTTGGGGGGACACCTCAAGCCGGGCGGCAATGCCCGCCGGGATTGGCTCGGTGGAGAGGGCTGTGGAGCTCTCTGGGGGCGAGGGCAGAGCGGGTGAGGGCAGAGGCTCCGCTGACTGGGTGGGGCTGGCGGTGGGGGCGGGGGTTTCCGGCGGGCTCAAGGTCATCGGCACCTCCGTCTCGGGGGGGGCGTCCTTAGGGATCTCTCCGCTGGTGACGGGGGTCACAGCCTCCTCGCCCCCAGGGGCAGGGCCGGGGTCGCTGGTGGGGTTGATGGCAGGCTCGCCACTGACCACGGAGGCCTCGGGGGCGGCGCTGGACTCGGGTGTCAGAGGGGTCTCGGCCATCACAGGCGGGCGGTGCAAACTGGCGCTTGGGGGAGCTTAAGCGGCCTGTCTCCAGAATTCGCCATCACCTTCAGCGATCCATCAGGCATCGAGGGGAATCAGGGCCGACCGCACCGAGAGCGCCTGCAGGGGGGGCCGCAGCGGGAATCGGCCGTCCTGCAGCTGGGCGATTAATTCGGCTCCGATCGAGGCGGCCAGCCGGGGGCTGTGGGCCGGAGCGGTGCTGAGGCGATGGCCGTCCACCACCACCCGACCGCTGTGCAGGGCGCTATAGGGAAGGCCACCGAAGCTCGGCTTGATCCGCCGGGGAATCGACACATCAAGAACCGGCGCCTCCAGGGACCCATTGCCCGCGGCGGCCCCCAGGGCAATCGCCCCGTTCAGCAGGGGAATGGGGGCCGCGATGGCCACCAGCAGGGCCGTGCCGTGACCTTCGAAGACGCAGGGCCGCACCCACTCGGGCCTCAGCTCGTGGAGATCCACGCTGATCGCCGCCACCGCCCCGGGCGTGCGGGCGTGGCCACTGGCCAGGCGGCGCGGCCCTGGTTGGTGGCCGCTGCCGCAGCCGATCACCCAGCCGATCGCCCCCCCCACCAGCACCGGCGAGCCCGGGCCCAGCAGGGAGAGGCCGGGCATGGCCAGGCCAATGCTGTCGGCACCGGAGCAGGTGTAGAGGGCGTTGCTGAAGGGTCCCAGCAGGGGGCCATAGGGGCTGCGCAGGACCCCCTCCGCACTGCTTACCGCCACGATGCCGTTCTCGACGATCCCACGCTGTAACAGCAGCCGACCGGTACCGATGCGATCGAGGGTGAGCGCCAGGTGCAGCTCCCGGCGTGGGTGCAGCACCGTCGTATCCCCCGTGGCGCTGAGGGCCACGCTGGCGCCCTTCAGCAGGCGCCCCAGCACCTGGGCGCCCCCCAGCCGCTGACCCTCGCCGGCGCCACTGCCGATCGGCAGCACCAGATCGCTGCCCCCCCCGGCCGCCAGGGCCGCCACCCCATCCAGGTGGGGATCCCGGAGGCGGATCGGGGGTTCGGTGGGGCCCAGGCTGAGGTGCAGGCTGGCCTGATCGCTGAACTCGGCGTTGGCGGCCACCAGCACGTCGGTGGCGGCGTAGGCCGCGGCCAGGCCGGCGGCCTCCACGTGTTGGCGGAAGCTGGCCACGCTGCAGACCCGCAGCTCACCGGCCGCCTGGCGGGCCAGCAGCATGGCCGGATCCCGGGGGGGCAAGGGGCTGCTGGCCAGGGCCTCGGACCTGGGATTGGGCTGGGGTAGCGCCATGGAATCGCCAGCGGGGCAGGGCGGCGGGACTTCGATAGACTGGGGTGAGCCTCAGCCGGTCATGAATGGCGGATCCAACCGGACCGACCGAATCCACAGGACCCGGTGAATCCGACGGGCGGATCATCCAGACCGACCTTCGCAACGAAATGTCGCGCTCCTACCTGGAGTATGCGATGAGTGTGATCGTGGGTCGGGCCCTACCCGATGCCCGCGATGGCCTCAAGCCCGTGCACCGGCGAATCCTCTACGCGATGTACGAGCTGGGTCTGACCAGCGATCGACCTTATCGAAAGTGCGCCCGGGTCGTGGGGGAAGTACTGGGCAAATACCACCCCCACGGCGATACGGCGGTGTACGACGCCCTGGTGCGGATGGCCCAGGACTTCTCCATGCGGATGCCCCTGATCGATGGGCACGGCAATTTCGGGTCCGTGGACAACGATCCACCGGCAGCCATGCGCTACACGGAGTCGCGACTCCAGGCCCTCACCACCGACAGTTTGCTCGAAGATATCGAAAGCGAAACCGTTGATTTCGCCGATAACTTTGATGGTTCCCAGCAAGAGCCCACGGTGATGCCAGCGCGCATCCCCCAACTCTTGCTCAACGGCTCAACGGGAATCGCCGTGGGGATGGCTACCAACATCCCACCCCACAACCTAGGGGAGTTGGTTGATGGCGTGCTGGCCATGATCGCCAATCCGGAGATTGACGACCGCGCCTTGATGGCAATCATTCCAGGGCCCGATTTCCCCACCGGCGGCCAGATTCTCGGCCGCAGCGGCATCCGCGAAACCTATCTCAGTGGGCGCGGTTCGGTGACGATGCGGGGCGTGGCCAATATCGAAACCATAGAGGCCAAGGGGCGTCCCGATCGGGATGCGGTCATTATCACCGAACTTCCCTATCAAACCAACAAGGCAGCCCTGATCGAGCGCATCGCCGAATTGGTGAACGACAAGAAGCTCGAGGGCATTGCCGATATTCGCGACGAAAGCGATCGCGATGGCATGCGCATCGTGATCGAACTGCGCCGAGATGCCTACCCGCAGGTCGTCCTCAACAACCTGTTCAAGCTAACACCACTTCAGAGTAATTTCAACGCTTACATGTTGGCCCTGGTGGCCAATGAGCCGATTCTGCTCAGCCTGCGACGCATGTTGCAGGTGTTTCTCGATTTCCGGATCGAAACCATCGAGCGCCGCACCCGTTATCTCCTACGGAAGGCGGAGGAACGGGACCACATCCTGCTGGGCCTGCTGATTGCCCTCGACAACCTCGATGCCATCATTGCCCTGATCCGCTCCGCAGCGGATACGGCCACGGCCCGCCAAGGGCTGATCGACCAGTTCGGCCTGAGCGACATCCAGTCGGACGCGATCCTGCAGATGCAGCTCCGCCGCCTCACGGCCCTGGAGGCCGACAAGATCCGCCTAGAGCATGAGGATCTGCTCGCCAAGATCACCGACTACAACGACATTCTGGCTCGGCGGGAGCGGGTGCTCACGCTGATTGAAGAGGAGCTGCGGGTGATCCGCACCCGCTTCGATTCACCGCGACGCACTCAGATTCTGGACCTTGAGGGTGGCCTTGAAGATATCGATCTGATCGCCAATGAGCGGTCGGTGGTTCTACTCACCGAAACCGGCTACCTCAAGCGCATGCCGGTGAGTGAATTCGAGGCCACCAGTCGCGGCACTCGCGGCAAGGCCGGCACCAAGAGCCAGGGGGAGGAGGCGGTCAAGCTGTTCATCAGCTGTAACGACCATGACTCCCTGCTGCTCTTCTCCGACCGGGGCGTGGTGTATTCGGTGCCGGCCTATCGGGTGCCGTTATCCAGCCGCACCGCCAAGGGCACACCGATCGTTCAGTTGTTGCCCATCCCCAGGGAGGAGGCGATCACCTCGTTGCTGGCGGTCAGCGCCTTCGAAGACACCATGCAACTGGTGATGCTCACCAATGGGGGCTTCATTAAACGCACAAATCTTTCGGCGTTTGCCACGATCCGCTCCAATGGCTTGATTGCCATTTCCCTGGAGGAGGGCGATGCCCTCCGGTGGGTGCGGCTGGCCCTGCCGGGAGACAGCGTGTTGATTGGCTCCGTGAAGGGGATGACCATCCACTTCCGGCTGAGCGATGAGGAATTGCGTCCCTTGGGCCGCACCGCCCGGGGGGTGCGCGCCATGAACCTCAGGGCGGGCGACAGCCTGGTGAGCATGGATGTGCTGGCTGCGGAGCTGGCCGATCGGGTAGCCAGCAGTGACGTGATGGACGAGGAGGGCGACGACGTGGCCCCCAGCGAGGGGCCGTGGGTGCTGGTGGCCAGCGCCAGCGGCCTCGGCAAACGGGTGCCGGTGGATCAGTTCCGGCTGCAGAAGCGGGCCGGCATGGGGCTGCGGGCAATCAAATTCCGCCGGGACGGCGATGTGCTCGTGGGCCTGAAGGTGCTGGGGGCAGGCGAGGAGTTGCTGCTGGTGAGCGAACGGGGCGTGATCGTGCGCATGCAGGCGGACGCGGTGCCCCAGCAGTCGCGGGCCGCCACGGGTGT
>CAIOCZ010000055.1 GCA_903856805.1 uncultured cyanobacterium | reverse complement strand
TGGTGAAACTGCTGGAGCGGATCGACCCTGCCCGGCGCGAGCGGTTGACCACCGCCGCCGAGGCGTTCCTGGCCCGGGCGACCATGGCTCCAGCCGTGAGCGACCCCTCCCTGTGACCGAGCCCCTGCCCGTGGCCAACCCGACAGAACCTGAGCCCCGCCCGACCGCCCCAGCGGTGCTGCTGGAGCGGTTGGCCAACGTGGAGGGCCTGGGCAAGGGCCGCCGCCGGCTGGTGCTCCTGTTTCCCCAGCTGGGCGATTTCGACAGCCTCGAATACGCCCAGGCCCTGGTGGCGGTTGGGCCGCAGCTGGAGGCCGCCGGTCTGGCCGTGCTGGCGATCGGGATCGGGGATGAGGCCGGCCGCCAGCGGTTCTGCGCCTTCACCGGCTTTCCGCCCGAGCGGCTTCAGGTGGACGCCGAACCGCGGCTGCATCAGGCCCTGGGGCTCTATGGGGGCTTGCAGCTGGTCGGCGGGCCCTGGCCCAACCTGCTGCTGATGTGCGCGGGCCTGGGCTCCCCCGGCACCCTGGCCGAGGTCCTGCGCGGCTACACCGGCGATCGCAGTGCTCCCCAGCGCCTCGCCGACGACGAAACGATCCAGGCGAGCCCCCTGCCGCCGATCAAGGGGTCGTTCTTTTCCCGGGCTGGGGGAACCGGCTTCCAGCGCCCCTTCGAGCTGGCCACGGTGCGCTTGCGCAACATGGGCGAAGTGCTGGGCCACTGGCGCACCTACGTGCCCCGCAACGACTTCCTCACCCAGCGCGGCGGCACCTTCCTGCTGGAGGACGACGATTCCCTCCTCTACAGCTACCGGGACCGCGGCATCCTCGGGTTCTCGGCGACCATGGCCAGGCCCCTGAGCTTCCTGGACCCTTACCTCCCCTGAATCGGCGGAGCCGGGGGGGGCGCCGCGCTTCGCCGGCAGGTCCTGGCGATCACCTGCTCCTCATCGGCCGCAATCACCATCACCTCCAAGGGGGAGAGCCAGGTCAGGGCGGACACCACCTCCTCCCTGAGGGCGTCATCGTGCTCGCCGATGCCTCCGGTGAAGGCGAGCACATCGACGCCGCCGAGGCTGGCGGCCATGGCACCGATCTCCCGCAGAAGCCGGTGGCGGAATACGGCGATGGCCAGCTGGGCTCCCTCGTGCCCAGCCGTTGCCGCAGCCCTGAGTTCCTGCATGCTGCCGCTGAGCTCGGAGAGAGCCAACAAGCCGCTTCGGGTATTGAGGGCCTGGTCCAGCTCCTCCACCGAGAGGCCCCTGCGCAGCTGATGCAGCAGCAGTCCGGGGTCGACGGAGCCGCAGCGGGTGGCCATCACCAACCCCTCCAGCGGGGTGAAGCCCATGGTGGTGTCCACGCTTCGTCCCCCGGCGATGGCGCACAGGGAGCAGCCGGCGCCCAGGTGGCAGCTAATCAGCCGCAGGGGGGGCGCTGCGGCGGCCGCAGGCCTACGGGCGGCCACAACCTCGGCGACGTGCTGGTGGCTGAGGCCATGGAACCCGAAGCGCCGCAGGCCCTGACGTCGCCAGTCGGCGGGGATGGCATAGGTGGCGGCCTCGGGCGGCAGGGTGGCGTGGAAGGCGGTATCGAAGCAGGCCCACTGCTCCAGCTCCGGCTGCTGCGCCGTCAGCCAGTGCATCACCCGCAGGGCCGGGCCATTGTGCAGGGGAGCCAGGGGCACCAGGTCCGCTATCGCCGCCAGAACAGTCGGCTCCAGCCGCACGGGGGCGGTGAAGGCGTCGCCGCCATGCACCACCCGGTGCCCGGCCAGGACGATGGCGTCGCTCCAGGGAGCCAAAACCGCCGGAAGCCAGTCTTCAAGCACCGGCTCCGGGGAGGCGCCCTCGGCCATGGGGCAGTCCCGTTGCCCCTGCCAGAGCCGGCTGCCAATCCCATCCAGCAGGGAGGCCTTGAGGCTGGAACTGCCGGCATTGAGCACCAGGACTAGCCCGGCATCAAGCGCTGCCGTCTTGGCCAGGCCCGTCATCCGCGCTCGGCGACCGGCTGAGCCCAGCGCCAGTGGGTGATTTCCGGCGCGTCCATGCCATGGGCATGGGCGTACTCCCGGTGGGAGAGGATCTCCTCCTGCATCCGCTCCTTCACGTGGGCGGCACGGGAGCCGAGGCTTGGCACGCGGTCGATCACATCGATCACCAGGTTGAAGCGGTCGATCTGGTTGTTCATCGCCAGCTCTAGCGGCGTGTTGATGTTTCCTTTTTCCTTATAGCCTCGAACGTGGAAGTTGCCGTGGTTAGTGCGGCGATACGTCAGGCGGTGAATCAGCCAGGGATAGCCGTGGAAGTTGAAGATCACCGGTCGGTCTGTTGTGAACAAGGTGTCGAAATCCCTGTCGTTCAACCCGTGGGGATGTTCCTTGGGTTCGGTGAGGGCGAACAGCTTGACCACGTTGATCACCCGGATTCGCAGGGTGGGGATTTCGCGATGCAGGATTTCGACGGCCGCCAGGGTCTCCTTGGTGGGAATGTCGCCGGCGCAGGCCATCACCACATCGGGCTCATCCGGTTCGGTACCGCGGTCGTCGTTGCTGGCCCACCGAACGATGCTGATTCCCTTGGCCACGTGGCGCCGGGCTTGTTCCAGGTTGTAGTACTGCAGGTGTTTTTGTTTGTCGGAGACGATGATGTTGCAGACGTTGGTTTCCTGCAGAGCCTCCTCCGCTACCGCCAGCAGGCAGTTGGCGTCGGCCGGCAGGTACACCCGCACCACCTCGCCGCTCTTGTTGCCGGCCAGGTCGATGAAGCCCGGATCCTGGTGGGTGAAGCCGTTGTGATCCTGCCGCCATACGGTGGATGAGATCAGGCAATTCCAGGCACCGATCGGGGCACGCCAGGGAGCATGGTGGATGCAGGATTCCAGCCACTTGGCGTGCTGATTAAACATTGAAGCGATCACATGGGCGAAGGCTTCGTAGGTGTGAAAGAAGCCATGGCGGCCGGTGAGCAAATAGCCCTCCATCATCCCCACCAGCGTGTGCTCGCTGAGCATCTCCACCACCCGTCCGTTGCGAGCTAGTTCACTACCGTTGAGGTCCTCCGGCAGAAAGTCCTCCATCCACACCTTCTTGCTCACTTCGTAGATCGCCTGTAACCGGTTGGAGGCGGTTTCATCGGGGCCGAATACCCGCATTGAATCGGGATTGGTGCGGATAATGTCACGCAGCAGCTCCCCGAGGGGGTAGGTGTTCTCGACCTCTTTGGTGCCTGGTGCATCCACCGCCACCCCATAGTCCGCCAAGGGGGGGAACTGAAGCTTGTGGCGCAGCAGGCCGCCGTTGGCATGGGGGTTGGAGCCCATGCGACGTCCGCCGACGGGGGAGAGGGCCCGAAGTTCGGGGATCAGGGTGCCGTTGGCATCAAAGAGCTCCCAGGGGCGATAGCTCTTCAGCCAGTCCTCCAGCAGCCCCAGCTGTTCAGGATCGGTGTTCGGCGAATCCAGGGGGACCTGGTGGGCCCTCCAGAAGCCCTCCAGCTTTTTGCCGTGGAACGCCGCCGGACCGGTCCAGCCCTTGGGGGAGCGCAGCACGATCATCGGCCAGGCTGGCCGCACCGCCTCCCCGCTGGCGCGTCCCTCGGCGCGGATCTCGAGAATGCGCCCGATTGCCCGATCCATGGCGGCAGCCATGGCCTCGTGCATGGCCTTCGGTTCACTGCCCTCCACAAAAATCGGCTCCCAGCCGTAGCCGCGCATCAGATTTGCGAGCTCGTCTCGCGGAATCCGCGCCAGCAGGGTGGGGTTGGCGATCTTGTAGCCATTCAGGTGCAGCACCGGCAGGACGGCGCCATCGCTGATCGGGTTGAGGAACTTGTTGATGTGCCAGGAGGTGGCCAGGGGTCCGGTTTCGGCCTCCCCATCCCCCACACAGGCCAGGGCGATCAGCTCGGGGTTGTCGAAGACGGCACCGCAGGCGTGGGAGAGCACGTAGCCCAGTTCGCCCCCCTCGTGGATCGAGCCGGGGGTTTCCGGGGTGCAGTGGCTGCCGATGTGCCCGGGAAAGGAGAACTGCTTGAAGAAGCGACGCATCCCCGCGCTGTCCTGGCTCTTGTCGGGGTAAACCTCGCTATAGCTGCCGTCGAGGTAGGTGGGGCCCAGCACCCCGGGGGCTCCATGGCCGGGCCCCGACAGGTAGATCATGTCGAGGTTGTGCTGGCGAATCACCCGGTTGGCGTGGGCCCAGATGAAGGCTTGGCCCGGTGACGAACCCCAGTGGCCCAGAAGCCGTGCTTTCACGTGCTCAAAGCGCAGGGGTTCGGCCAACAGAGGGTTATCGCGGAGGTAGATCATCCCCACAGCCAGGTAGTTGGCGGCGCGCCACCAGGCGTCGAGCCGCTGCAACTCCTGCTCGCGATTAGGGCTGGAGAACTGAGCCTCGTAATGGGCCATTGATGCAGCGGTCATGGCCTTCCTTGGAATGGGTGTCTC
>CAIOCZ010000054.1 GCA_903856805.1 uncultured cyanobacterium | reverse complement strand
CCCTATCGCGTGGTGGACATCAACGGACGCCGCTACCTCACCCACCTCGACATGACCAGCCAGACCGGCAGCAAGCTCTGGGTGGCCCGCGATATCACCAACGACATCATCTTCCTCAGTGATCTGTTCCAGTGGCTGCTAGCGATCTGGTCCGTGGCGCTGGGACTCACCCTGCTGTTCATCTCGATCCTGACCCGGCAGCTGCTCCATCCCCTCCAGGAACTCAACCGCATGGCGGAGATGATCACCACCGAGAGCCTCGACCATGCCCAAATCAAGCTGGACCAGGCCCCAAGGGAGGTGGAAGAGCTCGCCCTGGTGTTCAACAACCTGCTGGAGCGATTGGGGCGGTCCTGGAACCAGCAGCGGGACTTCGTCAGCGCCGTCAGCCACGAACTGCGCAACCCGCTCACCATCATCGGCGGCTACTTGCGCCGGCTCCAGCGCCGCGGTGGCAACCTCAGCCCGGAGCAGCTCCGGGCCCTGGCCACCGCCGAAGCCGAAACCCAGCGAATCACCCGCCTGCTCAACGACCTGCTGGATCTCAGTCGCAGCGAAGCTGGCCGCTTACAGCTGCTGCTCAAGCCCGTTGCCGTTGACGAGGTGCTGCTCACCAGCTGCGATCTGGTCCGCAGCCAGCTGCCCCGAAGACTTGAGCTGACGTTACCCACCGGGGACGATTCCATCCTTGCCGTCACCGAAGCGGATCGCCTCCAGCAGGTGGTGCTCAACCTGATCGAAAACGCCGACAAATACTCCCCCCCAGGGACGCCGATTCAGGTGATTCTCACCACCGATCTCCCGGATTATCTCCGGATCACCGTGCGCGATCGGGGCATCGGCATCCCCGCCGACGACCAGGCCACCATCTTTGAGCGGTTCCAGCGGGGCAGCAACGCCGCCGCCAAGGGCAGCGGCTCCGGCCTAGGACTTTCGGTGGTCAAGCTGCTCGTGGATGCCATGGGCGGCCGCATCAGCGTCGAAAGCCAGCTGGGGGAAGGCAGTGCCTTCCACCTCGATCTTCCCCGCCCGCCAGAGGCAACCGCTACCCCCGGACCCCTGCCAAGGCGACGCCCGGCTCAATAGCGCTCGGGCCGCGGATCCCGCCATGTGGGGCCCTCGCCCGCCTGACGCAGGGCCAGGGCCCGGCCCTCGAGGGCACCACGGTCCACGCGCCAGAGGCGATAGAGGCCGCTTGCGGCCAACATCTGGGGCTCCAACCCCTGCCAGTGGGGGAGCGCAGCCGTGCCTTGGTCAATCACGATCAGCACCGTCGGATGCTGATCCGGGGTGGAGGGCTCCAGTCCAGCCCGGCGCTCATGACGCAACCGATCCGCCAGGTTGACCAAACCGGTGGGCCGCCGTCCTTCGTAGAGGACCACCCTGCGGCTGTAGTAATGCAGGGAAGGCTTGAGGATCCCCACCATCGCCACCGGTTCGCCCGGGAGCTCCTGCCGCACCAGGGCCGCCGCCATCTCACGCACCGGCAGGCCCCGCAGCCGATCCCCCAGGCTCCAACTGGGAAGCAGGGCCAGCAGCACAAAACCCACCAGCGGCACCTGCAGGGCCACCAGGGACGGGCCCAGCGGGCGGCGCCCCTGGGCCCAGGCCAACAATGCCGCCAGCAGGAAACAGGCCCCGGCCAGCGGCAGTCGACCACCGGCCAGCAGCTCGGCGGGCAGGGTGGGCAGCTCCGGATCCTGGATCAAGGGCACCCAGCGGGGCGCCATCAAAAATCCCCCCGCCAGGACAAGGGTGATCCCCAGGGTGAACCGCCAGGCCCACCGCCCCCCCTGGCTCCAGTGACGCTCCGCCGTCAACGCGATCAGCAGGCCGGCGGCGGGAGTGGCCGGTAACCAGTAACTGGGCAGCTTGGTGGCCGCCACGGTGAAGAACAGCAGCACCGCCAGCAGCCAGCAGGCGGCGAAGCGCCCCAGGGACAACGGCGCTGCCTGGGGCTGGGCCGGCAGCCATCGCCAGCTCCATGGCCAGCGCCATGGCCAGCTCCATGGCCCCTGCAACGGACCGATCGCCTGGGCGAGCCCCAGCAGCAGCAGGGGCGTCATCGGCAGGCTCGCCACCACCAGCACCGGCCCGAAGAACCACCAGGGCTGCAGATGGTGATTGACCACGCCGGTGAAGCGCTGCAGATTGTGATAGCCAAAAAAGCTGTCCCAGAACGGGCGGCCCTCCTGGGCCAGGGCCATCCCATACCAGGGCAGCGCCACCAGGGCGGTGAGCCCCAGCCCAGCGGCGGGCCGCAAGCGCCGCCGCAACCGGCCCCAGTCCCCCTGCAGCCAGCCGAACAAGCCCAGGGTCAACGCCACCAGCACCACCGCCACCGGTCCCTTCGTGAGCACCGCCAGCCCCAGCACCGGCCAGGGGGTCCACCAGGGTCCTCGGCAGGCTGCGTAGGTGCGCCAACACAGCAGCAGGCTGAGCGCCACCAGCCCCGTGAACAGGCCATCACTCACCGCCGTACGCCCCCACAACAACACCAGGGGGGAGAGGGCAAACGCCAAAGCCCCCCCTAGGGCCGTGAAGGCTGGCCGCGCCCTGGCCTCAGTGCCGGCCGGAGCGGCCTGGGGCCACTGCATCAGGGTGTCGGCGAGCGCCAGCATCACCAGCACGGTGGCCAGGGCGGCCGGACCGTTGGCGGCCCAGGTGCCGAGGGGATTCCAATGCTCCTGGCCCGGCAGGCTGTAGAGGCCCCCCATCAGCCAGTACACCAGGGGCGGCTTGTCGTAGCGGGGCAGGCCGTTGACGTGGGGAATCAACCAGTGGCCGGTTTCGGCCATCGCCCGGGCCGAAGCGGCAAACAGCGGCGGGGTCTCATCCACCAATCCCGACGTGCCCAGCTGCCAGCCGAACATCACGAGCCCTAGCCCCAGGGTGAGCAGCAGCACCAGGCGACGCCGCCACCCCCATCTGCCTGCCATCTCCGATCTCAACCGGACTCCGGCGTCCCAGCTTGCCCCGGCTCTGGCACGGGCCCTGGGCCCGGCCCGTGCCAGAGCACACCACGTCGATTGACCAGCAACACCGACGCCAGGGCCAGCAGGACCCCCAGCCACTGCAACGGCCGCAGCCGCTCCCCCAGCAGCACCCCACCGCAGAGGAGGGCAAACACCGGCGTCAGAAAGGTGAGCGCCGTGAACCCGGTGAGATCGCCGCTGCTGGCGAACCAGAAGAACAGCCCGTAGGCCAGGGCACTGCCCAGCAGGGAGGCATAGGCCATCAGTCCCCACTCTCCCCAGCTCCACTGCGGCCAGACCGCCGCCAGAGCCAACGCGCGCTGGCCACCGACCTCCAGCATCGGTGGCACCAGAACCGCCAGCACCAACGGCAGCCCCCCCAACAACAGATGCCAGCCGGTGATCGCCACCGGATCACTGCGACGGCTGGCGAACCGACAGAGCACCGTGCCCACCGCCATCGCCGCCGCCGCCGCCAGCATCCACGGTTCGCCATGGCTCCAAGGCCGCACCCCCAGGGTCGCGGGCCCCTCCAGCCACCAGTGCCGCAGCAGCTCCGGCGGCAAGCCCAGGCAGGCGATGCCAGCCAGACCGATCAGGAGCCCAAGCCAGCCCACCGGATTGATCGCCTCCCCGAACAGTCCCCTGGCCAGCAGGGCCACGAGCAACGGCTGGGAATCGATCAACACCGACCCCAGGCCGGCGCCGGTCTGGCCGAGTCCCCGCGCCAGCAGCCCCTGAAACAGGCTCCCGTCCACCGCGGCGAACAACAGCAACCAGGGCCAGTCCTGCGGATCAATCCGCAGCGGCCGCCCCAGCAGCCGGGCCGCCAGCAGCAGCACCAGGCCGGCGGGCACGAGGCGAAAACTGGCCAGCACCAGGGGATCGCAACCAGCCAGCAGCGGCTTCATCGCCGCCATGGCCGTCCCCCAAAGGGCAAAAGGGGCCAACATCGCCAACCCGAGCGCCAGCGCCGCCCCCGGTCGGGGTGGGGGAAGGAGCGCGGGCGAGGGATCAGCCTGAAGCAAGGAGACAGCCTTGGGCATGGGGAACGCCGAGGGGCATAGGGACAGCCTTGGAGCCACGCGGCGGCCCCGGTAACGCTGTCTTTTTAAGATCCAGCGGTTGCACCCCCCCTGATGCCCTGGCCCTGGCGCCGCAAGACCCGCCGAACGCTGGCACGCATCGCCATCGAAGGACCGATCGCGGGGCCCACCCGCCTGAGAGTTCTGCAGGCGATCGAACAAGTGCAACGGCGGGAATGTCCCGCCCTGCTGCTGCGCATCGATAGCCCAGGGGGCACGGTGGGCGACAGCCAGGAAATCCATGCCGCACTGCGCCGCCTGCGCGAACGGGGCTGCCGGGTGGTGGCCAGCTTTGGCAACATCTCGGCGTCGGGCGGGGTGTACGTGGGGGTGGCGGCGGAGCGCATCGTGGCCAATCCCGGCACCATCACCGGCTCGATCGGGGTAATCCTGCGCGGCAATGACCTCTCGAAGCTGCTCAAGCGGATCGGGATCCGCTTCGAGATCGTCAAGAGCGGCCTCTACAAAGACATCCTCTCCCCCGATCGCGGTCTGAACGACGCCGAGCGGGCCCTATTGCAGGAGCTGATCGATAGCAGTTACAACCAGTTCGTTGCGGCGGTGGCCGAGGGGCGGGCCCTGAGTGAAACGGCCGTGCGGGACTTTGCCGACGGGCGGGTCTTCAGTGGCGCCCAGGCCCTGGAGCTAGGGCTGATTGACGAACTGGGCGACGAGGACCGGGCGCGGCGACTCGCCGCCGAACTGGCTGGGCTGGACCCGGAGAAGAGCGAGCCCGTGACCTTCGGCAAACCACCCAAGCGGTTCGGCGGCCTGGTGCCCGGCCTCAACCTCCTCCACCAGTGCCACCAGGCCCTCAGCCTGGAGCTGGGATGGAGCGGCCAGCCGCTCTGGCTCCACCGCCCCTGATCACGCCATGAACCCTGCCCTTGAGCTGCGAGCCCTGCGGGGGGCCACCACGGCTAACGCCAACACGGCCGCGGCGATCGAGGAGGCCGTCCAGGAGCTGATCGCCGCGCTGGTGGGCCACAACGGCCTCGAAGGTAGGCGGCTGCTGTCGGTCACCTTTTCCGTCACCGCCGACCTGGACGCCTGCTTCCCCGCCGCCATCGCCCGGCGTCATCCGGGCTGGGATGGGGTCGCCCTGCTGGACTGCCAGCAAATGGCCGTCGCCGGCGATCTGCCGCGCTGCATCCGCCTCCTGGCCCATGGCTGGCTCGAACGGGAGCGGCAGGTCGTCCATCCCTACCTGAGGGAAGCGGCCCGCCTGCGGCCGGACCGGGCCCAACCAACCACCTCCCCCGCCGACCACTAGGTCGCAATGTGGACAGGGCAACCTGATGAGAATTTCCAAGTTCCCGTGGTTGCGTCCATGCACCTCCTCCAGCGCCTGCGGCTGTCCGCCCGAGGCGTGACCTCGGCCAGCGGCAGCACCGCCCGCCGTCCTGCCGGCGCCCATGCCGGTCGTGTTCGTCAAGGCCTTGCAGCCCTCACCCTGGGGAGCCTCGGGCTGGCGGGCCTGGGACTGATCCAGCCCGGGCTTCCCCCCCTGAGTCCCAGCCCAGTCCAGGCCCAGGGCACGCCGAGCCTGATGGAATTCCGATGGGACAACACCAAGGATTACCGCAAGCTTTATTTCTTCCTCACCGAAACCACCCGGCTCAAGCGTTCCGAGTACTACCTGATCCTGCGACCGAAAGACCGCAAGACCGCGATCCTCAAGCTCACCATCACCGTGCCCCAGCACTTCGATAGCGAGATCAAGGCCAAGGAAGTGAAGCTGTGTCGAATGCGGGAAGGGGGCATGCTCTCGCGGACCCGCTGTGAATCGATCATTCCGGCCACCGTGGAGGTCTCCCCCAACGGCAAGGCGATCGAGATCTTTCCGAACACCCCCGTGCCCGTGGGCAGCACCATTGGCGTCTACATGACCCTGTTCAATCCCTTCAACGCCGGGATGTTCCAGTTCAACGCCATGGCCCAGGCCCCCGGGGAGGTACCGATCTCCGGCTACCTGGGCAGTTGGCTGATTGAAGTGGACCCCAACTGATAGGGTGGCCGGCTGACGAGAACACGGAAGGGACGACCGCCATGACCAAGCGCACCCTTGAGGGAACCAGCCGCAAACGCAAGCGGGTCTCGGGCTTCAGGGTGCGCATGCGCACCCACACCGGACGGCGGGTCGTGCGGGCCCGCCGCCGTCGCGGCCGCGCCCGGCTCGCCGTCTGAATCCGGTCGTCCTCCTGTGGTCCTCCCGCAGCAGCACCGACTTCGCGGCCTGCGGGTGTTTGACCGCCTCTACCGGGACGGACGCCGTTTTCAGGGGCGCGCCATGGTGTTGCGCGTCCTGCAGGCCCGAGCCGAGCTCCTCCCTCCCCAAGAGCAGGAGCTGGAGCGGCGTCATCGGGCCAGCCCCTGGCGCTGCGGCGTGGTGGTGAGCAGCAAAGTGAGCAAGCGGTCCGTGCAACGCAACCGCCTGCGGCGCCAACTCCATCATCATGTTTTGCAGCTTTTGCAGCCCGCACGCCAGCACGACGCTTCGCCGGTGTGGCTGCTGATCAGCCTCAAGCCCGGTTCCCAGGAGAATGGCCGTGAAGACCTCCTGGAAGAATGCTCCGACCTGTTGCGCAAGGCCGGCCTCTGCCCATGAGTTCCCCCACTCCCGCCCTTCCCAACCCCCAGCCCCCTGGGCCCCAGGGACTCCCCCCCAGCCAGCCGCTCACCGCCAACGAAACGGTCTTCTATGAGGGAGGACCGGCCCGAGGCGATCTGATTGTCAACCTGGTCCTGGGACTCACCCTGATCGGTTTGCCCTTCACCGTGGGCGCCATTGTGCGGGCCCTGTGGCTGCGCTATCGGATCACCAATCGTCGCGTCAGCGTGAGCGGTGGCTGGCTCGGCCGGGATCGCACCCAGGTGGTGTACAGCCAAATCAGCGAGGTTCGGGCCGTGCCCCGGGGCTTCGGCGCCTGGGGCGACATGGTGCTGGTGCTGAACGACGGCGCCCGCCTAGAGATGCGCTCGGTTCCCCGCTTCCGCGAACTGGAGACCTTCATCGAAGCCCAACGCCAAGCCCGTGGCTCCGCTGCCCCCGCTCGGCCAAGCAGCGGCTTCGGGGATCAGAACCGTCAGAGTGCCTGATTGAGCGCCTGAGCGCCCGAGGCCACGCCCTCTCCCTCCGCTCGGGCACACTGGCCTGCGGATCCCTTCACCCCAGAGCCCCCCCTGCCGTGATCGGCTACATCTCCGACAACCTGCTGCTCCCGATCCTCGACTTTTTCTACGGATTGGTGCCCAGCTACGGGCTGGCAATCGTCGCCCTCACGGTGGTCATCCGCCTGGCCCTCTTCCCGCTCAGCGCCGGCTCGATCCGCAGTGCCCGCCGCATGCGCATCGCCCAGCCGGTGATGCAGCAGCGCCAAGCGGAAATCAAGAGCAAGTACGCCAGCAATCCCCAGAAGCAGCAGGAGGAACTCGGCAAGCTGATGCAGGAGTTCGGCAGTCCCTTGGCCGGCTGCCTGCCCCTGGTGGTGCAGATGCCGATCCTGTTCGCCCTGTTCGCCACCCTGCGCGGCTCACCGTTCGCCGATGTGCCTTACACCATCAATCTCAAGGTGGTGCCGGCCGATCAGATCGCCGCCATCGAACCCAAACCGTTCAACAGCGCCAGCCATTCGATCTTCGTCACCGCCACCACCCATGTCCCAGTGATCGCCAGCTTGGAGAAGGGCACCAAACTCGGGGTCGGTGACAGCGAATCCGTCTCGCTGCACACCCGTAGCGGTTCCACCTTTGCCTCCGTGCTTGATGGTGTGGAGGATGGCGCCAGCTTTACCCCCGCCTGGACCGTCACCAAGGGCTCCGAGGTGGTGCGTGTTGATGCCAAGGGCACGATCACGGCCCTGGCCCCCGGCGATGCCATCGTCGAAGCCCGCATCCCCGGTCTGGCCGCCCGCAGTGGCTTCCTGTTCATCAAAGCCCTCGGCCAGGTGGGCTTCATGACCGACGGAGCCGTCAACTGGGACATCGCGGTCCTGGTGGGCGCCTTTGGAGCCTCCCTGTTCGCCTCCCAGATCCTCTCCGGCATGGGGATGCCGCCCAATCCGCAGCAATCCACCGCCAACAAGATCACGCCGGTGATGATCACGGCGATGTTCCTGTTCTTCCCCCTCCCGGCCGGGGTCCTGCTTTATATGGTGGTGGCCAACATCTTCCAGGGCCTACAGACCTGGCTGCTGACCCGCGAAGCCCTGCCGGACAACCTGCAGGCCATCCTTGACAAGCAGATGGCCCAGGCAGCGACGGCCACGGCGGGGGCAGGGGCCGGCGCCAACCCCAACCGTCTGCCCTTCGAGCCCAACACCAAGAAGTGACCCCGGCACCGGCCCATCCCCTCCAGCCCGTTCCTCTTCAGGAGTTGCGCCAGCAGGGGGGCCGGCGCCACTGGACTGTGGATCAACCCATCGCCGACCTGCCGACCCTGACCCCCGTCCGCGGCGAGATCAGCGTCGAGCACGGGGGGCACGTTCTCGACCTTCATGCTCACGCCGAAACCATCCTCACCCTCTGCTGCGATCGCTGTCTGCAGCCGTTCAATCAGCCCCTGACCATCGAGGTAAGCGAGCGGCTGGAGCTCGCCCAAGAACCCGATGGCAGCTCCAGTGCCCCATCTGACCTGATCGACCTCCTGGAGGTGGCCGAGGCCCTGGATGACCGGCTTGAGGCCAGCGGCAGTTTCGATCCGGAACGGTGGCTGTTCGAGCAGTTGAGCCTGCGGCTGCCCCAAATCAACCGCTGCGGCGTCGCTTGTCCCGGCCCAGCCCGTTGGAGCAGTGACCCCCCTGGAGTCGATCCCCGCTGGGCGGCGCTGCGCCAGCTGGATCGCGATTGAGCCAACCTGCCCTCGCCCCATCCCGTTCCCATGACCCAGGCCCTCGTGGATCAGCTGGATCTGCTGATCCGGGCCCGCACCCCGATTCTCTGGATCCGCAGTCTGGAGGAGGAGCGGGTGGAGGCCCTGCTGGCAGCCACCGCCCAACGCCTGGGCGGCCGCACCCTGTTGCGCTGGGATTTCGTGAGTGGCCTCGAGGGCGCCCCCAACCGCAACGGCGAAGCGGCCCGCAATCCGATGGCCGCCCTCGACTGCCTGGCCAGCCTTCCCCTGGAGCAGGGGGCGATCCTGCTGCTCAAGGACTTCCACCGCTACTGCGAGGACGCCGGCATCTGCCGGCGCCTGCGCAACCTGGCCACCAGCCTGCGCCAGGGGCGCCACACCCTGGTGATCAGCGCCCCGGAATGGCTGCTGCCCCGCGAACTCGAGGACAGCATCAATCTGTTGGACCTGCCCCTGCCGGATGCCCAGGAGATCGGTGAGCTGCTGCGGGCCATCGCCCGCGCCACGGGTGAAGCGCTGCCGGAAGCGGTGCTGGAGCCATTGATCCGAGCCTGCCATGGGCTCAGCGCCCAACGGGTGCGTCAACTGGCGGCCCGAGCCCTAGCCCGGCGCGGCCAGCTGGGCGCCGACGACCTGGAGGAGGTGCTGGAGGAAAAGCGCCAGGTGATCGCCCGTAGCGAGCTGCTGGAGTACTGCCCCAGCGAGGCGAGCCCGGCCGATATCGGTGGCCTGGAGGCGCTCAAACAATGGCTGAACCAACGGCAACGGGCCTTCAGCGAGGAGGCCCGGCAATTCGGGCTACCGGTGCCCCGGGGGGTGCTGCTGGTGGGCCCCCAGGGCACCGGCAAGTCCCTGACGGCCAAGGCGATCGCCCACAGCTGGGGCATGCCCCTGCTGCGCCTCGACGTGGGCCGGCTGTTCGCCGGTCTGGTGGGGGCCAGCGAGGCGCGCACCCGCGAAATGATTCAACGGGCCGAGGCCATGGCCCCCTGCGTGCTTTGGATCGATGAAATCGACAAGGGCTTCGGACTGGGGGGCGACGGCCGCAGCGACGGCGGCACCAGCCAGCGGGTGCTGGCCAGCGTGCTCACCTGGATGGCCGAGAAACGCAGCGCCGTGTTCGTGGTGGCCACGGCCAATGGCGTGGAACGACTGCCTGCGGAGCTGCTACGCAAGGGGCGCTTCGACGAAATCTTCTTGCTGGAACTCCCCGACGCCAACGAACGCCGGGCCATCCTCGACCTGCAGCTGCGCCAACGGCGCCCCACTCACCGTGTCCCCCTGGAACTCCTGGTAGACCGTACCGGCGGCTTCTCCGGCGCCGAGCTGGAACAGACCGTGATTGAAGCGCTGCACCTGGCCTTCGGGGCAGGGCGGGACCTGCTGGAGGCCGATCTCATCGCCGCAGCCAGCCAGGTGGTGCCCCTCTCGCGCACCGCCCGGGAACAGCTGGAGAGCCTGCGCACCTGGGCCAGCACCGGTCGAGCCCGACCCGCCTCCGCCCTACCCCGAAGCCAGAACGACCCGGAGGCCAGCGGGAGCTTGATGTAACGACAGTTGAAGTTCTCCGACAGGGGATGACAAGCAGGCCAAGCCCTGGCTTGGTCGCAGCGGATCGCCCATAGGGTCGGCGCAGATGCCCGCTGCACCGTGTCCTCAGGAACCCCAACCCCAAAACCCGGCCGCGGTGGCGATCTGGCCAGCCAGTTGGCGGTGGCCTGCCTCGGGGCTGGGGTCGTGACCAGTTTGGCGGTGGCCTCCGGGCAGAATCCCACCACCGCCCTGGGGATCACCCTGTTTTCGGCTGTCGCGGCCGTGATGATGGGCCAGGTGCTCTGAGGGCAACCGGCTCAGGGGACCAGAACGGCGATGGTGGTATTCAGAACGGAGAGCAGTCCCAGGGTGAGCCAGCCCTGGGGCCATACCGTGCGCTGACGTCCGCGGAAAGCCAGGACAGCGATCACGAGGGCCAGCATCAACTTGATCGCGATCTTGACGTGGTTGATCGGTTCGGAATCACCGGGGGAGACCTCCGCCAGCCCAACCAGCACCAGGCCGGTGACCAGGGAAAGCAAGGCCCCGTGCCACTGACCAGGGGTGATGCGCCTGGTGGAGGGTGGCGTTTGCCGATTGAGCTGGCTGCTGAACCCGCCCACCAGCACGGCCATCCCCAGCAAATGGAACAGAAGAACCAACGAATGCAGCAAGGGCATGGTCAGGAGAGCTTGCGATACAGGAGCGGGCGAATCAACAGCAGCACGACGCCGCTGATCACCAACAGGGCCAAAAGACACAGGGCCGCCGAGAGCTGGCCATAGGGGGCATTCAACAACGGTGCGGTCAGTGAATACTGGCCGGCATAGGCGGCACGAATCGGCTCAATCGCAAAGGTGAGAGGGTTGAGGGACGCCAACCAACGCATCCAGACCGGCATGAACTGCAGGGGAGCCAAGGCGGTGCTGGCGAACAGCAGGGGGAGGTTGATCACAAAGGTGACCGCCAACAATTCGATATGGCCAGGCAGGGCAAAGGCCAGTCCAAGACTGAGACTGGTGACCGTGAACACCAGGAGCCCCAGGGTGACAAACACTGCCGGAATGCCCAGGCCGGAGGGCCAGCCAAAACCGAGCAAGCCAGCCATCAGCATGATCGCCAGGCTCTGAATCAGACTGAGGGTAGCGATCTGGATCACCGAGGCCAACACGATCGAACTGCGCGAACGCAGGGGAGCCACCAGGATGCGGTTGAGGAAACCGAATTCCCGGTCAAACATCATGGGCAGACCGGCATTCAGCGCACCGCTGAAGGCAGCAAAGACAATCACCCCCGCCGCCAAAAACCTTCCGTAGCCCATGGAATGGGGTAACAGTCCTGCCGGAGCCTGGGCAAACAGGGAACCGAACAACGCTAACCAGATCATCGGCTGAATGACCCCCACCACCGCGGAGGACGGACGGCGCAGCATCTGCAGAAACAGGCGCCGGGTCAGGGCCCTGGTTTCCTGAATCTGCTCCGGCAAACGACCGCGCCCCAAGGCGGCGGAGGGGAATCGGGGGGGGAGGGAGGTCACGGCCAAGGGAGTCAGAAGGAGGTTGGGGAGGTGCCGGCGACTCCGAACGGGCGATCGCGATAAAAACGATCCTGGGCCGGGATCGGTTCGGCGGCTGAAGGACGCTTCAGCTCTCCATCGAGCTCGAGGTAGTCACCACTGAAATAAGCCACCAAGGCTTGCCAGGTGATTGGGGCCAGGCGGGCGGAGGTGGAGGGGCGAGTCATGGGGGCGGGGCGCCGGGGAAGCTTGAACCCGTGACGTGAGCTCGGGACCTCAAGGACTGGGCCCCATGCCCCGATCACCAAGGCGATCAAAGCATCACATCAGGATGTTTCAAATCCTACAGGCAACGTCAATAATCGGCAAGGGATTAGTGCACGACGGAAATCACAAGATCATCCAATATCATCCCAAAAGAACTGCTAACTACGCCGAATAATTATGCGCTAAAAAGATAAATTCCCACCAATCCGGGCCCGCAGGCCATAGAAAATCCGATCAGCCCAAGCCTGCCGTCCTGGCAAGGAGCCGCTGGCCCAAGGACCAGCCACTAAAAAACTTAAAAAATGCTAGCAGATTCCTGAAGAAACCCGGTCGACCCTGGCAGCGAGGATGGTCCGACCCCCCAGAAGCTTCGCCATGGCCGCCCTATCTCCGCCCGCGTTGGATCCCCAAGGGATGGACCTGCGTCAACAGATGCCCGCCCTGGCCAACAAGACCTACTTCAATTACGGCGGACAGGGACCCCTGCCCCAAGCGTCCCTGGACGCCATCCAGGCCGCCTGGGTCACCCTGCAGGAGCTCGGACCCTTCACCTCGGAGGTGTGGCCCTTCCTGAACCGCACCAGCACCAAGCTGCGCGAGCGGCTCGGCCAATGGTTCGGCGTGGCTCCCCGACGGGTGGCTTTCAGTGAAAATGTCACCAGTGGCTGCCTACTCCCCCTCTGGGGACTGCCTTGGGAGGCGGGCGATACGGTGCTGATCGGGGACGCCGAACACCCCGGGGTTGTGGCCGGCTGCCGCGAGCTTGCCCGCCGCCATCAGCTCCACGTGACCAACCTGGCCGTGGCCGATCAACGAGGAGACAGCGCCAGCGCCGCAGCCGGAGTCCTGGCCTCCCTGGAGCAGGCCCTGACGCCGAGCACCCGACTGGTGGTGCTCTCCCACCTGCTCTGGAATACGGGCCAGATCATGCCGATCGCCGCGATCGCCGAACGGCTGGCGGCCCACCCCAAGCACCCCTGGCTGCTGGTGGATGGGGCCCAGTCCCTGGGCTCGATCCCGGTCGAGGCGGCGGCCGGAGCCGCCGACATTTATGCCTGCACCGGCCACAAGTGGTGCTGTGGACCGGAAGGGCTCGGGGCCATCGCCCTCTCGGAGCGGCTGCTGCTGGAGAGCCGTCCCACCCTGATCGGCTGGAGAAGCCTCAGCGACGAAGGCAGTGCCTCCAGCGGCTTCCACGGGGATGGGCGCCGCTTTGAGGTGGCTACCTCCTGCACCCCCCTGATGGCAGGGCTGAACCAATCCCTGCAATTACTGGAAGCCTGTGGCACCGCCGAGGAACGCTGGCAGAGGATCCGCGCGCGCAGTGGACAGCTGTGGGGCGAACTGGTCGGGACTGAAGGAATCACCCCTCTGCTGTCATCGCCGCCCCCCGGGGGCTTAGTGAGCTTCACGCTGACGGATGGCCTGGGGAGAGAACGGCTGCCCGAGGATGGCGTGAAGCAATTGGGAAGGCAGGGCCTCTGGCTGCGCAGCCTTGAGAACCCTGCCTGTTTGCGTGCCTGCACCCACCTCACCACAACACCCGAGGAGGTGGGACGGCTGGTGCGAAGCCTGGCCACCCTTGTGGCCGCCTGAGATCAGGCCTCGCCAGCCTCCAGCAGATGGCGTTGAAGCCAGCCGGCCAGCACAGCCCCGACGATCGGGGCCAACCAGAACAGCCAGAGCTGGGCCATCGCATCCCCCCCCGCCCAGACCGCCACGCCGGTGCTGCGGGCGGGGTTGACCGACGTGTTGGTGATCGGAATGCTGATCAGGTGAATCAGAACCAACGACAAGCCAATCGGCAGACCCGCGAAACCGAGGGGGGCTTTTTTATGGGTCGTTCCCAGAATCACAAGCAGAAAAATGAAGGTGAGCAAGACCTCAATGATCAGGGCCGACCAAAAGCCATACCCCCCGGGGGAGTGGGCTCCGAAACCGTTAGTGGCCAAGGGATTACTGCCACTTAGCTCAAACCCCTTACGCCCATTGGCAATGCCGTAGAGAAGGCCCCCCGCGATGATTCCCCCAAGCACCTGGGCCACGATGTAGGGCACCAGATGGGAACCGGGCAAACGGCCACCAGCCCAGAGCCCAAAACTTACGGCCGGATTGATGTGACAGCCCGAAATGTGACCGATGGTATAGGCCATCGTGAGCAGGGTCAGACCGAAGGCGAGGGCAACACCTAGGAACCCGAGACCAAGGGGATTGGACTCCGCCTGGGCATAGGGAAAGACAGCCGCCAGCACGGCACTGCCACAACCGCCGAACACCAGCCAGAAGGTGCCGATCAACTCGGCCAAAAACTTCTTGGATAAGGGAACCCCAGAGGACATGCAGGACGAGGCAAGAGAACTCAATGAGATTTTGCCATCCTCCCGGCAACCAGCACGCGAAGGTTCGACTTAGCTGACACCGAAGTCCACCCTGCAGCAGGCCAGCCACAGAAGAGCCGCAATCCAAATAATCCCGTCATTTTTGGCAGCCCTCTCCAGGCGCACTTTTCTCAGCAATAGGGCCCATGGTTGCCAAACCACTGGATCTCGATACTGTGAAGTGGATGGTTTTCGATGGATCCGGCCAGCCCTACCCCAACTGACAACCGGATCCCGTCGTCACAAATCCCAACAAGGTTTGTTCTCCCTTACCCCATCCATTTTCCTGGAGTCCCAAGGATGTCCTTCCCGCGTCAATCCCTCTCCCGGCTGCTGATCACCTCCACGGCGGCCTTGAGCCTGGTCACCGGGGCCGCCCGAGCTCTTTCCCCCGACGACCTGCTCAAAACCGCCCAGACCGCCTGTTTGGAAAGCGCCGCCAAAGAAGGGTGGCGCACCGATGCCGCCAAGGTGATTTCCAGCAAGACCGTCGATAGCGACAAAGTCGAGGTGGTCTTCGATCTCACCAAGGACGGCACCAACACCGCCCGGCTCACCTGCCCCTTCAGCGCTAGCAAGGGCGTGCTGGGAACCCTGGAGGGCACCAAGGCCGCCGGCAGTGAGAAGGAATCCCCCTATGCCGCCGCCAAGGACGAGGAGGGCGCTGGGGCAAAAACCGAGGCCATCAAAAAGCTCGAGGGCACCAAGGCCCCCGGCAGTGAGAAGGAATCCCCCTACGCCGCCGCCAAAGACGACTACAACCTCAGCCCGGCCGCCCTTGGCCATCTCTGGAGCCTCCTGCTGCCGGTGGGCTTGGCCATCGGCTCCTATTTGGTTCTGAAGAAGCGGGAGAACAACCGCCGGCCCGGCGACGCCTGAGGTTGACCGATCAGGCCCTCGCCAGCAGGGCCTTTTCGGCCTCCTCGCGGTCATCGAAATGCACCTTGGTGGTGCCGAGAATCTGGTAATCCTCGTGGCCTTTGCCCGCAATCAACACCAAATCGTCCGGACCAGCCTTGGCGACGGCCGTGGCGATGGCAAGGGCCCGGTCCACCTGGACGTCCAGCTCCGTGTCTGAAGGAATTCCCCCCACCACATCCGCCAGGATCCGTTCGGGGTCTTCCGTCCGGGGATTGTCCGAGGTCACCACCAGCTGATCCGCCAGCCGGGCGGCGATGGCGCCCATCAGCGGACGCTTGGTGCGATCCCGATCCCCCCCACAGCCGAACACGCAGATCAAGCGGCCGCTGGTAAAAGGTCGACAGGCTGCCAGCGCATTTTCCAGGCCGTCGGGGGTGTGGGCGTAGTCCACCAGCACCGCCGGCAGCGCGTGGCCGGCTGGTCCCATCACCCGCTCCATTCGCCCTGGCACGCCGCGGAAGGTGGCCAGGGCCTCCAGCAAGGGGACGAGCGGCAGGTCCTGCTGGAGGAGGCCCCCCACCGCCTGCAGGGCGTTCATCAGGTTGAAGCGCCCCACCAACGGTGATTGGAAGGGAGCGCTGCCCAAGGGACTGATCAGGGTGCCACGCACCCCACCACCGGTCATCCGCAGATCGGTGATGTGCAAGTCGGCGGCGGGATCGTCGAGGGAACTGCGCCAGCAGCGGAGGCCCGCCTGCCGCAGTCGCTCGGCCAGCTGGCGGCCCCAGGGGTCGTCGCCGTTGACCACCGCACCACCTTCCAGATAGGGCGGGGCAAACAGCTGGGCCTTGGCCTCGAAATAGGCCTCCATCGACGGGTGATAGTCGAGGTGGTCTTGGGTGAGATTGGTGAACACGGCTCCGGCAAACCGACAGCCGGCCACCCGCTGCTGATCGAGGGCGTGGGAGCTCACCTCCATCGCGCCAATGGTGGCGCCTGCTTCCAGGGCCTGGGCCAACTGCCGCTGCAACAGATCGGCAAAGGCCGTGGTGTGCTGAGCGGTGACGCTATGGCCGGGCCAGCGATTCGCCAAGGTGCCGAACAGGGCTGGAGGTCGGCCGACGGCGGCGGCCAAATGCTCAATCAAATGGGTAGTGGTGGTTTTGCCGTTGGTGCCCGTCACCCCGATCAGGGCCAAGCGCTGGCTGGGGTTCTGCCAGAAGGCCGCCGCCAGTCGGCCGGCCCACTGAGCCAGGGGGTCGTCCACCACCACCACCGGCTCCCCGGGGGCCGGTGGCACGGCCGCCGCCGCCGCGGGCCCGATCAGGGCCGCGCAGGCGCCGGCCGCCAACACTTGGGGCCAGAAGCGGCCTCCGTCCACCTGCGTCCCGGGCAGCCCCACGAACAGGGTGCCGGGTCCGACCAAACGGGAATCACAGCTGATCCCCGTCACTTCCGCGTTGACCAGGCCAGCGGGAACGGTCAAACCCACCTGTTGCAGCAGAGCATGGAGCAGCTGGGTCATGCGGCGATGGGCCAGATCTGGGCCCCTTTCTAAGCGGACCGCAGCGGCTCTGGTCGCTGCGCAGGACCGATTGCTCAGAGCCCTCCCTGGGCACGCAACCAACACCGCAGCCCCTCACCGCTCAGCCGGGGCGAGTGCGGAGGCAGCTGCCGCTCCGGCAACTCCGCCGTGGCCGGCAGGGCCAGCACGGGGACTGACAGGCCATAGCGGGCCTGAAGCTGCGGATCGGTGTCTACATCCACCAGCTCCAGCCGTGGTGGGGGCTGAAGGGCCTCAAGCCGTTCCTGGAGCCCCTCACAAAGACAACAGCCGGCTCGGGTGTAGAGCCGCAGGGTAGGGGCCATCGCCAGGGACACGGAGAACAGGCGCGAAGACGGCAGTCTGACCGGCGGACCGGGCTCAATCAGGCACAGGATCACAACCGCAGGGGGTGAACGGATGGCAGCGCAGCAGGCGGCGCAGGGTCAACCAGCCTCCCTTCCAGGGGCCATGGCGTTGGATTGCCTCCAGGCCATAGGCGCTGCAACTGGGGAGAAAGCGGCAGCGCGGCCCCAGCAGGGGAGAGAGCCAGCGCCGATAGGCGCCAATCCCCATCAGCAACACGGCCGCTAGGCCAGCGTTTAAGATCGCAAATTGGCGTTGCATGGCTTGGCCTGGCGGGGCTTGACCCCAGCTTGCCTGGTCCGTTGCCGACGACCTCCGGGCCCTCCGGCGCCAGCGTCAATCGTTCACCCTGCCAACGTTTCCACATGTCTCGCTACCGCGGCCCTCGACTGAGGATCACGCGGCGCTTGGGGGACCTTCCCGGTCTCACCCGTAAGTCCGCCAAGCGGGCTTACCCCCCCGGTCAGCACGGCCAAGCCCGTCGCAAGCGCTCCGAATACGCGATCCGCCTCGAAGAAAAGCAGAAACTTCGCTTCAACTACGGCATTTCCGAACGTCAGCTGGTCCGCTACGTCAAGAAAGCCCGCGCCCAGGAAGGCTCCACCGGAACCAACCTGCTGAAGCTGCTGGAAAACCGGCTGGACAACATTTGCTTCCGCCTGGGCTTTGGCCCCACCGTGCCCGGCGCCCGTCAGCTTGTGAACCACGGCCACGTCACGGTGAATGGCCGGGTGGTGGACATCGCCAGCTTCCAGTGCAGAGCCGGCGATGTGGTGGCGATCCGCGAGCGCAAGTGCAGCCGCAAGCTCGCGGAAGCCAATCTCGAATTTCCTGGCCTGGCCAACGTCCCGCCCCACCTGGAATTCGACAAGGCCAAGATGAGCGCCAAGGTCAGCGGCCGCATCGAACGCGAATGGGTGGCGCTGGAAATCAACGAACTGCTGGTGGTGGAGTTCTATAGCCGCAAGGTGTGACCCTGGCTGGCCGCCTCAGGCGTGCCCCTTTCGACACCGCAACCACGCCCTTGCCCACCCCCTGCGGGTGGGCTTTTCTGTGGGGGTTGCTTCAGACCGCGCCGGCTCGGGCCCCTTGCCCCAGCAGCCCCCGGGCAATCCGCACCAGCGCGCGCCGCGGCAGGCCGCGAAAGGGAATTTCACCGCCCAGCATGCGGGCGGCGACGGCTGTGGCCCGGGGATTGGCGATCCCGTAGCGGAACGTGAGCCCCGGCAACCCATAAAACAGCCAAGTGAGGCGGCGAGCTGCCTCGAAATCCTCCGCCAACAGGGCATGGATCTGGCGGGTGTAGTCGAGACCGCGACCGGCGATCAGGCACTCGGCCGCCAAGCGGCCGCTGCGGATCGCATGGAACAATCCATCGCCGAACAGGGGATTGATCAAGCCGGCGGCGTCCCCCACCAGCAGGATCCGGCCGTCGGCGCTCTGCAAGGGTTCCGGGCCGTCCCAGACCGGCAGGGGATGGGCATGAACCCGCAGACCCTCAAGCCTGTCCTCCAATCCCAGGGTGGCGGCATAGGTCTGGATCGCGGCCCGGATCGTGGTGCGGGCCGTGGGATCCCGGCGGGCGTCCCGATGACGAAGCCGAAACAGGCCCGCCCCCAGATTGATGTGGTCCGCCTTCGGAAACGCCCAGGCATAGCCCTGGCGAATCACGCCGTAGTCGAGATGAAGGGTGTCAGGCCGCAGCACGGGATCTGCGGGATCCCAGCGATGGGGCACCTCCAGCTCCAAGGCGAGGCCAATGCGCGGCGAGCGCCGCAGGCCCGCGCTTTGGGCCACCACACTGCCGGCCCCATCGGCACCGATCAAGTGGCGGGTCGTCACCCGTCGCTCAAGGGGGGGCACCTCGGCACCGCCTCGCCGCCGCAAGTCCAGCAGGATCTCCTGCGGCTCGACGGTGACATGGCGCAGCTGCCAGCCCTCCCAGAACTCCACTCCGGCCCCCACGGCCGCCTGCACCAAGGCCTGATCAAACAGCGGCCGCTGCACCATCCAGAGGGCCCGACTGGAGCCTGAACCCGGTTGATCGACGCCATCGACGCTGCCCAGCTGGGCTTCCCCCCCCTTCCAGGTGTGGCGCATGAGAGTGATACCAAAGTCCCGCACCGCCTCCGGGACCAGAGCCGCCAACTCGGGCCCCACCGTGGCGGGCATCCCCCCACCACAGGGTTTATGGCGGGGCAGGCGGTGTTTCTCCACCAACGCCACCCGCAGGCCCGCCCGGGCCGCATGAGCTGCGGCGATGGCGCCAGCAGGGCCGGCACCGCAAACCACCAGGTCGTAGGCAGCGGGGTCCGCCCACGGATCAGCCATCAATCAGGGTCTCCAGGGCGGTGGTCACATCGCTCTGACGCATCAGCGCCTCTCCCACCAACACCGCATCAGCGCCAGCACCCACCACCCGATCCAGATCGGCGCGGCTGAACAGGCCCGATTCGCTCACCAGCAGGGCACCCCGCTCCCGCACCGCCGGTCCAAAACGCTCCATCAACCGCTCGGTGGTGGCCAGATCGACGTTGAAGGTGCTCAAATCGCGGTTGTTGATGCCGATCAGCGTCACCCCCTCCAGGGCCAGCACCCGTTCCATCTCCTCGGCGTCGTGCACTTCCACCAGCACCGCCAATCCCAGGGCCCGCGCCACCTTGAGCAGGTAGGCCAGGTCCTGGTCGGACAGGATGGCGGCGATCAGCAAGGCCGCATCGGCGCCGGCCGCCCGGGCCTGGTAGAGCTGATAAGGAGAAAGGATGAAGTCCTTGCACAGCAACGGCAGCTCCACCGCCTGGCGCACCTCCACCAACACGTCAAAGCCACCCTGAAAAAACGCCTTGTCAGTTAGCACCGACAGGGCGGTGGCGCCGCCCGCCCCATAGCCCCGAGCGATCGCCACAGGATCGAAATCTGCCCGGATCACCCCTTGGCTGGGACTGGCTTTCTTCACCTCGGCGATCACCGCCGGTTTGCGACAGCAGGCGCGCAAGGCCGCCGGCAGATCGCGGGTGGGGGGGAGATCGGCCACCTGGCGCTTGAGCTGATCCAGGGGCACCCGCTCCCGGGCAACGGCCACCTCCCGATCCTTTTCCCAGACAATTTTCTCAAGAATGTGGCGGGGCTGATCCTCAACGTGGGGAATGCCGTATTCGAGATGGGCAACCCGCACCGAGGGGTTGGGGGGCCGGCGACGAATCTCCATCCTCAGGCTCCGGTGAGGGCCAGAACGGCCTGCTTGTACGCGGCTTCCACCACCTCGCTGAGGGTGGGATGGGTGTGCACTTCCGTGGCTAATTGGCTCACTCCCTGGCGACGGGCCACGGCGTTAGCGATCTCCTGGATCAGATCGGCGGCATGCAAACCGTAGATGTGGGCACCAAGCACCTCCCCGGTGTCCTTGCGGAACAACAATTTGAGCAGGCCATCGCTCTCCAGTTCCGCCAGGGCCTTGGAATTGGCCTTGAAATAACTGCGCACCGACCCCAGCTCGAAGCCTTCGCCTACGGCCAGACTTTTTGCGTCTGCCTCACTCAATCCCACCGAACTGATTTCTGGATGGGTGAAGGTAGCCGCTGGGATCGAGCGATAGTCGATCCTGCGCTCGTGGCCCAGGATGTTGTCCACCGCCACCGTGCCCTGGGCGGCGGCCGTATGGGCCAGCATCATCTTGCCGGTCACATCGCCCACGGCCCAAAGATGGGGCACCGGTTGCTCCGCCTTCAGAACCCGCAGGCTGTCGTCCACGGGAATGAATCCCCGGTTGGTCTCCACCCCCATCGACGCCAGATTGAGGTCGCGGCTTACCGGCACCCGGCCGGTGGCCACCAGCACCGCATCGACCTCCAGGGTCTCCACCGGCTCCCGGGTGGCCATGTCCACCAGCTCGATCCGGACGGGACAGCCAGGGATGATGCGGCTGGCCAGCACGCCGGAGCGTGCATCGATCTCCCGACCGTCAATCAGCTGGCGGGCTGCGATCTTGGCGATGTCGGGATCGAAGGTGGGCATCACCCGATCCAGCGCTTCGATCATCGTCACCTCACAACCAAGCGCCGTGTAGACGTCGGCAAACTCAAGACCGATGTAACCGCTGCCAATGATCGTGATCCAGCGGGGCAACCATTCAAGGTTGATGGCCTCATCGCTGGTGAACACCGTGCGGCCATCGGTTTCAATGCCGGGCGGCACAAAAGGATCGGAGCCGGTGGCGATGATCACATCCCGGGCGGTGTAGGTGCGATCGACGCCACTGAGCTCCCGCACCCCCACCCGCTGGGGCCCCTCCAATCGTCCCTTCCCCCGGAGAATCGTGACCCCGGAGCGCTCCAGCGCACGGGTGAGATTGGTTCGAATCGTTTCCACCAATTGGCGGGCATGGTCGGCGATCTTCTGGCGCTCAAAACGCACCGGCGCCGCATGGATGCCAAAGCCCTTGAGGTGATCGGCATCGGCCAACTCGCGCACCCGACCGCTGGCGGCCAACAGGGCCTTGGAGGGCACGCAGCCACGATTGACACAGGTTCCGCCCATCTCCTTCGACTCCACAATCGCCACCCGCAGGCCATGGTCGGCGGCATGTTTGGCGGCATCGAACCCGCCATAGCCAGCGCCGATCACGATCACATCGAAATCAAAGCCGGCAGCGGCGAGCTCCGGCTGGACGGGGACAGGGAGTGCGGACAACGGAGAAACGCAACGGCATTGGAGCCATTCTCCCCTGTCAGGGCTCCGCAGCGAGCAAGCTCTGGCGCCAACGTTCCAGCAGCAGCGGTGCCGCCGCCACCGCCACGTTCAGGGACTCCACCTCTGAACTGTGGGGAATGGTGATCCGCTGATCGGCGAGGGCCAGCAGATCGGGGGCCAGCCCGGCCCCTTCGTTGCCCAGCAGCAACAGGGTCGGCCGGGTCCAGTCGATCTGCCAGTAGGGCCTAGGAGCCGAACAGTCGGGGCTGGGAAGCACGGCGGCCAACCGCTGCAGCCCCTCGGTACCGGCCTGGTCCACCCGATCCCGAAGGCCATCGGCAGCTAGGCGCACGATCGACAGGGCCAAAGCGGCCCCACTGGAGGCCCGCAGCACCTTGGGCTGCCAGGGATCCGCCCCCTCCCCCAGCCAGATCTGGTCCACCCCCGCCGCCAGGGCGGTGCGCATCAGGGTGCCAAGGTTGCCGGGATCCTGCAGACGATCCAACGCCAAAACGAACCCTGGGGGAGCGGCCGAATGGAGCGACTCGGCACCGGCCCATGGCAGGGGCAAGGTATGCACGACCCCATCCGGACTCCGGGTCGTGGCCATCGCCGCCAGCACCTCGGCCGTGGCCGCCCGCACGGTGCAGGAAGCGGGAAGAACCGCCAGCAGGGGGCGATGGCGGTCGAACCAGGTGGGCGTGGCCACCAACAGGTTGGGAACCAGGCCCAGCCTCAGCGCCTCATGGAGGAGGTGGGTGCCCTCCACCAGCATTAACCCTTGGTCGCGGCGACCGGGGCTGTCGTGCAACTGCCGAAGCTGGCGCACCAAGGGGTTGCGGCGGCTGCTGATCAGCTCGGGATCAGAAAGTCTCGTGGCGACGCACATGCAGAGAATCCTGCAGCACAAGCTCACTGGCGGCGAGGTCGAGGCCACGAATGGCCGCGACCTCGCCACGAAGGCCCTCGGCCGAGAGGTTCTCGATCAGCTTTTTAACCACAATGTCTTCGACAGTGTTGCGATCAAAGTCGTCGGGAGTGAGTGCCTCAAGAAACTTTCCAACCTTGGAGGCAACGACTTCTGAGGCGTTAGTGATCTTAATGACGATCATGGTGTTAATGCGGATGGGGAGACTTGAACTCCCACGACATTGCTGCCACTAGTACCTGAAACTAGCGCGTCTACCAATTCCGCCACATCCGCGGGCGTGGCGTCTCTCACAAAGCATGGCACTGATCTCAAACGAGTTCAGGCCTTGCTATGGGCTTGGAAATTAGAAATCTCCAAGGCAGAGACTGGGGTTGATTCAGACGGGTTCCTGAAGGATTCAGGGATTGAAATCAGCCATAAAGACCGATGGCCCCGTCAAGCTGCTTAAGCAGCTCACCCTGAGCAGACCGGTAGTTAGCCGACACTGCGGGTACCGGCATAGCAAAGCCGGCAAGTCAACCATAAACCATCGGGGGACCGTGCCAGGAACGCAACCGAGGACCGAGCAGCCTCGCTTCAGGGCGTCAGACTCAAGCCAGCTCCTTAGATCTGGAACCATCCCCAAGCGCATCTCCCACCCCACCCATGCCAGTTCCCACGGCGGCCTTATGGACGATCGTCGGATTTGTTGTCAATATGCCTCGCACATACCAGCTTTAGAATCCGCGATGACCGTGACCGTCGCTCCCCCCACCAGGCTTGCCAATCCTCGGTTGGAGGTGGTCGGTGGTCACCAGCTCCATGGGGAGATTCGCGTCAGCGGCGCCAAAAACTCCGCCCTTGTCTTGATGGCGGCCTGCCTCCTCACCCAGGACACCTTGCGGCTCCGCAACGTTCCACCCCTCACCGACATCACGGCCATGGGGGAAATCCTCGCCGCCCTGGGCGTGAGAGTGACGCGCAGCCGCGACATCGTGGACCTTTCAGGGGATCACATCAGTCAATCGGCGCCCCCCTATGAGCTTGTGAATAGCTTGCGGGCCAGTTTCTTCTGCATCGGTCCCTTGCTCGCCCGTATGGGCATGGCCCAGGTCCCTTTGCCCGGGGGCTGTCAAATCGGCTCCCGTCCCGTGGTGGAGCATGTCAAGGGTCTGAAGGCCCTGGGAGCCCAGGTTTCGATTGAGCATGGGGTGGTGACGGCGGTGGTCCCGGGCCGCAGCCGCCGTCTCACCGGGGGCCACATCCATCTCGACTGTCCCAGCGTCGGCGCCACCGAAACCCTGATGATGGCCGCTGTGCTGGCCGATGGTGAAACCATCATCGACAACGCGGCCCTTGAACCCGAGGTCATTGACCTCGCCAACCTGCTGATCGCCATGGGCGCCCGCATCCGCGGCGCCGGCAGCCCCACCATCGTCATCGACGGGGTTTCTGAGCTGCATGGTGCCGACTACGCCGTGATCCCCGATCGGATTGAGGCCGGCACCTTCCTGCTCGCCGGAGCGATCACCCGCTCGATCCTGCGGGTCACCCCAGTCATTCCCGATCACCTGGGCGCCGTGCTCACCAAGCTTGAAGACGTGGGCTGCCAACTCAGCCACGACGGGGAAGGACTGACCATCAGTGCCCGCGACATCCGGGGCGTGGATCTGCGCACCATGCCGTTCCCCGGCTTCCCCACCGATCTTCAGGCCCCCTTCATGAGCCTGTTGGCCACCGCCTCCGGCACCAGCATGGTGGTAGAGACCATCTTCGAAAACCGCCTCCAGCATGTGGCTGAACTGCAACGGATGGGCGCCGACATCCGCATGCAGGGCAACACCGCCTACATCGAAGGCGTGGTCCGCCTCAGCGGCGCCCCTGTCCAGGGCACCGACCTGCGGGCCTCGGCGGCGATGGTGCTGGCGGGGCTGGCGGCCGATGGGGTCACCACCGTGCGGGGTTTGGAATTTCTCGATCGCGGCTACGCCAACATGGAGGGCAAATTGAATGCTGCCGGTGCCCAGATCCGTCGCCTCAGCAGTGAAGCCAGCAACGCCGACGCGTAGAGTCGCTACCGAGGGAGCGTGCCGGAATTGGTAGACGGACTCGACTCAAAATCGAGCGCCTTCGGGCATGTGGGTTCGAGTCCCACCGCTCCCATCCCCCAATCCAAACCCCTCCCGTGAGCCAACCGGTTCCGTCCTTTCCGGCGTCCTCGGTCATGGACACCTACGCCCGTTTCCCCTTGGAACTGGTGCGGGGACGGGGGGTGTGGCTCTGGGATCAGGCAGGACGCCGTTACCTCGATGGGATGGCGGGAATCGCCGTGTGCACCCTCGGCCACAGTGATCGGGTGCTGCGGCGCCAGTTGAACCGCCAACTGGGGCGTCTTCAACATGTCTCCAACCTCTACGGCATCCCCGAACAGGAGGAGCTAGCGCGGGCGATCTGCGCCCGCAGCTGTGCCGATCGGGTGTTCTTCTGCAATTCCGGGGCGGAAGCCAACGAGGCCGCCATCAAGCTGGCCCGCAAGCATGGCCACATGGTGCGCGGCATCGCCGAGCCCCTGATCCTCACGGCCCACGCCAGCTTCCACGGCCGCACCCTCGCCGCCGTGTCCGCCACCGGCCAACCCAAATATCACCAGGGCTTCGAGCCGATGGTGCAGGGGTTCCGCCACTTCCCCTACAACGACACGTCGGCCTTCGAGGCCCTGCTCGCCGCCGCTGAAGCCGACGGTCCCAGGGTGGCGGCAGTGCTCCTGGAACCCCTGCAGGGGGAAGGCGGGGTGAATCCAGGCGATCCCGCCTTCTTTCAGCGGGTGCGTCAACTCTGCGACGCCCACAACATTCTGCTGATCTTCGATGAGGTGCAGATCGGGGTGGGCCGCAGCGGCCGCTGGTGGGGCTATGAGCAGCTGGGAGTGGAACCGGATGCTTTCACCATGGCCAAAGGCCTGGGAGGGGGCATCCCCATTGGAGCCCTGGCGGTCAAAGCCGCCGTGGATCACTTCCGCCCGGGAGACCACGCCAGCACCTTTGGTGGTAATCCCTTTGCCTGCCGAGCCGGCCTCACCGTGCTCGCCGAAATCGAGCGGCGCAACCTGCTCAGCCAAGTCCGCGACCGCGGTGCGCTGTTGGAGGACTTGCTCCATGGCCTGATCGATCGCCACCCCAACCTGCTGGTGGAATCCCGAGGGTGGGGCCTGCTCCAGGGACTGGTGCTGCGCGAGGGGGGCCCGAGCGCCCCCGACGTGGTGAAGGCCGCCATGGACCTAGGGCTACTGCTGGTGTCCGCCGGGCCCAACGTGGTGCGTGTGGTGCCTCCCCTGGTGATCAAGCCCAAGCAGCTGCGCAAGCTGGTGGAACGCCTGGAACTTGCCCTGCAATCCCTGGCCTGAGCGCCATGGTGCCCCTCAACCTGCCGCCGCCCCTCGACCTCAGCGATCTGCTGGAACCTTTCGAACGGCGTGGCATCGACCTGGGCCTGGATCGCCTGCAACGGGCCCTGGCGGACGGCGGATCTCCGGAACGGCGCTTCCAGGCTGTCCAGGTGGCCGGCACCAATGGCAAGGGTTCGATTTGCACCCTCCTCCATGCCATCCTGCGGGCCGCCGGACTGCGTTCGGGCACCTACCGCTCTCCCCACCTGGTGAGCTGGCGAGAACGGATCCAAATTGACGACGACTGGATCAGCGCCGAGGCCCTGAGGGAGGATCTGACCCGTTGGCAAGCCCTGGCCCGGCGCCATCACCTCACCCCCTTCGAGCTGCTCACGGCGGCGGCCTTTGATCGGTTTGCCATCGCGGGGCTGCCGCTGGCGGTACTGGAAGTGGGATTGGGGGGACGGCTGGATGCCACCAGCGCCCATCCCCATCGGCAGGTGCTGGGCTTCGCCAGCATTGGCCTCGACCACCGCGAACACCTGGGCGACACCCTGGCGGCCATCGCCCTGGAAAAGGCCGGGGTGATGACCCCAGGCAGCGTGGCCTTCAGCGCCCCGCAGCCCCCTGAGGTGACGAAGGTGCTGAACGCCGAGGCCCAGCGGGTGGGCTGTCGGTTGGAGTGGCTGGATCCCCTGCCCTCCCCCTGCGCCGGTGGACCGCTGCTGGGATTGGCGGGAGAACTGCAGCGCAGCAATGGCGCCGTGGCGGTGGCCCTGGCCCGGGCCCTGGCGGCCCGGGGTTGGCCGATCCCCGCCGCAGCCATCACGACCGGCCTGGCGGCGGCCCAATGGCCCGGCCGGCTGGAGTTGCGCTCCTGGGGGCCCCATCCCCTTGTGCTCGATGGTGCCCACAATCCCCCGGCGGCGGCGGCCCTGCGTGCCGAACTGGACCACCGCGATGGCCGTCGGCCACGGCGCTGGTTGTTGGGCATCCAGCGCCACAAAGAAGGGGAGTCCATGCTCAGGCTGCTGCTGGCCCCCGGCGATCGGGCCGCCATCGTTCCGATCCCCGACCACCGCAGTTGGAGCGCCACCGAGCTGGCGTTGGCCTGTCCCTCCCTGGCGGATCAACTGGAGGAGGTGTCCGGGGTGGAGGCCGGATTGGACTGGCTCCTGGCCGTCAACCACACGACCGATGGCGGCGCCCTGGCCCCTCCAGTGCTGGCCGGCTCGCTCTATCTGCTCGGCGCCGCCCTGCCCCTCATCGACGGCAGGCGATCCATCCGCCAGCATCAGCCCAAGGACGACCCCGACTGATCCGAGCACCGTCCCCCTCCCCCGCCACGGTCCTAGGGCCGCCCCTTCATGCCCCCCACCCCCACCCCCGTCCCACGCCTCCTGCCCATGGTGCTGGCCCTGGTGCTGGCAGTCCTTGGCCTGATCACAGGGGCTCCGGCCCCCGCCCGTGCCGAATTCCAGGGGGTGGACTACACCCTCACCAACCAGAGCGGCCAGGACTTCAGCGGCCAGGATCTGGCCCAAACCTCCTTTGCCGGTGTGGTGGGGCGCAAAGCCCGCTTCCAGGGGGCCGATCTCCACGGGGCGATCCTCACCCAGGCCGCCTTCCCCGGCGCTGATTTCCGGGATGCCAACCTCAGCGACGCCCTGATGGACAAGGTGGATTTCAGCGGAGCGGACCTCAGCGGCGCCCTCCTGCGCGGGGTGATCGCCTCCGGCAGCAGCTTCAGCGGCGCCATCGTGACCAATGCCGATTTCAGCGATGCCCTCCTGGATCGGGTGGATCAGCGGGCCCTCTGCCGGGAGGCCAGCGGCACCAATCCGATCACCGGGGTCGACACCCGCATCAGCCTCGAATGCGGCTGATGTCGGGGGGTGGGGCGCTCCAGCCCCGCAACTTACCGGGGTTGAGTAGCCCGGCCGGATCGTGGCGCCCCTTGGCTGCCACCTGATCGGCGTCAATCACCCCCAGGCCCCCGTCCTCCACCGTGACCACATGGGGATCGAACACCATCGCCCCCTGGTCGCGACAGAGATCGATGAGCGACTGGAGCTGCTCCTGGCCCTGCCAGCGCAGCACCGGCAGACCGGCCAGCCGCGCCTGACCCTGCTGCCGCACCGCCTCCAGATGCCAGAGCAGCCCATCGCCCCAACCCTGCCGCACCGCCGACAACAACGGGGCCGGGTCCTCCGGCAGCAGCATCTGGAGGTAGGTCCACTCGGGGTAGTGGGCCCGCCAGTGGAGGGTGGTGTGGTTCCAGCCCAACTCGCGCACCCCATGGCCCCGCTGGGCCCCGAGACCGGCCTGCCACAACAGCCGCCCGCCGTGACGGAGCAACCAAGCCGGTAAGACTTCCAGCGTGTCGGGGGCGGCGAGCAGCAACAGGCGCGGTTCCGTCACCGACGCCGCCGGACAGCCGCCGGGCCAGGGCAGGCCGGCCGCCAACGGCCCCTCCACCAGGGTGAGGGCATTGAGCAGCAACGCGGTGGTCGGTAACTCCCTCCCCACCGCCAGGGCCGCCTCCCAAGACTCGAACCCCACCACCAGTTGCTGCCAGGCCACGGCCGCACAGGTACTCAACCGAACCGCTGTGATGATGCCGTTGCTGCCATAGGCGTGGTTAAGGGGAGTGCTGGCCTCCGCGTCGAGCTGCAGCAGCCGGGGCTGGGGTTCCAGGGTCACCACCTCCAGGCCGAGCAGGTGTCCGGGATCCCGCAGGAAACCCCAGCGCAGCGAACCGATGCCCCCCGAGCCGCCGGCCAGAAAGCCGCCCACCGTGGCGCTGCGAAAGGTACTGGGCAACAGGCGCAGGGCCCGGCCGTGGGGAGCAAGTTGCCGATCGAGATCGGCCAACACACAGCCCGCCTCCACGGTCACCACGCCACTGTGCGGATCCAACTGCCGCAGGGCCGTCAACCCAGAAAGATCGAGCACCACCCCCCCGGCCAGGGGCACGCACTGGCCGTAATTTCCCGTGCCGGCGCCGCGCACAGTCAGCGGGACTCCATGGCGGGCACAGGCCGCGGCGACCTGCATCACCGCCTGCACCGACAAGGCCCGCACCACCAGCTGGGCACGGCAGCCGGCCAGCAACGGCTGCAGCACCGGTGAATAGTCGTTGAAATCCCTGGACAGACGCGCCAGGTCGGCAGGGTGGCGCAGCAGCTCCAAGGCGGGCTGACCGTCCAGCTCGGCGGCCAGGCTGTCGATGCAGGCCCCGCTCACCGGGGGGCTGAGGGGCGGAAGGGCGCGGGCGGGCATGGGGGTCAGCGGCGAACGGGTAGGGCCGCCAGCAACGGCGAGGGATGCTCCGCCTCCGGGGGGGGGAGCCAATGGCCAGCACGCAGCACCCGGCGCTGGGGGGGACGGGCCAGCAGATCCTGCCAACTGGCCGCGCCGAGCACCACCAGATCCGCAGGACCACCCACCCGCACCACCCCATCCCAGGCCAGGCCCATCAACCGGGAGGCGGCCGTGGTGAAGGGACTCAGTCCCTGACGGCGCCAGGGCTGCAGTTGGCAGGCCGGCACGCAGAAGCGCACCAGATCGAGGGGATCGAAATCCCCGCCGGGATACCAGGGGTCCTGAACGTTGTCCCCACCGACCGCCACCTCCACCCCAGCGTCCTGCAACTGGCGAATCGGGGCTAGGGGCCGCAGCGACGGCGTCCGGCGGGGCTGCTTGTCCAGCAGCCAGAGGTTGGTGGTCGGCAAGGCCACCACCCCCACCTCAGCCGCCGCCAGGGCCTCGGCCAGTCGCCGCTGGGGACGCTCCCCCATCAGGCCCATGCTGCTGGCATGGCTGCAAACCACGGGCACCGCCAGCCGATGGGTGGCCAGCAGCTGCGCCAGCAACCGCACCCCCCGTCCGTGATGGTCGGCGCTCTCATCGATGTGCAGATCCACGGCGCAGCCATGGCGCTCCGCCAACCGCAGCAGGGCCAACAGGGCGTCCCCATCCTGGCGACTGGGCGGGAAGGGAGCCCCCAGCACCCCGCCGAGCACCCCCCGACCGTCCGCCAGCCGCCTGGCCAGGGCCTCCCCCTCCGGGGTGAGCCAGTGAAGGATCGGCACCAGCGCCACCAGCTGGAGATCCAGGCGCCCCTGCCAACGGCGGCGGCGCTCCTCCAACACCTCCCAACTCGGGGCCGCCCACGGCCCCAGGCTGTCGACATGGCTGCGGAGTGCCCGCAATCCGTTCTGCCAGGCCAAAGCCAGGGCCCGATCCGCCCGGGCTTCCACCATCGCCGGCTGGCGTTCGGACGCCTCCCGCCGATTGGCGACCATGGCGGCGGCCATGGTGCCCTCGGGGTTGACCTCAATGGGGGCGCTGAAGGCCTTGTCGAGGTGAACGTGGGGATCCACCAGTGGCGTGAGCGCCAGGGGGAGGAGCGACGCCGAACCACGCCAGGGATCGATCGCCTCCACCCGATCCCCATCCAGGCGGAGCTGCACGGCCACCAGTCCATTGCCATCGATCGGGCCAAGATCGGCACGGCGGGGATCCAGCAGGGCTCGGGGCACCCGCAGCGGCGGCAGAACGGTCCGCCGATCCTCGCCGCTCATGGCCGGGGCGAATCGACGGCCTGCTCCTGGGCCGAAAGCAACAGAAAGCGCCCCGCCACGGCCAGGGTGAGGGCCTCAAAGCGGGGCAGGCGCCAGCGGCCCAACGATGCGCCGCCCAGATCGGTGCGATAGAGGCTGAGCAGCCCAAGGTTGCTGCGGTGCGAATGGTCCAGGGCCAGCCGCCCCAGGGTGGTCTTCTGGGCCTGCACCAACCCCGGACAATCGCGGATGACCAGCCGCAGCATCATCGGTAATCCCTCAGGCCGGCACACCTCCGCCGCAATCTCGCGGCTGAGCCGCTCACCCGCAAACTCTGCAAAGGCTTCGGGCCCCGGATTGGTGGCCGCCAGGCCGGCGCCTGTCCCCCCCAGAACGACCATGGTCAAAAGAGCACGGGGCAAGGCGGAGGCCACGAACACGCCGCTCGTCACTGAAGAACCAGGAGGGCCCCAATCATCGCCGAAGCGATGCCAGGCGAGGGCCGATGCGGCAGACCGGCTGAAGAGCTGCTGGTGTAAGTTTCGTTGACCACGGCGGGCGTCGCCAAGTGGTTAAGGCAGCGGCTTGTGGCGCCGCTATACGGGGGTTCGAATCCCCTCGCTCGCCCTCTCTTGACATTCCAGCCCCCCTGCGGAGCCAGAACTTGCTCTTGTCCAAGGGTGCAGGTCCAGGTTCCAAATGCTGGTGTGGATCGATCCATCAGGCCATGAGCACCGTCGCTAGCAAGGCGTCGCCGCCCTCTCGCACCGGATCGTGACAGGGCAGGCCGGTGGCTGCGGCGGTGGCAGCGATGGCCGCCGCCGCCTCTAGGGCCCCCAAGTGGCCGGTGTTCAAGGCGATGGCCGCCACCCGTGGGGGGGGGCCATCCGCCGCCGCCGGACGCCCCAGGCAGGCCAAGGCCTCCAGGGTGCTGATCAATTGAGGCAACGCCGGCAGAGGCACCCCGGGTTGGTGACGAATGGCGGTCTGCCCGGCCCGGTGCACCAACAGCAACTGGGTGGGCTGGCTGCCGCGCAGCAACGGCAGGGTGGCGCTGGAACCTGGATGGCCTAGGGACCCCTGGCCCTCCACGAGCACCAGGGTGGCCGCATCGGCCCCGGCGGCCGCCGTCAGCACCGCCTGTTCCACGGCCCCCGCGGCGTAGTCGACCCGCACCGCATCCAGCGCCACCCCCGCGCCACTGATCAGGATGCCGGCCTGGCCGGTGCCGACAAAGCGGGCATCAATCCCCTGACGCTGGGCCGCTGCGGCCAGTTCCAGGCAGGCGCTCATCTTGCCCACGGACATGTCGGAGCCAACCGCCAGCAATCGCCGGCCGGGCAAGGTGGCGGCCCGGGCCGAGGCCACCGACAGACCGGGCGGCTCCTGACGCAAATCCCAGATCCAGCGCCCCGGCTGCCGTAACGCCGCCAGCTCGGGATCCTCCGCCAGCCGGCTATGGAGGCCACTGGCCAGGGATAATCCGGCGGACAGCGCCGCCGCCAGGTCGACCCGCAGCTCCGGGGGCAACCGGCCACCGGAGGGGGCCAGGCCCACCACCGCCACCTGCGGAGCGAAGGGCAAGGCCTCCTCCAGGGAAGCCACCACCGGCACCTCCCGATCGATGCCCGTGAGCTGGCGCAGGGAGGCACCGGCATGGGCAGGATCCACCACGGCCACCACGGGACCTGGGCGGTAGCGGAGCACGGTGAGACCGGTCTTGCCGCTCAGGTTGGTGAGGCCGTGGTGCTGGAGCAGCACCACGGGGGCATCGGGGCTCAGCATGGCGATGTCGACAGCAGGGTTGGCGGGGAAAGATCTGCGAGGGAACCATTCGGGCAGGGCAGCACCCCGACACCGGCACTGCGGCCCGGCTGCAGAACGTCTTGGATCAGGGGCGGCGGCAAGAAGGGATCGTCGAGCAGATTGAGGTGACTATCGAGATCCGGCCAATCCACCAGGGGCAGCAACTGGGCAGCGGACCCATTGAGCAAGGCACTGTCGGAGTAGCAGCCAACCATCACCGCCAGACCCAGGCGACGCGCGGTGCAGGCCATCAGCAGGGCCTCACTGAGGCCACCACTCTTCAACAACTTGATGTTCACCCCATCCACGAAGGGGGCCAGGCGCACCACGTCGCTCAGATCCCAACAGCTCTCATCGGCCACCAGGGGAATCGGACAATCCAGCTCCAGATCGGCGAAGGCGGCACAGTCGGCGTCAGGGTCGGCCTGGGGCGGCAGCGGCTGCTCCACCAGCACCACCCCCTGTTCCCCCAACCATCCCACCATGGCCCGGGCCCCGTCCCGATCCCAGCCGCCGTTGGCATCGACCTGCAACTCGCAGGCCACCCCGGTGCGATCGGCCTGGCGAGCCAGGGCGCCCCGCACCGCCTCCACCAGGGCCCGGTCGTGGTCAAGCCCCGCGGGGCTGCCAAGCTTCAGCTTGATCCGGGTGGCGGGCAGCTGCCGCCACCACAGTTCCAACCGCTCCAACACCGCCTCCACTGTCCCCAGGCCCAGGGTGACGCTGGTGGGTACCACGGCGCGGTGGTCCAGGCCCCAGAGCCGTCCCAGGGGCTGGTCCAGCCGCTTGCCCCACCAATCGAGCAGGGCGAGATCGACGGCACAGCGCGCCGGGGGCGACAGGGGAGCCAAAAGGGAATCGAACGCCTGGCGAGGTTCCGGAACCAGGGTCTCCAGGGTGGGCAGCAGGGCCTCCAGTTCGGCGGCAATGGACCCGGTGGTGAAGGACCGGTGGCCGGTGTCGAACCCCCCGGTTTCCCCCCAGCCCGTCACCCCTTCGTGCTCCACAGACAACAACAGATGCTCCACCGTCGCCGTGGTGCCCCGACTGATCGCCAGCGGAACGGCCTTGGTGAGGGAAAAACGACGCAGGGCGCAGCGCATGACAGGCGCGAAGTACGGGCGAACCGGGGCTTAAGCCCCATGCACGTCACGCTGCCATGGCCGGAGGCTGTCGGCCATACCGGAAAATAATTCCATGAGCAAG
The DNA here is from genome assembly GCA_903856805.1 of uncultured cyanobacterium. GTDB lineage: Bacteria > Cyanobacteriota > Cyanobacteriia > PCC-6307 > Cyanobiaceae > Cyanobium. The sequence continues at coordinate 17,370 of CAIOCZ010000054.1, read as the reverse complement.
GAAGGGATGCGCGCCAACCTCAGTGGGACCGCCAACCTCGGGGGGACCGCCAACGTCAATGTCCCGACCGGCGCCGCCCCGGGCACCACCGGCGACGGCCCGACCGGTTGGCGTGGCCGCTACTGGATCACCACCTTCGGCTGCCAGATGAACAAGGCGGATTCCGAGCGGATGGCCGGAATCCTGGAAGGGATGGGCTACAGCATTGGCGAGGATGAACACACGGCCGATCTGGTGCTCTACAACACCTGCACGATCCGCGACAACGCGGAGCAGAAGGTCTACAGCTATCTCGGCCGCCAAGCCCAGCGCAAGCGCGTCAACCCAGCACTCACCTTGGTGGTGGCCGGCTGCGTGGCCCAACAGGAGGGCGAATCCTTACTGCGACGGGTGCCTGAGCTGGACCTGGTGATGGGGCCCCAACACGCCAACCGCCTTGGCACCCTGCTGGCCCGGGTGGAAACCGGACAACAGGTCGTGGCGATCGACGAGCTGCCGATCCTGGAGGACATCACCACGGCCCGCCGGGACAGCAGCGTCTGTGCCTGGGTGAATGTCATCTATGGCTGCAACGAGCGCTGCACCTACTGCGTGGTTCCCGCCGTGCGCGGCCGGGAGCAGTCCCGGAGTCCGGAGGCAATCCGGCGGGAGATGGAGGGACTGGCCGCCAAGGGCTATCGGGAAATCACCCTGCTCGGCCAAAACATTGATGCCTATGGCCGCGACCTGCCCGGCATCACCCCCGAAGGTCGCCGCGCCCATACCTTCACCGACCTGCTTCGCCATCTCCATGACGTGAGCGGCATCGAACGCATCCGCTTTGCTACCAGCCATCCCCGCTACTTCACCGAGCGACTGATCGACGCCTGCGCCGATCTCCCGAAAGTGTGCGAACACTTTCACATTCCCGTCCAGAGCGGCGACGACGAAATCCTGCGTGCCATGGCCCGTGGCTACACGGTGGATCGCTATCGCCGCATCATCGCCAGGATCCGCGAGCGGATGCCCGAAGCCGCCATCAGCGCCGATGTGATCGTGGCCTTTCCAGGGGAAAGCGAGGTCCAGTTCCGTCGCACCCTGGCCCTTGTGGAGGAGATCGGATTCGACCAAGTCAACACGGCCGCCTATTCGCCCCGCCCCAACACCCCCGCCGCCGACTGGCCCGATCAGCTGCCAGAGCCGGTGAAGGTGCAACGGCTCCAGGAACTCAATGCCCTGGTGGAAGTGCAGGCCAGGCGATGCAGCGCCCGCTATCTGGGCCGATCCGAGCAGGTGCTGGTGGAGGGGGTGAATCCCCGGGACCCGACCCAACTGATGGGACGCACCCGCACCAACCGGCTCACCTTCTTCCCGTCCGTAACCCCCGCTGGCCACCGCCATGGCCCTGGCGATCTGGTGAACGTCTGCATCGACAGCGTGCGGCCGTTCTCCCTGAGCGGCAGCCTGGCCTGAGGTCGGCGCCACTGATACCTTTGGCGCCGGCCGGTCCTGAGCCTTTGTCCCATGCCCAGTTCCCCCTGTCACGTTGGCCTGGTGTTCGGGGGGGCCTCCGGTGAGCATGCCGTCTCGATCCGCTCCGCCAACACCGTCGTGGCGGCCCTGCGCCAAGGAGCCAACGCCGAGCGTTATCGGTTGAGCTGCTTCTACATCGATAGCTGGGGCCGTTGGTGGGGCGAGGCGGTGGCCGAGGCCGTGCTCACCTCGGGAACCGCCGCCGCCGCCGCCGACCTGCCCGATCCCTCCGCCCCCCGAGGCTTTCGGGGCTTTCCTGACGGGGCCCTCGCCGTGGAGGTCTGGTTCCCCGTCCTGCACGGCCCCAACGGCGAGGACGGCACCATTCAGGGGCTGTTCACCTTGATGGGAGTTCCCTTTGTGGGCTCCGGCGTGCTGGGTTCTGCGGTGGGCATGGACAAGCAAGCGATGAAGGCCGCCTTCGCCGCCGCAGGACTGCCCCAGGTGCCCTACGCCTGCGTCGAGGCAGCGCAGATCGAAGCGGCCCCCCCGGCGGCGGTGGAGGCCCTTCTCGACCGACTCGAACAGGAGCTGGGCTATCCCTGCTTTGTCAAACCAGCCAACATGGGATCCTCGGTGGGCATCACCAAGGCGTCGGACCGGGCAGGCCTGCTCGCTGGTCTGCGGACGGCCGCGGCCCTTGACCCACGCGTTGTGGTCGAGCGTGGGGTCCGTGCCCGGGAACTGGAGTGTGCCGTGCTCGGAACGCACGAGCTGCAGGCTTCGGTGCTGGGAGAAATCTGTTTCGACGCCGACTGGTACGACTACACCACCAAATACAGCGAAGGCCTGAGCCACACGGTGATTCCCGCCCGGATCGAGGCGCCCCTGAGCGAGACGGCCCGCACCCTGGCCCTTGCGGCCTGTCGGGCCGTGGGTGCCCGTGGGCTCTCCCGCGTGGATTTCTTCTACAACGAAACCAGCGGCGAGCTCTGGCTGAACGAAATCAACACCCTGCCCGGCTTCACCAGCCAGAGCATGTACCCGATGCTGTGGCAAGCGAGTGGGGTCACCCTTGAGGAGCTTGTCCATCAGCTTGTTGTGGGAGCGCAAGACTCTTGCCGTGGTTTTGAGGCTCTGGGGGAACCGGCATGAGCGAAGGACTGACCCACGGCCTGCTATGGCTGCCGCCGCTGCTGGTCTTCGTGCTGCTCACCGCCTTGGGATGGTTGGAGCGTCGTCGCCAACGGTTGTTCCGCCTCTGGGCCAGCGGCGCTGAACTGGCCAAACTGGATGGCTGCGGAGCCGCCCAACTCTGTGATGGCGTCTTGAGCTGGAGCAGCTTCGAAGCGGGTCAGTTCCAACCCCAGGGGTCCTTCGTGATCAAAAATCTTGAACTGGTGGAGCTGCTGTCCCTGGGCTCAGGGGAAGCCCCGCTCACGGAGGAAAGCCAGGGAGCCTGTCGGCTGCGGCTGGTGGGAGGAGGCCAGCAGCTGGATCTGCCCTTTGCCGATGCCCATCGCGCCCGCCATTGGATGCACGACCTGATGGCCCGCTCCCGATGCGAACTGTGAGTCAACCCGGCCGTCGGCCAGCCTCGGGCGATGGGCCCCAGCCCCTGGGAGCCCAACGCCGCAAGGAACTACGCCGCGAGCGCCGCGCCGATCAATTGCGGCAACTGTGGCGGCTCACCCTGTTCAGCGCCACCGCCGCCGGTCTAGGGCTGCTTCTGTTGCGGCAAGGTTGGACCCTGCGCGAGCCCGCCCAGGTGGAGGTCCAGGGCAGCGCCTTGGTGAACCGCGCCCAGGTGATCGAAGCGGCTGGGCTGCACTTCCCCCAACCGCTGCTGGGATTGCACCCCAACCAACTGCGTCGGAGGCTGGAGGAGGCCCTACCGGTCGAGCAGGTGAAGGTCAGTCGGCTGATGCTGCCGCCGCGGCTGCGGGTGGAACTGGTGGATCGGGAAGCGGTGGCGCGGGCTGAGCGACGGACTTCCCAGGGTCTCCAACAGGGGTATGTCGATCGCAAGGGCCAATGGATCAGCCTGCGCCAGAACCAGGGGATCCACACCCGTGGACCACTGACCATCCGGGTGGTGGGCTGGAACGAACGCCATCGCCAGGCGTTGGAAACCGTGCTGGCGGCAAGCCCACGGATCGGGCCCGGCTTGCAGGAGATCCGCTTTGATCCGAACGGCAGCCTCTGGCTTCGCACCGCCGAGCTCGGGAACCTGCGACTCGGGCCGGTGGACAGTCGCCTGGGCAAGCGCCTAGAGGTCGTGGCTCACCTCAGCGCCACCCTGCCCGCCCAGATCCGTGGCCGGCGCCTCCAGCTGATTGACCTCAGCGATCCGGAACAGCCCGAGCTGAGCCTGCCCGGAGCCGCGAGCCTGGCCCCCGGAGACGGACCCTCCACCGCCCGGCCACCGCAGGGAGGGCAGTAATCTCCAGCAGTACCGCAACAGCTCTTGGGCCGCCAGCCAATCCACACACAGGATTGCGCCCTGGGGGTTTCCAGGCCAGTCTGCTACTTCACAAAAGTTCGGTTGACCCGGATACCGACATAATGCAGCCGCAGACCAACGGCACCACTTCACCAACCGCGATGGCGAGCGCCAAGGATCCAGATCAGCTCGAAGATCGCCCTGACTCGCACGCCACCCTCCATGCGTCCTTCCTCGACATGAGCCAGACCTCGCCCAACAGCAATGGCATCGTGCCGAGCCAGACCGCCCGGATTGAGGTGATCGGGGTTGGGGGTGGAGGCAGCAATGCCGTGAACCGCATGATCGCCTCCGACCTTCAGGGCGTTGGCTACCGGGTGCTGAACACCGATGCCCAGGCCCTGCTGCAGTCCTCGGCGGACAAACGCATCCAACTGGGTCAGAAGCTCACCCGTGGCCTCGGCGCCGGCGGCAACCCGGTGATCGGCCAGAAGGCCGCCGAAGAATCCCGCACCGAACTGCAGCAATCCCTGGAAGGGGCCGACATGGTGTTCATTGCCGCCGGCATGGGCGGCGGCACCGGCACCGGGGCGGCACCGATCCTCGCGGAAGTCGCGAAGGAATGCGGCGCCCTCACGGTCGGCATCGTCACCAAACCATTTGGCTTCGAGGGGCGCAAGCGACTGCGGCAGGCGGAAGAGGGCATCGCCCGACTAGCCGAGCACGTCGATACCTTGATCATCATTCCCAACGACCGGCTCCGCGATGCGATCGCCGGGGCGCCTCTCCAGGAAGCCTTCCGGGCTGCCGACGATGTGCTCCGCATGGGAGTGAAAGGAATCACCGAGATCATCACCAAGCCGGGGCTGGTGAACGTGGACTTCGCTGACGTGCGCTCCGTGATGGCTGACGCAGGCACCGCCCTGCTAGGCATTGGGATCGGCTCCGGCCGTTCCCGTGCCAGTGAAGCCGCCCAGGCGGCGATGAGCAGTCCCCTGCTGGAGTCGGCCCGCATTGATGGCGCCCGTGGCTGTGTGATCAATATCAGCGGTGGCAGGGATATGACCCTGGAGGACATGACCACCGCTTCCGAGGTCATCTACGACGTGGTGGACCCCGACGCCAACATCATCGTGGGTGCCGTCGTGGATGACACCCTAGAGGGTGAAATCCACGTCACCGTGATTGCCACCGGCTTCGAAACCGGCACCAATTACCGGGTCGAGCGCTCGGCCAGCGCCCCCACCAGCTTCAGCGATGCCTTGCGCAACGCGGTCGAAGAGCGTGGCGCCATGATTCCTCCGTTCCTGCTCAATCGCCAGAACCAGGGCGGTTGAAGGGTCTGGGGACTCCGCCGCTCCCAAGCCAGAGGAAATCATCAGGCTCCTCAGCCCTCCTGCCCACGGCGCGCAACGGCCAGAGATCCGTTCGTAGCCAGAATGCACTGGTGGATCAGAGAACCTGATGGTCACCCTGGTTCCCAGAAAATGGTGACCCGGAGTCCACGCCTGCCCTGAGCATCCCGTGTGGCTGCTCCCTTCCGGTCCTGACCAGGTTTGGGCGTCGGGGCCGCATGGGTCCGAGTCTTTGCAATGCTAGCAATGGGCCCCCTCCTCCCTGTGTCCGTGCCTCAACGACCCGGTGATCTGGTCCTCCGCAAACAGGCTGGCCAGCCCATCACCGTGCTGACGGCCTGGGATGCCCTCTCAGGGGCCCTGGTGGCCGCGGCCGGTCCCGATGCGGTGTTGGTAGGGGATTCCCTGGCGATGGTGGTCCTTGGCCATGCCACCACCCTGCCGGTCACCCTGGATGACATGCTCCACCACACCAGGGCCGTGGCCCGTGGCCTGGCCCTGAGCGCGCCCCCTCACCCGCTGCTGATCTGCGATCTGCCCTTCCTGAGCTATCAATGCGGCCCCGACCAAGCCGTGGCCGCAGCAGGCCGGGTCCTGAAGGAGAGCCCTGCCGCTGCGGTGAAGCTGGAGGGTGCCGAGCCGGAAACCCTGACCGTGATCGACCGGATGGTGCGCAGCGGCATCCCCGTCATGGGCCACCTGGGCCTGACACCCCAATCGGTGCACCGTCTGGGCTATCGCCGCCAGGCCAACGATCCGATCGGCCAGGAACGCCTGCGCCGTCAGGCCCGCGATCTCCAGGCCGCGGGTTGCTTCGCCCTAGTGCTTGAACACGTGCCGGCCGACCTGGCCACCGCCCTAAGCCAGCAGCTCACCCTGCCCGTGATCGGCATCGGCGCCGGCGATGCCTGCGACGGCCAGGTGCGGGTCACCGCCGATCTCCTGGGCCTGACCGCCCGCCAACCGCCCTTCAGTCCCCCGTTGCTGGCGGGCCGCGAGCTGGCGGTGGAGGCCCTGCGGGGCTGGATCAGTCGCCAAGGCTCCGTTGCGGCTGCTCCTGCCACCAGGCCAGAATCTCCCGCAACACCGCATTGCTGAGGGCAAGCCCGTCCGGATCGCTCAGGCGCCAACGGGACCCCTCCAACCGCAGCCAACCGGCCTGCATGTAGGGGCGCAACCGCCCCCTCAGGGCCGCCACGGCCTCGGGCCCCACCCCCTCGGCGGCTAGCAGCGCGGCCCCATTCACCCCCTCCCGTCGCCGCAGCCCCACCATCAAGCGCTCATCCAGGGGCATGGAGGGTTCCCGGGCGATCGCCGGCGAGGGCACCTGTCCCTGCTCCAACCAAGTCGCGTAGCCCTGCCGGGTGCGCGGCCGCGGCTGCCGCCGGCCCCAGGGGGCCCCGGTCGCCCCCATGCCGAATCCCCACCAGCCCGCGCCGCTCCAGTACACCCGGTTGTGGCGGGAGGCGTGGCCAGGAACGGCGTAGTTGGAAATTTCGTAGTGGCCATAGCCAGCGGCCACCAACTCCGCCCAGGTGAGGGCCATCAGATCGGCACTGAGGTCGTCATCGGGCAGGAGCAGCTCCCCCCGTTGCTGCCGTCGCTCAAACACCGTGCCCGGCTCCACGATCAGGTCGTAGATCGAGAGATGGGGAGCCCCGGCCTCGATCGCGGTCCGCAGCTGAACCTGCCAATGGTCCTGCACGGCGGTGGCGGTAGCTCCGGCGCTGAGGGGCAGCCCCTGAATCAGATCCAGACTCCAACTGCGCAGGCCAAGGCCGCGGGCCTGCTGCAGCCAGGCGATGGCCTGGGCCAGTTCCTCCGCACGATGGCGCCGCCCCAGCGCCAGCAACACACCATCATCAAAACTCTGCCCCCCCAGGCTGACGCGGTTGACGCCGGCGGCCAGATAACCCCGCAGCCGGGGGACATCAAAACTGGCCGGATCGAGTTCGAGGCTGATCTCCGCCCCGGCCGCCAGCCCGAAGCGGCGGTCCAGGGCCCCCAGCAGGCGTCCCACCTGGCCTGGAGTCAGCAGCGATGGGGTCCCCCCCCCCAGATACACCGTGCTCAGGGGAGGGCCCTCCCCGGCGGCGGCGATCTCCGACTCCAGCAGGGTGAGGTAGGAGCGGATCGAGGCCGAATGGTCCCCGTCCGCCCGGTCCCCCAGGGGGACCACCGGAAAATCGCAGTAAAAACAACGGCGGTGGCAGAAGGGAATGTGCAGGTAGGCCGAGCGCGGTGGCCAGGGCCGCGATCGGGACAGAGGGGCGCCGGGTGCTGAATCCATCAAGTGCGGTAACCCCTTCCGGGCAAATCTGCCGTGATCAGGCAAGCTTCATGCGAACCGAAGGGTCCGACAGCCCCCAGTCGACCGGGCTCCGCCGACTGATTCAGCCCCACGAACGTCATCCACCCCAGCGTCAGGCCCCCGCGAGAACAGCACCCATGGTGGACCCCCTCATCCTGCTGCTGTTTCTGATCTCCGGCACAGCCACCGGCTGGTTGGGGGTCGATCTGCTGCCCGAGACCCTGCTGGTGCAGGTCACCAATCTCGAGGGCCTGCGGCTGGTGTTGGGGGGCTTCGGGGCCTTTTTCGGCCTGCTGGCTGGTTTCTTCTTCCAGCAACTGCGACGCCGGCTGATGGTTCAGGTGCGCAGCATGCCCACCGACCTGTTGATCAGTCGTGCCGTCGGGCTGATCCTGGGGTTGCTGGTGGCCAACCTGCTGCTGGCCCCGATTCTGTTGCTGCCTCTCCCCTGGGAAGTGGTGCTGGTGAAGCCGCTAGCGGCGGTCCTGAGCAACGTGTTTTTCGGCGTGCTGGGGTACAACCTGGCCGAAGTCCATGGCCGCACCCTGCTGCGCCTGTTCAACCCGACCAGCACGGAAGCACTGCTGGTGGCCGATGGGGTGCTGCAGCCCGCCAGCGCCAAGATCCTCGACACCAGCGTGATTATTGACGGCCGTATCCGGGGGCTGCTGGCTTCGGGCCTGCTGGAAGGCCAGGTGATCGTGGCCCAGGCGGTGATCGATGAACTACAGGCCCTCGCCGATTCCGCCAACGGCGACAAGCGCGCCAAGGGTCGTCGCGGGCTCAAGCTGCTTTCCGAGCTCCGCGACAGTTACGGCCGCCGGCTGGTGGTGAACAGCACCCGCTACGAGGGCAATGGCGCCGACGACAAATTGCTCAAGCTCACCGCCGACACCGGCGGCACGCTGCTCACCACCGATTTCAATCTGGCCCAGGTGGCCCTGGTGCAGGACCTCAAGGTTCTCAATCTGAGCGAGTTGGTGATCGCGCTTCGGGCCGAGGTGCAACCCGGCGATGGTCTGCAGTTGAAGATCGTGCGGGAAGGCAAGGAAGCCGAGCAGGGCGTGGGCTATCTGGATGACGGCACGATGGTGGTGGTGGAGGAAGCCCGGCGGCGGATCGGCGAGCGCCTGCCCGTGGTGGTCACCGGGGCCCTGCAGACCCCCACGGGCAGGATGGTGTTCGCACGTTGGGACCGCAGCCCGGAGAAGGGCAACGAGCGGCCCCAGCGCGCCGGCGATAGGCGCCGCGGGGGCGCCGCCGGAGCCGATCCGATTGCCGCCGGGGAGCACGAGCCTCCTGGCCCCCGCTAGGCTCCTTTCTCAAGCCCCCTAGTGACCAAACGGATGTCGGTGTCAGCCCCCTACTACGGCGATTCCGCCGTGCTGCGCACCCCGCCACCGGATCTCCCCTCCCTGTTGCTGAAGGAGCGGATTGTGTATCTGGGCCTGCCCTTGTTCTCCGACGACGATGCCAAGCGCCAAATGGGCATCGATGTCACTGAACTGATCATCGCCCAGTTGTTGTATTTGGAATTCGACAACCCAGAGAAACCGATTTTCTTCTATATCAACTCCACGGGGACTAGCTGGTATTCGGGTGATGCGATTGGTTTTGAAACCGAAGCCTTTGCCATTGCCGACACCCTGCGCTATGTGAAACCTCCCGTCCACACGATTTGCATCGGCCAGGCGATGGGCACCGCGGCCATGATTCTGTCCGCCGGCACCAAGGGGCACCGGGCGGCCCTGCCCCACGCTTCGATCGTGCTGCACCAGCCCCGTAGCGGTGCCCGAGGCCAGGCCAGTGACATCCAGATCCGGGCCAAGGAAGTGCTGCACAACAAACAGACGCTGCTTGAGATGCTTTCCCTTAACACCGGCAAAACGGTGGAGGAGCTGGCCCGGGACTCCGATCGGATGACCTACCTCACCGCCCAGGAAGCCCTCGACTACGGCCTGATCGACCGGGTGCTTACCAGCCAGAAGCAACTGCCGGCCCCCCTGCCCACGGCCGCCGGCATCGGCTGAGCCCCTTTTCCTTTCTTTCCACCGCCGCCCCCCTCTCCCCCGATCCGACCCATGCCTATCGGCACTCCCAGCGTTCCTTACCGCCTGCCCGGAAGCCAGTACGAGCGCTGGGTTGACATCTACACCCGCCTTGGGGTGGAACGGATCCTGTTTCTGGGCCAGGAGGTGAGCGATGGGGTGGCCAACAGCCTGGTGGCTCAGATGCTCTATCTCGACTCCGAGGACAATTCCAAGCCGATTTATCTCTACATCAACTCTCCGGGGGGCTCCGTCACGGCGGGCTTGGCCATTTTTGACACGATGCAATATGTGAAATCAGATGTGGTGACGATCTGCGTGGGCTTGGCAGCCTCCATGGGCGCCTTCCTGCTGGCGGCGGGCACCAAGGGCAAACGGCTGGCCCTTCCCCACAGCCGGATCATGATCCATCAACCCCTGGGGGGCACGAGCCAGCGACAGGCCAGCGACATCGAAATCGAAGCCCGCGAGATCCTGCGCATCAAGGACATGCTCAACCTGTCCCTGGCCGACATGTGCAGCCAACCCGTGGAGAAGGTCGCCAAGGACACGGACCGTGACTACTTCCTCAGTGCCGCCGAGGCGGTCGAGTATGGCCTGATTGACCGGGTGATTGCCCATCCCAACGAAGCCTGATCGCCTTCTGGGATCATTCAGGGCGTTGGCTTGAAGACCCCACCGGTGCAATCCACCCCGGCTTATTCTTGGCGCCAGAGGATGTTAAGAATCGCGCCCCGCTCGTTCGGATCCGCCCCTCAACGGCAAGCTTGGATTCAACCCTTGCCGGTCGCCGCCAGCAGCCGGGCGGCGGTGGTGGTGTCGATCGGAAGACCGGTGGGATCAAGCAGGCCCAGTTGGGCCAGGAGACCGGCCTGATCCCAGTAGACGTGCTCGTAGGCCACCTTGCCGTCGCGAACCCCCACCACCAGCGCCAAGGCCATCTCCACCCGCCGACCGGTTGGGGCCACCCCCGAGAGCAAGTGGGTCATCACTTTATCGTGGGTGAAACGGATCACCCACTCATCCACCAACCGTTCGTCGTTGATGGTGCGCGAAATCCGGATGAATTCGACATCGGCAGGAAAGAACTGGCCGATCAGATCGTGGGCATAGAAGTCGCGGACCCAGGCGGTCCCAACGCCCCCAGTTCCCGACGCCATGTTGATGAGGTGAGGGTCGGCGTCCATGGTGGCCATGGTGCCCTCCAGATCCCCCTTCATCTCAGCCGCCATGTGGGCATCGAACAGGTCGGCAATGGCCTGATGGCTGGGGCTGAGCACGTCCATGGAAATGGGCCATCCCAAGTTGGCTGAAGCCTAAGGAGATCCAGAAAACCTGCCCATTCCTGCCGGCCAACCCCTGCTGCCGCCCCCAACCACGATCCCCCATCCCAGGTCCTGCGGGGACGCTTGGGTAGGCTCGCTCTTTGCTCCCGCCCGCCGCCCGGAATGGCCCAGCTTTTTTACGACCAGGACGCCGATCTGACGCTCCTCTCCGGCAAGACGGTGGCCATCATCGGCTACGGCTCCCAGGGCCATGCCCATGCCCTCAACCTCAAGGACAGCGGCGTGAACGTGGTCGTGGGCCTCTATGAGGGCAGCCGTTCGGCGGCCAAGGCCCAGGCCGACGGCCTGGAGGTGCTGAGCGTGGCCGCCGCGGCAGCCAAGGCCGACTGGATCATGGTGCTTCTGCCCGATGAATTCCAGAAGGCGGTTTATGACGCTGAGATCGCTCCCCACCTCAGTGCGGGCAAGGTGCTGAGCTTCGCCCACGGCTTCAACATCCGCTTCGGGTTGATTCAACCCCCCGCCGACGTGGACGTGGTGATGATCGCCCCCAAGGGCCCTGGTCACACCGTGCGCTGGGAATATCAAAACGGCATGGGCGTTCCTGCCCTTTTCGCCATCGAACAGGACGCCTCAGGCAATGCCAGGGCCCTGGCCATGGCCTACGCCAAAGGCATCGGTGGCACCCGCGCCGGCATCCTTGAAACCAACTTCAAGGAAGAAACCGAAACCGATCTGTTCGGTGAACAGGCCGTGCTGTGCGGTGGCCTGAGTGAGCTGGTGAAGGCCGGCTTCGAAACCCTCGTGGAGGCGGGTTATCAGCCCGAACTGGCCTATTTCGAGTGCCTGCACGAAGTGAAGCTGATCGTGGATCTGATGGTGAAGGGGGGGCTCACCGCCATGCGCGATTCGATCTCCAACACCGCCGAATATGGCGACTACGTGTCCGGCCCGCGCCTGATCACCGCCGACACCAAGGCCGAGATGAAGCGCATTCTGAGCGACATCCAGGACGGAACCTTCGCCCGTAACTTCGTGGCCGAGTGCGATGCCGGCAAACCGGAGATGCAGAAGATCCGCGACCGCGATTCCCAGCACCCAATCGAACAGGTGGGCAAGGGATTGCGTTCGATGTTCAGCTGGCTGAAGGCCGCCTGATCCTCCGAGAAGCGGGGCCGATGGGCACCTTCGCCCCGATTCCCCTCGCCGCCGTGGTCGTCGCCGCAGGCCTCGACCAACTGATTGGGGATCCCCGCTCCTGGCTGCACCCCGTGCAGGTGATGGGCCAAGCCATCACCCGCCTGCGTGGGCCCGCCGAAGCCTGGGCCGGCGATCGGCCCGGCTACCTGCGCCTAGCCGGGGTGGGGATCACCCTGGTGGTGGTGGGGAGCAGCGGCCTGGCGGGCTGGGGCATCGAACAACTCTCCCAGCCTTGGCCCGCCCTGGGCCTGCCGTTGCTCGTGATTGGCCTGGCCAGTGCCCTGGCGGGTCGCAGCCTGAAGAAGGCGGTGCAACAGGTGCTGGAGGCCCTGCCGGACCTGGCGACGGCCCGGCGGCGCCTGGCCTGGATCGTGGGGCGGGACGTGAGTCGCCTGGACGCCGCCGACGTGCTGCGGGCGGCGGCCGAAACGGCGGCCGAAAATGCCGTGGATGGCCTGTTTGCCCCGCTGTTCTGGATGCTCGTGGGGGCTGCGCTGGTGAGTGTTGACCCAACCCTGCCCGGGCCCCTGTGCCTGGCCTGGGCCTTCAAGGCCGCCAGCACCCTCGATTCCATGCTGGGCTACCGCCACGGTCGGCTGCGCTGGCTCGGCACCGCCGGCGCCCGTCTCGACGACCTGCTCACCTGGCCGGCCTGCCGGTTGGTGGCCCTCAGTCTGCCGCTGGCGGCAGGACGGCTGGGGGCCACCAACCGGCTGCTGCGGGAGGCCCTGAGGGATGGGGCCTCCGATCCCTCCCCGAACGCCGGCGTCTCCCAGGCGGCCTATGCCCACACGGCCGAGCTACGGCTCGGGGGCCTGAACCACTACGCCGATGGCCCCAAGGCCAAACCGCTGCTGGCTGGCCATCAGCCCGCCCCCGACCAGGCTGGTGTAGAGCGCATCCTGCAGCTCAGTGATCGCCTCGAAGGATTGTGGCTGCTGGCCGCCGCTGGACCCATGCTGGCGATGGCGGTCAGCGAAGCCCTAGCCCATCAGTAGGCGCCGCGATCCCGGGGATCGAGGATCACCGCCATCGTGCGCCAGAGGATCGTTAAATCAAGGCGCAGACTGCGATGGCGCGCATAGCGCACGTCCAAAGCCACCCGCTCCGCATAGCTGAGATTGTTGCGACCGGACACCTGCCAGAGGCCCGTGAGGCCGGGCCGTACCGCGAGCACCTCGTCCATGCGGTCTCCATAGCGCGGCAGCTCCTTGCGCACGATGGGACGGGGACCGACCACACTCATCTCCCCCCTCAAGACGTTCAAAAACTGGGGTAATTCATCGAGGCTGGAACGGCGCAGAAACTTCCCCAGCGGCGTGATCCGAGGATCGTGACGCAGCTTGAAGTCGTTGCGAAACTCCTCCTTCAGATCTGGCGATTCGGCCAGCAGGGCCGAAAGCAGCCGATCGGCATCGCGGCGCATGGTGCGGAACTTGATGCAGCCGAAACTGCGGTAGCCGCGGCCCACCCGCTGCTGCACATAGAACACTGGACCCGGGGAGCTGAGTTTGACCAGCAGCCCGAGCAGGACAAACAGGGGGGCTCCCAGGGCCAGGGCAAGCAGGGAAAACAGCACATCGCCGCTGCGCTTGAGCATCCGCGACCGGCGCGACTGCAAGCGCATCAATCCGGCGGAGGACCGATCCAGGACCGGAACCAGGGGAGAGGGAGCAACCAGTTCCGAGGATCCGAACCGGGAAAGCATGGACCACCACCGCTGTCAAGCTATCTAAAGAGGGCAACCTTGCCGCCACCAGCAGCCAAGGCCACTCAAGCCAGAGGCACAGTCAGCCGCACCGGCAGGCCATCCCGATGGAGGCGGCGTTGATGGCGATCCCACTGCCGCTCCAGCTCGGCCAACAGGCGGGTGCGAAAGCAGGCCGGCCCAAACCGGTCCGCCCAGCGGCGCTGGCCCTCCGCCGGCAGCCGCTGCCAGAGACGATCGGCTTCGAACGCCTCCAGGGCCTGCGCCAGGCTGGCACCGGTCTGCTCGCCAAAGAGCAGACCGGTCGGGGCAGTAGCGCCGCTTTCCAGGCAGCGAACGCTGTCCAGAATGCCGCCGGCGCCATAGGCGATGACCGGAGCCCCAGCGGCCATGGCCTCCACCGGCGCGATGCCGAAATCCTCCAAACCTGCATACACATAGGCCCGGCAACGTTCCAACCACTGGCCGGCTTCGTTGTCATCGCACCGGCCCAGGAAGCGGATGTTGGGTCGGGCCAGCGCCATCAATCGCCGCCGCTCGGGCCCATCGCCGATCACCACCAACGGCAGGCCGGTGCGATTGAAGGCCTCCACCACCACATCCACCCGCTTGTTGGGCACAAGGCGACAGAGGCTGAGGTAAACGTCATCGCGGGGCTGGTCCCAGCGGAAGCGCTCCACGGCCACGGGTGGATGAAGCACCGTGGCGGGCCGACGCCAGCAACGAGCGATCCTCCGGGCCGTAAAGCGGGAGTTGGCTAGGAAGCCATCCACCCGCAGGCTGCTGAGAACGTCCCATTGACGAAGCTGATGCAACTGCCACCGCACCAGGGGACCCAACGGGCCTCGGGCCAGGGCCGAACTGGCCAGATAGGGGTGCATCTGATCCCAGGCGTAGCGCACCGGGGTATGGACGTAACTCAGATGCAGTTGATCGGGAGCGGTGAGAACCCCCTTCGCCACCAGGTGGCTGCTGCTGATCACCAGGGGGTGACCCGCTAGATCGAGCTGTTCGATCGCCAGCGGCAACAGGGGCAGATACTGCTGCACATGACTGACTCCCCAGGGAAGTCCCTGGATGAAGCTGGTTCGCACCGTGCGCCCATACAGCCAGCTGCCCGGGCGGCAACTCTCGCCGTCCACGAGGGCATGGAGACGGGGGTCAAGCCCCTGATCCAGCAAGAGGCCATCAATTTGCTGCGCCACCAATTCGGACCCCCCCACGGAACGGGGGGTAAACCACTCGTGAACAAGCGCAACCGGACTGGGCAACAGAGCCATGCGGTTCAACTTAGAAGCGATATCACAAAAACCTTCGGCTCCCTTCCATGGCCGCCGCCCCCCTCCGAAGCTGGGGCGACTGACGTGGTGGGCCAAGCCTGGAGATGATGCCGATCCGGGAGCTGCTAGAAGATGCACTGCAGGAGCCTTCGATCGGGCGCACCCCCTGCTTCCGCTGGCACGCCACACCGGTAGGGATCGCGGCCCTGTGGAGTGACGGGGCGGCACCATCGTCCCCCCCGTTCGATGTGGCGCTGAAGGAAGGACTGCAGGTGGGCCTGGATCTCAGCCGGGAGGAGCGGGAGTTTCACCAGGTGAAGTCGGGTCTCGTCCTGCTCTTTCACTCCTGAACAGGAGGCTGCATGCGCGGGTTCAGCGCCCCCTGGGCCGTCCAATAGGGACAGCCCCGTCCCAGCCCCCAGGCCGGCACCAAAATGGCGCCCGACACCCGGCAGAACCCGGTAGCGCCCTGACATCCCGAGAAATTCCTGCAGCTGGAGCAGCCGTCGAACAGACCGCGCATGCAATCTAAAGAAAAGCGGAAGGAGTCTATCGAGCTGAGTCGAGGGGTTCAGGCACCGGGAAGGCCGGCGGCCCGCCGGCCCAGGGGTTCAAGCGTGGCCACCCCAGCCCCCTGCAGGCGATTCCAACAACTGAATCTCAGGATATCGGAGAGAAAATGGGAGCAAACGCGAGAGGACGAAATCACACAAAGCTGTGAACTTGAGGTGATCCAAATACTCTTTCCTCACCACAATGGCCTCTCCGGAGGCCAACGGCAACTCCAGGGGAAGACGCACCGAGGGGCCGCCGCTCACCTCCCGACTGAGCACGGTTCCGTAGCCGATGGTGAGCTCCGCCTCCGTCCGCCCCTCCCAGACCTCCCGCCGGTAACGGGACATTCGAACGACGTCATTCCAAAGCCCGATGGACCTTAGGGATTTCTCCACCTTGGGATAGGAGCCTTCAGGCAGAGCCAGAGTTGGATATTCCGCAATATCTTCATAGGAAAGATGGGAGCGACCTACCAGGGGATGATCTGGACAGGCGACAAAGAAAACGGGCATGGAGGAGAGGGTCTTCACCGCCAAATCCGGATCACCACCATCGGGAATATCAGGCAATCCAACGACACAGGCATCGACAATACGATCTCTTACGAGCTGAAAGTTTCTGGAGATGCCCACGATATTTGAAAGGCCCAGAATCCAGTGATTCGGGGGTGGCGAACACAGGAGCGGCCCCGACCAATAGGTGGCCTCCAACCTGAGGGACCGGCGTCCCAGCCAACGAGCAGCCTGATGCACCCGCCGCTCCAAAAGGAGCAAGGATGGGTCACCAACAACATTCCACTCACCGTGAGTACGCAAGAGTTGAACGTCAAAAATTTCCAGACACTTTCGCGACTGCCTGCTCACGGACGAAGCACTGATGCCGAACCGCCTGGTCACTTCGTCTGCCGTTCTCAACCACTGCAGTGCATCGAGTGCGGTGAGGACGTCGAGATCGACCAACGCAGCAGATCAGATCATCCCAAAATAATCGACCCCAGTCCATGGGAGAAGAACGGAGAGGGTGGGATTCGAACCCACGGAAGGTTGCCCTTCAAACGATTTCGAGTCGTTCGCTTTCGACCACTCAGCCACCTCTCCAATCACCCGAGCCCAATCCCCTGGCGCCATGACGCCGGCAGATCGGCTTGGGGTGAGGTCACTCTACGGAGCCGTCAGCCCACGCCGGTCTGCAGCGATCCCCGGGCACCGGTGGCCCGCCAGCCAGGGGGCAGCGGGGCTGGCGGTGGGCCGCTCACCCACACCTGGCGCAGGGCCGGAGCCCGCAGGACCTGGCGGTCGCGGAGCTGGGGTTGGAAGCCCAGCCACAGGCCGGCGGGCAGCGCCTCCCCCCGGGTCTGCCAACTCCACAGGGCCTGGCGATCGGGCAGCAACAACCAGCGGTGGTCCCCCAGGCTGAGCCGCAGGGCCTGACTGTCCATCGCCAGGGCCTGCACCGCCAGACCGGCACTGGCCAGCCGCTGGCCGGCCAGCAACGGCGGCCCCGCCGCGCCGGTGGCCAGCACCACCCCGGCCTGCCGCTGCCAACAGGCGGGATCCGCCATCGCCACCGGATCCAACAGCAGGAGCCAATCGAAGCGCAGGACCCCCAGGCCCGCCGCCAGCTGGGCGGCTTGACGACAACTGAAACCATCGCCACTGCGACTGATCAGCGCCGCCCGACCGCGATGCCGGGCGACCAGCAGATCGCGGCCGGCCGCGGCCCCCGCCTCGTG
>CAIOCZ010000053.1 GCA_903856805.1 uncultured cyanobacterium | reverse complement strand
CCGGCGCCGCCCTTGAGGAAATCGTCGCCGCTGCCGCCATCGATGGTGTCGTTGCCGGCGCCGCCATCCACGATGTCGCTGCCGCCGCCGGCGAAGCAACTGTCGTCCCCCCCAAGCAGATCAAACGATTCGCCGCCGAGGCCGCCGCTGACGTAGTCGCTGGAGTCCGTGCAGGGGCTGCTGGGGCGGGTCACCAGGCCCTGGCCCGGGGTGGTGCCGGCCCGCAGACCGGAGATGAACAGGCCGCTGTCGTAGATGTGATCGCCGGCGTCGGCAACGGCGATCTTGATGGTGTTGAGGGCGCCGCCCCCGAGGATCGGGGCCACGATGCGCAACACCCGGCTGACGCCGTCGTATTCCACCGGCAGGGAATTATTGGCGTTGTTCTGGAAGTAGCCCGCCGCCAGGTTGGGGGAGAGGACACTCAGGGGCCGGTTGGGATTCTGCTCAAAGAGGGCATAGTTCACCCCATTGATGATCACCACCGCCGCATCCACGAATTGATCCACCCATTCGGGATATTCATCCGAGCCGAACACCAGGTCGAAACTGATCGATACGGCGGTGGGATCGGTGATCCGAAAGGCGAAGGAGAGGGAGGTGGCGTCGTACGACTTGGTTTGGAAAACGCGGTTGATGATGGCGTCGATGTCGGCGTCGCCATTCATGAAGCCGCTGGCGTAGGCATTGCTCTGGCCGAACCAGCCCACGGTGTTGGTGGTGCCGGGGACGGTGCCGGAGGTGATCAGCAGCCCGGCGCCGATGCCAAGGGGGGCCAGGCTGCCGTCGTAGAGGCTGATGGCGGAGTCGGCGGAGGCACGCACCTGCACGCTGCCGGCTTCGATGGCCACGCCGCCGGCGGGGTCGACCAGGGCGGCGAGGAGCTGTTCAGGGGTGAGGCCAACCGTGGAGCTGAATGGGGCAACCATGGCACTACTTCTGCTAGTGACATTAATAATGCCTTAAAAGCGCCACGGATCGAGCGACGCCGAGGTTAAAGTTCAACAAAATTAGACCCGATCCTTCCCGTAGTAATTTTCCGCAAAGCAAGGCAATCAACCACTCAAAATCACAATGCCTAAATTGACAGAAAACATACCTTTTGCCGGTGAGCCTATGGAAGCATGCCCCGCACGGCCATGGCTTGAACGGACCAGCCCGATTGTTTCCTGATCATCTTCGGGATGATTTCCCAATTGTTTTGGGTTGGGGACGCTCCAGGGGCCTCGTGGTGGCCGTCACCACCGCAACACTCCGTCCGGCGTCGGTCGGTCATCGATCCATCATCCAGGCCAGAGCCTGAACAGGTGACTCAGGCCAGGACGGATTCAACGGTCTTGGCCGCCTCCAGACCGGCCTGAATCGCCCCTTCATAAAAACCCGCCCACCGTGGTGACGACTCCGTTCCCGCCCAGACAACACGGCCCACCGGCTCCCGCCAGGCAGGGCCGAAGCTCGTCCAGGCGCCAGGTGTCATGTAGGAGGTGAAGCCGCCCGTGGTCCACGTTTCTTCACCCCAATTGATCTCCACATAATCCTCGGGATCTCCAGCTCGTTGCCCCCAGAATTGGACCAGATCGGCCAAGATCGCCTGACGCCGTTCCCGCGGGGTTTTCAGAGCCAGGCTCACCGCCCGATCAGCCGCCACAAAGGCCGCCAGAACGCCGGGCTTCCCCGAGGGAGGCGACGAATCGGCGGTGAGTTCCACCGTGGGCAGATTGCCTTGCCCATATCCATTCAGTCCTTGTTCACGCCACCAGGCGGTGGGATACACGCACATAATCTTGAACATCGAACCCATGGGCGAGCGTTGCAGCAGACCCGACACCTGGGCTGGCAGGCCAGGCTCAAACACAATCCGAGTGCGCAGGGCCGGGGGTAGCGCGACCACCACGGCACGACAACGAAGGCAGGATCCATCGACTGCCTTCACCTCATAGCGGCCATCCGCCTGACGTGACACGGTCTGAGCCGCGGCATTGGTGCGGATCTCTCCCTTGATCTGCCGCGCCAACAATGGGGGGATCTGCCCGGCAGCCCCGTAGAGCAGCCACGCTTCCGACACCTCCCCTTGCGGAGAGGCTTTTTGTGTTTGCGCCAGGTGCAGGATCGAGGAATCACCAGGCTCAAATCCACCCGAACCTCCAACTCGCGTGTACCACTTCAGGATGTAGTGGGCCAGGTCGGAATCGGTACGATCACGCATCCAACTCTCAATGGTCTGGGTATCAAGTGCTCGGGCCTGGGGTGAAACCCAGGGACGTTCTGCATCAATCGTGTTCACCAGACTCAGGAATTCACGATGCAACAACTGGGCGGCTTCACGGTCCTTGGGCGAAACCGGCAGATCGTCGTAGGACACATCCAGAAAGCTTGTAGCCCAGTCCCCCTGCATGGGAACAACGACTCTCTTGCCCTTCCAAATCAGAACGGTTTTGCCATCAATGTAACTGTCAAAGACCTGAATACCCAGCTCCTTGGCCAAGGATTGAAACAGGTGATGGGTTTGACCCATCCATTGGCCTCCGAGGTCGAGCCACCAGTTCTGAATCGTCCGCTGACGGACGCAACGCCCCCCGATTCGCTGGCGCGCCTCTAAAATAGTTACTTTGTAACCCTTCTGCTCGAGCTCCCGGGCCGCAATCAGCCCCGACAGGCCCGCACCAATCACCACAACATCAACCGCAGCAACGTGACTTTGACCCACGCCACGGCCATCCATGGATTGCCTTGAAAGCCCCATACTAATTCAGGATTTGTTATTTTGAGACTAGAAATCCAAACTTTGAGAGGATTGTCCAGTCAGCCTCTGCTGGCAACCCTGTGACCACCCTGTACCGGGTCCGCTGTCCGGGCCTCCCATCCACCCTGTCTACATTGCCATCTGAGGCAACCACAAGACCATGGCCAGCAGTGACGCCCAACGCCAGGCCCTGATCGATTCTCTGCGCCAGCGCTATGCCGATGCGCTCCAACGGGAGGATGCGGAGGCGAAACAGGCCCTGTTCAAGGAGGCGGTGTACCTCGACATCCAGCCGGATCTGTTCACCCAGGAGAGCTCGCAGTGAGTGCGCTGCTGCTGTTCAAGAGCCTCTGGGGATTCGGCGGCAGCCTGGCCCAGGCGCAGCACCAGGCAGCCCAGCAGGGCTTCGATGGCCTGGAGGCCAATCTTCGCCATCCCTGCCTCGCCCCGCTGACGGCGCCGCAGATCCGGGGGGCCCTCAGCGCCGCCCAGCAGGGCCTGATCGTGGAAATCGTGACCGGAGGCGACTATGTGCCGACCCTTGGGCTGGGGCCTGAGCAGCACCTGCGGGACCTGCGGGAGCAACGGAACCAGGCCCTGGAGCTGGAACCGATTCGGATCAGCGTGATCGCAGGCTGCGATCACTGGGAGCCAGATCAGCAACGGGACTTTTGGAGCGAAGCGGTCGCGCTGGCCGTGGCCACGCCCGTGCCGGTGAGCTTCGAAACCCATCGCTCCCGCAGCCTGTTCAACCCCTGGAGCATCGGCGATTGGCTGAGCACCTATCCCGATCTGCGCCTCACCGCGGATCTGAGCCACTGGTGTGCGGTAGCCGAACGGCTGATGACCCCGGAACTGGCCCCCATCCAGGCCATGGCCGAACGGGTGGATCACCTCCATGGGCGGGTGGGCCACGCCCAAGGCCCGTCCGTCGGACACCCCTTTGCGCCGGAATGGGCCGAAGCCCTGGAGGCCCATCGCCGCTGCTGGCAGCTGTTCAGCCAGTCGCAGCAGGCCCGTGGCTTGACGCCTCGCACGTTCACCCCGGAATTCGGTCCGGATGGCTACTTGCCCCAAGTGCCGTTCACGGCCCAGCCGGTGGCCGATCTCGACGAGATCAACAGCCGCCTGGGGGCCTGGATCAGGGCTGGAGCTCTGGAGCGCTGAACCCCATCAGTTCGGCGTAGAGGGCCTGGTGCTGCAGAAGGCGCTGCTCGAGGCGATGGGGCGGGCCCGGCACCAGGCCACTGGCATAGCCAATCTGGGCCGATTCCACCAGCTGCCGGTCTTCCTCGAGAAAGCGGAGCACCTCCTGCAGCCAAGCCTCGGCCCCGGAGCGGAGGCTCGGGTCGCCCAGGAGCCACACCTCCATGCGGCAGTGCTGGAGATCGAGGGGAGGGAAACTGATCACAGCCATCCGTCCATCGGGCCAAAACAGCAGATGGGTCCAGGGGGCGAGGCCGAAGGTGAGGAACTCCCCCCCGCTGGGGTAGGGGGTGGCCAGCAGGGACCCATGCCGGCTGAGGGCGTGGCGGTAGTGGCGCACCGGCCCCTGCTCGCGATGCAGGGTGGTGGGGTGGGCGATGGCGACGTGATAGTCGTCGAGGGTGTTGTCGTGGGCGATCTTCCAGTTGCACGCCAAGCGGAGGCTCTGCCGTGCCAGCAGCACCCGGGGCTGATGCAGCAGATCGCCAGCTTCTTCGAGCACCAGATCGAGTTGGTGCTCGAGCGGGAGGGGGTCAGCGCCGATCGCCACCCAGATCAGGTTGGCCAACACCCGGCAGGCGAGGGGCTGGAGGGGCCACTGGCGGCGATCAAAGGGAGCGAGAAAGTCGTTCTCACGGGCGGCGGCCAGCAGCTCCCCCTGCAGGTTGTAGGTCCAGCCGTGATAGGGACACACCAGGCGGCGACAGGCCTGGGCCTGGGAGTTGGCCGCCAGCAGGGCCACGCCGCGATGGGGGCAGCGATTGATAAAGGCGGTGGGGGTGTCGCCGCTGAGGGTGAGCAGCACCGGCAGGCCCTGGATCTCAAGCGCGAGGCCGTGACCCGATGGCAGGGCATCCACCGTGGTGACGGGATGCCAAAAGCGCGGGGCATAGCGCTCCCGTTCCTGCTGGGCCGTGGCCGCAGAGCCATAGGCCGAGGCCGGCAAGAAGTGCTGCGGCGATCCAGCCGGATTGGTCATGGCTGCAGGTTCGGTTCGAGGACCCGCAGGCCCTGGGCCAGGTCCTCCCGCAGGGCCAGAAACTCGGGAGACACCCGCAGCTGTGCCATCGGGGCACGATCGAGGGTCATCTCAACGCTGCGCACAAGGCGCCCAGGATTCGGCGCCATGATGTGAACGCGATTGGCCAGGAGTAACGCCTCTTCGAGGTCGTGGGTGATCAGCAACGCCGTGAGGCCAGTGCGCTGCCAAAGCTGGTGCAAAAACTCCTGCATCGATTCACGGATCTGAATATCAAGAGCGCCGAAGGGTTCATCCAGCAGCAACACCTTGGGCTCGGCGGCCAGGGCACGGGCAATGGCAATGCGCTGCTGCATGCCACCGGAGAGCTCCCGGGGCAGGCACCGGGCCGAATCCGCCAGTCCGACCACCTCGAGAAAGTAACTGGTGCGTTCGCGCACATCCGTACGGGAACGACCCTGGAGTTCCATGCCAAAAGCCACGTTCTGGGCGGCACTGAGCCAGGGATAGAGGCTGTACTTCTGGAACACCATGCCCCGATCGGAGCCCGGACCGGTCACCGGCTGGCCGTCGATGGAGATAGCGCCACTGGAGATGGATTCAAGGCCAGCAATCAGGCGCATCACCGTGGACTTCCCGGAGCCTGAACTGCCCACCAGGGCGACAAATTGTCCGGAGTGGAGTTCAAACGACACGTTGTCGAGCACCAGCTTAGCAGCTTTGCCATGGCCGAAGCTCTTGCAGACGTTGGAGACCTGGAGATGCATGGTTCGCTGTTCAGTTAGCCCAAGCGCAGGCACGGCGCATCAGGAAGCGGAAGCCCAGATCGATGGCCAAGCCGATCAAGCCAATCACAATCAAGCCGACAAAGATCTCATCGGTGCGAAGAAATCGCTGGGCCAGGCTGATGCGCTTACCCAAGCCCTCTGTGGCGGCCACCAATTCCGCCACAATCACCAAATTCCAGGCCGAGGCCATGTTAATGCGGTAGGCGTCCAACACCTGAGGGGCAATAAACGGGGCCACAACCCGGGTGAGGACAGGCAAGCCTTTGCCTCCAAGTGTGAGGGCTGTTTCGACGAGCTCCCGCGGGACAAACTTCACCGCATCCATGATCATCAAGGTATTAAAGAAAAAAGTGCCGATAAAGATCAACAGCACCTTGGGGAGCTCCTCCAGGCCAAAGTAGATGATCAGCAAGGGGAT
>CAIOCZ010000052.1 GCA_903856805.1 uncultured cyanobacterium | reverse complement strand
TGCCGTGGCTGCACCACAACTGGATCACCACCCTTGGGGGCACCAACCGGGCCGTCGTCGAATCGGCGGCGGCGGAAGGAGATCCTCCACCCCTAAGCCTGGCCTCGCTGGCCTGGTATCCACTCCTGCTGCCCCAACAGCTCGGACTGGTGCTCCTGGTGCCAGGCCTGGCGGGGGGCCTGCTCGCTGCCTGGCGGCACCGCCAGCGGCTGTCCAGCGGGCTGCGCCGCCCTGCTCAAGCCCTGCCACCTGGATGGGGATGGCTGATCGGCTGCACCTTGGCGGGCGGGCTGTTGACCACCCTGAGCCCCAACAAGGATTCCCGCTACATCGCTCCGGTGTTGCCCCTGCTGCTGCTCATCCTGGCCCGCGGCTGGTGGCAGATCGGCCTGGCCCTGCAACGCCGCTGGGGACCAGCCGCCGCCGTGCCCGGGCTGGCCCTGGGTCTGATCAGTGCCGCCGGCGTCAGCGCCAACGGCGCCGCGGCCCGCATCGATCGGACGGCGCCCGCGCCCCTATCTGAGGTCATGGCCAGGCTGCGACAGGCCACCCACGACCAACCCACGACCCTGGTGGTAGTGCCGGACTCCCGGGATCTGAACCAGCATTCCGTGACCAGCATCGGTCGGCGCCAGGGGGGTCAGATCCTGGGGCGACAGCTGGGGAAACACACCGAGGAGCATGCTCTGGCCCTGCGGCGGAGTGACTGGTTCCTGCTGGCCAGCGGTGACCAGGGCACCCGGAGCCGACGCCTGCGCCAGTTGAGCGCCAAGGTGCGCCAGGACGGCCGCTTTGAAGCCATCGCGCACTGGCCTTGGACCCGCGGACGCCAGGTGGAGCTGTGGCATCGCCGCACCAAGGCTCCCCCGGCCGAACACTTTGACCCGAGTTTCATCGCCATGGCCCAGGGCCTGAGCCGGGGTCCGGCCGGCCTTGCAAGGGTGTTTGAGGCGATCGGACCCGAGCACCAACTCGACGGCCATTTCCTCTACCAAGAACGCGTGCGTGCCTGGGCCCATCGACAACTACGGCGCCATCCAGGCAACGACCAAGCCCTCTGGAGCCTGGGCTTGCTCGCGACCCTGCGCAACCGCCCCGACGAAGCCGCCGACTGGTACGGCCAACTGCAGCGGCGCCATCCCGAGATCCCTTGGCCGGCGAGCTATCGCGCCGTGGTGCGCCTGGCGAACTGGCAGCCAGGCCAGGCGCGGGAGGCCCTGGCGGCCCTGCCGCCCTCCCAGTCGCGCCAACCGATCCCCAGAGCCCTAGGCGATCTCAGCGACCTGCTCTCCGGCCGATTGACCGCCCTGCCGGCCCTGCACCGCAACCTGCCAACGGCCATCCAGGCGGTGACCACCGACCTGCAAGCCCCCGCCTCTGGCACGCCATAAACGATGCCCCCGGCTCACACTGGGCGAACCGGGGGCTCTCGCCGGGTCCGCTCTGTCGCGGAACCGTTTGATCAGGAATTCAGCGCCGAATCAACCGGCGTTCTCCGCGATCAGCAGACCCTGAATCGAACAACTTGAGATCATGGACACCTCCTCCTGTGGGGCATGGAGCCAGCCGGCGACGCCTTCGATTCAGGACATGCGGCGACGAGCGCCCCAACACCTGAACCACGCCACTGCTGACAGGACACTGCGATCCTAACGAGATTGGCCGGCCTGCGACCGCCTCCCTCTCCATGGCCGCAATCCTTCGCTCCCGCTTCTGGCCCGCCCTGCTGGGACTGTGGCTCCTGACCCTCCTGCTGGCCTTGATTCAGCTGGGCGCCGTGCCCCTGCGGGACTGGGATGAGGGCATCGTGGCCCGGGTGGCCCTGGAGCTGAGTCAGCGCTCCTGGCCAGACGTCCTCCTGCCCACCTACCTGGGCGAGCCGTACCGCAACAAACCCCCAGGGCTGCATCTCCTGATCGCCGGGGTGATCCAGCTCTGGCGCCTCGGCAGCGGCAGCCATGACCGGGCCCTGCCGCCCGAGGGCGTGATCCGCCTGGCGCCGGCCCTGCTCTCCAGCCTGCTGGTGCCGCTCCTGGCCCTGGTGCAGCGGCGCCTGCGTCCGGAGGAACCCCGGGCCGCCCTGGCCACGGCGCTGGTTACCGTCACCCTGCTGCCCCTGGCCCGCCACGGGCGCCTGGCGATGCTCGATGGCAGCCAGCTGAGCGCCATGGCGCTGGTGTGGCTGGGGCTGCTGCTGGCCAGCGAGCAGCAGTGCCGCAGCCGCTGGCTGGGCGGCATCGGGGCGGGCCTGGGGACCAGTGCCTTGCTACTGCTCAAGGCCCCGGTGGCGCCGGCAGCGCTGGCGGTGGCCCTGACGCTGCGCTGGCTAGATCGGGATCTCAGCCGACGGGCCTGGGCCGCCCTGCTCGGCGGCTTGGTGCTGGGCCTGCTGCCCGGCCTGGCCTGGCACGGCTGGCATGGGCTGATCCGAGGCAACGACGCCCTGGTGATGTGGGGCCAGCAGGGTGTGGCCCGGCTCACCGGCACCGTGGAGAACCACGACGGCGGCCCCCTGGTCCCCCTGCTCCAGGTGGTGCAGGGAGGCTGGCCATGGCTGCCGCTCTGGCCTGGGGCCCTGCGTTTGGCCTGGCAGCAGCGCCAGAAACGCTCCGGCCGTTGGGTGCTGGGCCTCACCCTGGCCAGCCTGTTGCTGGTCTTGCCCCTGAACACCCAACTGCCCTGGTACAGCCTGCTGATCTGGCCACCCTTCGCCCTGGCCTGTGGACCGCGCCTGGCCCAGCTCTGGCCAGAGGCCGGAACCCCAAGGCCTGGGGCCCACCACCTGGGCCGAGCCATCGGACTGCTCTGGCTGGGCCTGGGGGGAGGGGCACTGGCCCTGGCGGCCCTCAGCCTGACGCGTCCAGCCCCACCGCTGCCCCCCCCAGCGCCCCTGGGGCCGATGTTGATGGCCGCTGGCCTGGGCCTGGTGGCCGGCAGCGGCCTGGCCTTGGCGCCCCCCGGCTCGGTGAGGCAGCGCTGGGCCATCCCCGCCCTGGCAACGGGCTGGTGCGCAGCCCTGGCGCTGCTGTTCTGCAGTCCATCGTGGAACTGGGAACTCAACGAGCAGACCGTTTTGGATCGGGAGCTGATGGCCGGGCGGCCGCTGCCGGGGGTGTTGGTGGCGCGCAAGCGGGACCTGCGCCGTCCCAGTTACGTGTGGTATGCCAACCCAGCCCCGGGGGAACTGCGGAGCACGCAGGAGACTGGCGATCTCGAGCCATTCGAGTTGATCCAGCGCAGGGATGATCCCCCCCTGGCCCCACCGCTGAGCTGTGATCTGCGGGCCATGGGCTTGAACGGGTGGCAACGCTGGCGCTGCCGGCGGTGATGGACACAACCAACTGATGCAGCCATCAAAAAATGGGACCCAATCGGCCCTGAGGAACGGAAAACTTGAATTCCGAGGGCAATGCCTCGGGGCAGAACCTCTTCAGGGAAGGCAACGTTTTCATGAGGTGGCGCCGGTGAGCCAGCCGCCGAGCGCCCGATCGGGGCAAGGGAAGCAGCAACAACCCACCAGACCACGAAAACGAAGCGGTCGCGCTTGAGCCATTCCTTGAGGC
This sequence comes from uncultured cyanobacterium, assembly GCA_903856805.1. Lineage (GTDB taxonomy): Bacteria > Cyanobacteriota > Cyanobacteriia > PCC-6307 > Cyanobiaceae > Cyanobium. Next base: position 1,627 of record CAIOCZ010000052.1, on the reverse strand, counting down.
TGAGTTCCCACCCCTGCTCAGGCAAGGTGGGGAGCTGGCAGGAAGAATTCGGACAAGGTGAGCGCAAAGACTGCCGCTAGGGGATGCGAGCTGCCATCTGGAAGCCCGGGGAGATGACATCGGGCAGCGATGGCAATACCGCACACGATCCGCTGCAGGCTTCAGAACCTTCCCTTAAAACCAGGCAGGCCGACCGCACCGTGCTGGCAGCGGCCGTCCTCTTCGCCTTGGTGGGGCTGGGGCTGCAGTGGTGGCGCCTGCAGGTGCTGACCGCCTCGATGGATCAGGGCATCTTTCTGCAGGTGCTCTGGAACAGCCTGCGCGGCCATCCCTTCGAGAGCACCCTCTCCTCCCAACTCTCCAGCAACGTGGTGCACGCCGGCCAACTGCCGGCCCTGGGCTATCCCCGCCTGGGCCAGCACTTCACGCCAATCCTGCTGATCTGGGCGCCGCTGGTAGGGGTCATGGGGAAATGGGCCCTCCCCCTAGTGCAGGTGGGCCTGATGACGGCCGCCGGTCTGGTGCTGTTCCGACTGGCCCGCCAGCACCTCGCACCGGCTCCGGCGAGCTGGATCGCCCTCTCCTTCTTTGCCTCCCTCACCGTGATCGGCCCCACCTGGGGCAATTTCACCGACCTCTGCCAGCTACCGCTCTGCTTCTTTCTGCTGCTGCTGGGCCTGGATCTCTGCAACCGCTGGCTGATTCTGTTCAGCGCCCTGGCCCTTCCTCTGATCCGCGAAGACACCGGCATTCTGCTGATCGGCGTCGGTCTTTGGATGGCCGTTCGCCAGCCGCAGCGCTGGCGGCTGGCTGCGGCCCTTGCGCTTTGGGGCGGGGGCTGGGTGGGGGTGGTCACCAATGTGCTGATGCCGCTCTTCAGTGACGACAATGCCCGCCGCTTCATGGTGGAGAACTTCGGCCACTACATCCCTCAACATGACCGGGCCAGCAGCCTGGAGGTGTTGCAGGAGGTCCTGGGCCAGCCACTGGTGCTGCTGCGGGAACTGGTCAATCCCCCTGGCCGCACCCTGGCCTACCTGGCGGCCCAAGGCCTGCCCCTCCTGTTCGTGCCGCTGATCTCCCTCGACAGCTGGCTGCTGATGGGCCTGCCCCTAACGGGGCTGCTGCTAGCCCAGGGCAGCAATGATCCCCTCTCCATCAACATCCGCTACACGCTGCTGGTGGTGCCTGGTCTTTTCGCCGGCGCCATCGCCTGGTGGCAGCGGCATCCGCACGCCCTCCACTCCAGGCGTCTACGCCGCGTCTGGGCGGGCTGCATCGTTCTCTCCCTGCTGGTGACGCTGACGGGAAACCCCAACCGCAGCCTCTCCTGGCTGATTCCCGACAGCATTCAGCCCTGGGTGTACAGCAGCCCATGGCGCCAGTGGCGCCATGGGCTGCTGGCGCAGGCCGCGATCCGCCCCATCCCTCGGGGCGCCAGCGTGGCGGCCAGCACCCCCCTGATCCCCCATCTGGCAGATCGCGAAGTGCTGGTGCGCTTTCCCAACGATCGGACCTACCTGGACCGCCGAGGCCAAGCCCAACAGGTGGACTGGATCGCCGTGGATCTCGACTGGCTGGAGCGCTATGCCGTGGCCTTCAGGAGTGACCGGGCTTTGCTGAGCAG
>CAIOCZ010000051.1 GCA_903856805.1 uncultured cyanobacterium | reverse complement strand
TGCGCGCCTGCTGCTGAACGGTCCGCGTTTCGTGGTGCTGGATGAGGCGACCAGCGCCCTGGATGTGACCACGGAGAAGGCGCTGTATGAGCTGCTGGTGGAACGGGAGATCGCGGTGGTGAGCGTGGGGCATCGGCCGACCCTGAAGGAGTATCACGACACGGTGCTGGAGCTGGATGGCACGGGGGCCTGGCGGCTGATGCCTGCGGCCAGCTATGACTTTGGCCGTCAGGCCTGAGCGAATGACCGACACCGTTGACCCCGTTGCCAACGCCTCTCCCGACCCGTCGGATTCCCCGGTTTCGACCCCGGCGCCCCCCCCGGTATCTCCAGTCACCAGCGCCACGACCTCGGACCCACCGGCCTTCGGCTGGAGTGGCTACGCCGAGCGGGTGAATGGACGCTTCGCCATGGTGGGCTTCCTGGCGGTGCTGCTGATCGAGGCGATCAGCCGTGACACTTTTCTGCATTGGGCTGGCCTGATTCCCTGAGCTGGATCAGGCCGGATAGGGTCTTGGGTTCGGTGCGTTTCTCGATGGGTTTGTGCTTGTCAGGGAACCGCGATCAGATCCACCTGCCATTCCCCATTGCGGCTCACCTCCACCGCCAGCTCCCGGCCATCGGCGCGCAGGGCCACCCGGCGCGGCACCCCCGGGGGGGCCATGGCGATCGGCTCCAGGCCCATCAGCTCCCGGCGATAGAGCACCAGCTCGGTGCGCCCCTCCCGTTGCCGCACCACCGCCAGCCGTTGGCCGCTGCTATCCACGCTCACGCTCAACGGTTGGGCATCCGGGCGATTGAGGCCGGGCAGGGGCACGGGCCGGCGTTGGTTCAGATCCAGCAGTTGCACCTGGTCGCGGTTGTGGCGATGGCCGATCAGGGCCAGCCAGGGCCCAGCCAGGGCTGGGGCCTGGCTCGGCCCCGCCTGCAGCAGCAGGGCATCCAGGTCTCGCATGGGCCGGGGCATGCCGCCGCTGCAGCCGCTCAGCAGCCCCATCACCAGGGCCCAGGGGCCGAGCGCCTTCCCCAGACTGCGGTTCATGGCACGCCCCCGCCGACGCTGGTCAGGCCTCCGGGGCGATCCGCCTCCAGGAGGCCGCTCAGGTCGATCAGCTGCAGGGCTGGCCGGCCGTGGCTGAGCAGGCCCACCGCCAACCGTTGACCGTCGGGGGCCAGGCTCAGCCGCTCCAACTCCACGTCCCCAGGCAAGGGGATGCGGTGGAGCTGGCCCCGGGCCCGGTCGAGGATCACCACCAGCCGTCGGTCGCCCTGTTGGCCGACCAGCGCCAGGTAACGGCCGTTCCAGCTCAGGGAGGGGGAGCGATGGGGTTCCAGGCGTTGCAGCTGGGGCAGGGGCAGCAGGCGGCCCGAGCGCTGCTCCTGGAGAATCACCGTGTCCCGTTCCCCCCGTGACACCAGGCTGGCCAGCAGCTGGCCATTGCCACTCAGGGCTGGATCCTGGCGGTTGCTGGTCGGGCCCACCGATCCGGCGTTGCGCCGCCTCCAGCTTGCGGAGCCGCAGCCCGC
>CAIOCZ010000050.1 GCA_903856805.1 uncultured cyanobacterium | reverse complement strand
GGGCGCTGCCGCGCCGTGACCCTTGAAGGGGAACTGCTGGAGAAAAGCGGAGCCATGACCGGCGGCAGCCTGCAGCAGCGCTCCGGCCAGCTCAGCTTTGGCCGGGCCACCGAGGGGGATGAGGCCGATCCCCTGCGCCGACGCCTGCTGGAGCTCGGCGAGAGCCTGCTGGCCTGCCGCCGCCAGGAGGCCAGCCTCGCCCAGGACCTGGAACGGCGGCGCCCGCTCCTGCAGCACCAGCAGCAACGACTGGCGGCCCTGGAGGCGGAGCGCCAGGCCTCCCAGCGCACCCTGACCCCCCAGCAGCAACGCCAGCAGCAACTGGCCGATCGCCTCCAGCAGCTGCGCACCGCCTGGGCCGCCGATCAACAGCGGGAGCTGGAGATCAGCGAGGGCCTGGCGCCCCTGCGCGAAAACCTGGCGACCCTCGAAACGGCCGAAGCGGAGGCCCGCTCCAGCAGCGACAGCGGCCGCTGGCAGGGCTTGCAGGGGGAGCTGGAGGCCGCCGACCGGGAACTCAGCGCCGCCCGGGCCCAGCGGGATGCCCTGGTGGCCGAACGGCGCGAACGGGCCCTCGCGGCGGAACGGTTCAGCAGCCAGCTGCAGGCCCTGGCCGGGGAGGAACAGCGCCTGGGTCAGGCCGTGACCGCCCTGGTGGCCGAACGACAGCTCTGGAAGGAGCAGCACCAGCAGGGCCTGGCCCGTCGCAGCGAGCTCGAGGCCCGTCAGGCGGAACTGCAGGAGCGCTTCGGCGAGCGCCGTCGGGCCCGGGATGGCGCCGAGGCCCAACTGGCCAGCCAGCGCCAGGCGTTGCAGCAACGCACCTGGGAGCGCCAGCGCCTGGGCGAGGAGCTGCAGGCCCTGGCTGAACAGCAACGCAGCCAGGGCCTGCGGCTGGAGCAACTGGAGCGGGAGTTGCCCGAGCCCCTCCCCACCATCCCGGAGGAGATCCGGGCGGCGGGCCTGGAGGCCCTCCAGGGGGAACTGCGCAGCCTGCAGCAGCGCATGGAGGCCCTGGAACCGGTGAACATGCTGGCCCTCGAGGAGCTCACCCAGCTGGAGCAGCGCCTCAGCGAACTGGAGGAGCGGCTGGAGGTGTTGAGCAAAGAACGGGAGGAACTGCTATTGCGGATCGAAACGGTGGCCACCCTGCGGCAGGAGGCCTTCATGGAGGCCTTCCAGGCGGTGGACAGCCACTTCCGCACGATCTTCGCCGGCCTCTCGGATGGCGAGGGCCACCTGCAGCTGGAAAACCCAGAGCAACCCCTGGAGGGGGGCCTCACCCTGGTGGCCCACCCGAAGGGCAAGGCGGTGCGCCGGCTGGCGGCGATGTCCGGCGGTGAAAAATCGCTCACGGCGCTCAGTTTCCTGTTCGCCCTGCAGCGGTTCCGGCCGTCCCCCTTCTATGCGCTGGACGAGGTGGACAGCTTCCTGGATGGGGTGAATGTGGAGCGGCTGGCGAGCCTGATCGCGGCCCAGGCCGACACGGCGCAGTTTTTGGTGGTGAGCCATCGGCGCCCGATGATCGCCGCCTCCACCCGCACGATCGGCGTCACCCAGGCCCGGGGCGCCCATACCCAGGTGGTCGGATTGCCGCCGGCGGCCTGAGCTAGTGGGGTGGGTCACAATGGGCCGACTGACCACCCATGGCTCCCCCACAGCCCCGGCCTTGACCTCCACCCCATCCTCCAGCCCCGATTCCTCCCCCCCCAGCGATCGCCTGTGGTTGCGCTCCGAACTGATGGGCACCCAGGTGATCACCCGCGACACAGGCCGTCGCCTGGGGGTGGTGGGCGAAGTGGTGGTGGACATCGACCGGCGTGAGGTGGTGGCGCTCGGCCTGCGCGACAACCCCCTCACCCGCTTTCTGCCGGGCCTGCCCCGCTGGATGCCCCTGGATCGCATCCGCCAGGTGGGGGATGTGATTTTGGTGGATTCGGTGGATTCCCTGGCGGAGGGCTTTGATCCGGAGCGCTACAGCCGGGTGATCAACTGCCAGGTGATCACCGAATCCGGAGCCCAGCTGGGCCGGGTGCTGGGGTACAGCTTCGACATCGAAACCGGCGAACTCACCACCCTGGTGCTCGGCGCCCTGGGGGTCCCCCTGCTGGGGGAGGGGGTGCTGAGCACCTGGGAACTGCCGGTGGTGGAGATCGTCAGCAGCGGCGTCGATCGGATCATCGTGTACGAGGGCGCGGAGGAGAAGCTCAAGCAGCTCGGCACCGGCCTGCTGGAAAAGCTGGGGATCGGCGGCAGCAGCTGGGAGGAGGAGGAACGGGAGCGCTACCGGGGCGGCATGGTGCCGGCGGAAAACCAACTGCCGGCAGGGCAGCCGAGCGTGGCCGAGCAGCGCCGCATTCAGCCGGCCCGCCGCCAGGCCTTCCAGCCCCAGAGCGAACTCGACTATGTCGAGCTGGAGGAACGCCGCGACCGGGAACCGCTGCGGCAGCGCCGCTATCTCGACGACGACCTGGACGAACCCCCGGCCCGGCCCCGCTATGACGAGCGTGACGAGGATCGCTATGGCGACCAGCGCTGGCAAGAGGCCCGCCCGGCGCCCCGCCCCGAGGCGCCACGACCAGAGGCGCCACGCCCAGAGCCCCGTCCGCCCCTGTCCACCCGCCGCCCCCCGGCGCCCCGGGATGCCGGAGAGCTGATTGATGTGGAACCGGAACGCTTCGACGATCCCTGGTGAGTAAGGCACCGTCGTGAGTAAGGCACCGGCGACCCCGGGCCTCACCCAATCTCCTTAAAGTCCCTGCGCGGACCAAGCAAGAGCACGGCAGCCATGGGGTCCCAGTGGGAGAACTTTCTCGGCAACCTCGGCGAGTGGCGCGGGTCGTTCACCGGGCTGAATGCCGATGGCGACCTCGGCGAATCGACCCCGTCGATCCTCACCCTGGAACGGGGCGATGGGGAGCGGCTGGTGCACTTTCGGCTGCGCCGCTTCAGCCCCGGCGATCTGGGCGGTGTGCCCACCCGGGAGGTGAACCAGGAGTACCGCAGCCTGGGCCGGCAGGTGGTGTTCTTCGATTCGGGATCCTTCAGCAAGGGGACCCTGCAGGTGGCGCCGGGCACGCCCTTTGGCGCTGAATTTGGCTTTGTTGCGGGCGATCGCCGCCACCGGCTGGTGCAGCTGCACAGCCCGGACGGGGCCCTGGAGAACTTCGTGCTGATCCGGGAATTCCGAGCCGGCAGCGACGCCAGCGAACGGCCAGCGCTGGAGATGGAAAGCCTGCTCGGCCCCTGGACGGGCCAGGTCGCCACCATCACGGCGGACTGGTCCGAGCCGGAGATGGCGCGCTGTGAACTGCAGATCGAACGGGCTGAAGGCCAACAGATCCACATCACCAGCCAAGGGGAGAAGGGGGAGGGCGAACGGGGCGGCGAGAACCAGCGCCTGTTTCTGCACCCCGACGCCGGTTACTGCCGGGTGCCGCTGCAGGTGAACCACCGCACAGCCTTTGAGGTGGAGGCGGGGTGGCTGCCGGCCCCCGACCAGCTGGAACGGTTGATCCGTCGCTACGACGCCAGCGGCGCCTGGATCTCCTCCAGCCATATCCGTGTGAGCCGAGGGGGGTAGGCCATCCCGGATAGCACCGCTCGCGCATGCTTTCTTCGCCCAGCGCGGCGATCGGCAGCCACTAGGCGTTTGGTGATGGGCGTGGGGAGGAAAGCCGTGTGGCGGGTCACCACCGTGAGGTCATGCCGAAGGGCACTCGCTGCAATCGGCTTGTCGAGCGCCTGCTCGGGGTGATGCACCCGCAGCCGTCACCAGCGTTGGGCGGCATCGCTGTCCAAGCCCAGCACCCGATCGCCGTAGTCTTGCCACAGCAGCAGCAGCCATGGCTCCAGAGCTTCCGCCTGGGGCAAATCGCCGCGAGCAACAATGGCCAATCCTGCTCGCCCGCCTCGGCGAAGAAGGCCCGTACGCCCGCATTGGCCCGCTCGCCCTTACTGGCTTCGCTGATCACGTTGGTGTCAATCAAGAACATGACCTGTGGCGTCAACTCAAGACATCGGGCATGGAGGCCAAGAGTTCGGCCAACGGGCGGCGCCGTGGAGTGAGCCAAGCCGCCGCCGGGATGGCACGGTCGTCATGAATGGTGGGGCCCGCAGCGGCTCGGGACGCGGCCATTCATGGCGATGCACGTCCGCCCCAGTGGGGTGGATCCGAGGATTGCCCGAGTCAACTGGCCTTATGGGTTGGCTGCCAAGACGTGAGCGATCATCTGGCTGACCTCCTTGTTGGCATTCAGTGGAAACAGCTCCACTTCAGGGTGAGCCAGCGCAAAGACCCGAAACACTTCATCAGCAAAAGCCTGGCCGATCAGTGTTACACCCTTGAAGTCGAGCACCACGGTGCGGAACTTCTCAAAACGCACGATTAACCGCTTGGCCTGGGACCTTGAGACCAGATTGTCATCGCCATATTGGGCCAGGCGAACCGGCACAACCGTCTTGGTGAAACCGAAGTCGTCGCCAGTAGTGTATTGCTTGAACACCTTGTTGATCGAGCGCGCCGTGTGATTTCCGAGTTCCATGCGAACCGTGGTGCCATCGCTTTCCTCCGCTTCGAGAATCCAGTCTTCCGGGGCCTTGGCCTGGTGACTGAAGTTCACCGAACCTGAGGTGATCGAGAACTGATCGAACATCCGCGAGCTGAAAAAGATCCCCTCGCCGGAATGGCGCTGTGGATCGGTGGTGAACTTGCCCTTGGCCAGCTCCAGCACCGCATGGCGTTCGTCCAATAGTCCCAGGGCCGCCTGAATTTTGCGGAAGATGCCGACACCGTCATCACGGATGACCACAACAGAACCGGCCGCCGTTTTGGTGACATCCACCGTGATGGTGCAGGCCTGGGCGTGGTCCAGGGCGTTGTTGAACATCTCGGTGAAGCCGTAGTGCCAGATGTCCATCACATTGCTGGCCAGGGGCCTGAGCAGATCGCGCACATCGCGCAGCCAGATGTCACCCTCATCGCCGCAGCTGGCGACGGCAAACGACTGGCTCCAGGAGATGAGCTCTGCCAGCGCATAGGTGCGGCTGCGGGTCTTGCCCGATTCCAGCAACGCTCCTTCTTCCACCAGCCGTTGGATGTGGCGGTGAACCGCCTGACGAGTGCAGTCGAATTTCTCGGCAGTGCGGCGCACGATGTCAGCGGGATGCTTGGCCACGTTGGCCACGATGAACGTGCGCACCGCTTCGCCTCGATCGCGGATCGCCAGCACAGCCCACCCCAGCAGGAGCCCTCATTGTCAACCTTAGGAGGCGGCATTGTCAACATTATTGTCAACTCGTTCTCGGCAGCAGATGCGGCGCAGCCCAGATGCAGAGCGGGTTCTTGCGGCGCTTTCCCCCGCTACCACGGCAGAAGTTTTGGATCGCGGCCCCGTCGCGGATTGGGGCCAGCCACACCTATTTGGTCTTGAGCCTGCTCGGGGTAATCCAGCTCCAGCGTCACCAGAGCTGAATTCCCCCGAACTTCCCTAGTCCCTAACCCATGCCACTTTCGAACTCCAGCGAAGCAGAATTCACGCAGTAGCGCTGGCCGGTGGGGGCGGGGCCGTCGTTGAACACATGGCCTAGATGGGCCTCGCAGTTGGCGCAGCGGATCTCGTTACGCACCATGCCGTGGGAGCGGTCGGTGAGGGTGGTGATGGCGGCGGGATCGACCCCATCCCAGAAACTGGGCCAGCCGGTGCCGGACTCAAACTTGGTGGTGGAGCTGAACAGCTCTTGGCCGCAGCAGACGCAGCGGTAGAGGCCCTGGCCCTTGTGGTTCCAGTAGGCGCCGGTGAAGGCCCGTTCCGTGCCCCCCTGGCGGGTGACGCGGAACTGCTCCGGCGTCAGCCGCTCCCGCCAGGCCTCCTCGTCCAGGCCGCGGGCCAGGCCACTGTCCAGGCCACAGGCGGAACGGTCCGATGGGCTGGGGCCAGCAGGGACCGAATCAGAAGGGCTGACGGAATCCGACATCGGGGCGATCGGGAACGGCCCCAACCCTAGGCAGCACCCGCTGGCGGCAACAGGCCTTGGACCAGCTCGGCCAGGGCGGCCACGGCGCCGGGTCGGCCCCGCAGACCGCGCAGGTCAGCGCGCATGCCCGCCAGGCGCTGGGGATGGGCCAGCCAGTCGGCCGCCTCGGCGGCGATCTCCGCCGGCTGGATCGCCCCCACCCGCTCCGGCACCACGACCCGACCGGCGGAGATGTTGGGCCAGGCCAGGAAGCCGCGATGGCGCATCCGCCAGGCCGTCAACGCCACCCCCAACAACCGACGCAGCAGGGGCAAGCGGGCCAGCAGCCCCAGCCAACCATCCCAGGCCTGCATCACATGCAGATGCTGGGTGGGCACCAGCACGATCATCGGCACCCCTAGGGCCCCGAGCTCGGCGGTGTTGGCCCCCACGGTGGTGAGGGCGAGGGCGCACTGGCTCAGGGGCCCATGGGCCGGATGGGCCTGCAACAGCTGGATGGCCGTCCCCGCCGCCGTGATCAACTCGCCCTGGTACAGGGTGGGGGGCTCCACCCCGAAGTGGCGGCTGATCGGATTGGCCGGCCCTGCCCAGGCCAGCAGCTCCGCCACGGTGGTGGTGGGCGCCACGGGCAGCAGGAAGCGGCAGTCGGGACGCAGGGCCTTGAGGCGATCGGCGGTGGCGAGCAGGAACGGCATGCCCACCTGCAACTTGGCGCGCTTGGAGCCGGGCAGCAGGGCCACCCATTCGGCGTCCGCCAGGGGGGCCTGCTGGCGGGCACTCTCCGAAAGATCGGCCATCAGATCCCCCACCACCACGCAGCGGGAACGCCAGCGCTTGGGCAGGCGCGCGGCGGCGGCGGGCCCCATCGCCGCGATCCGGTCATTCCAGCGGGGCCAACGGGCCACCCATTCGGCATAGGTGAGGTGGCGATAGCCGAGCCGAGCCGAGAGCAACACGGTCCAGAACTGATCGCCACCGAGAAACACCACCACCCCATGGCGGGGCCAGGGGCCATGGCGGCGCGGCCGCAACAGCAACCACCAGAATCGTCGTGCCGGCAGCACCCGCGTGAACAGGCCCCACCCCTCCGCCACCCGCTGCTCCTGACCGGTGGCATTGGGGCAGGGCACCAACACCAACTGCAGGCTGATGGGAGCCTCGGGTTGGCGGGGACGCAGGGCCAGTTCCCCATGCAACCGTTCCGCTAGGGGACGCACCCAGGTGGTGAGTTCGCCGGGCCCGTTGCTGACCAAAAGCACGGCCAACTCCTCGGAGGCCGGGCCCGGTGCGCCGTCGGTGGGCGGGGCGGCGATGGAGAGCACCCTCGCAGGCTCCTTGATCCGGGCGGGATCGGAAGGATCGCTTGCGGAACGCCGTTGGGACAAGAAAAAAAATGCGGATGGCGAGACTTGAACTCGCAAGGCCGAAGCCACACGCCCCTCAAACGTGCGTGTCTACCAATTCCACCACATCCGCTCGGAACGGTGGCCTGAACCCTGAACCTTCTGCTGGTGTCGAAACGCCAGGGCGGGACAGGACCGGCAGCACCGGGTGATTGGTGAGCACCTGGGTGCGCACCGAAAAGCAATATACCTAGCGACGGGGCCGCCCGCTCCGTCCCGTAGCGAAGCTTTCGTCATGGGCGGGAGCGCCTGTCAGCGCTGATACAGTCCCAGACGGCCTGTCCCCAGGCGTCCCCCCTCACAACAACCCACCGCGGATGCCCATCGGCAAATTGCTGATCGCCAACCGGGGCGAAATCGCGCTTCGGATCCTGCGCAGCTGCCGCGAACTGGGAATTGCCACCGTTGCGGTTCACAGCACCGTGGACCGCAACGCTCTGCATGTTCAACTGGCCGATGAGGCCGTGTGCGTGGGCGAAGCCCCCAGCAGCAAGAGCTACCTCAATATTCCCAACATCCTGGCGGCCGCCACCTCCCGCCACGCCGACGCCATCCATCCCGGCTACGGATTCCTGGCTGAAAACGACGGCTTTGCCGAAATCTGCGCCGCCCACGGCATCACCTTCGTGGGGCCTTCGCCGGAGTCGATCCGGGCCATGGGCGACAAATCCACCGCCAAGGCGACCATGCAGCGGGTGGGCGTGCCCACCATCCCCGGCAGTGAGGGCCTGCTGGCCAACCCGGAGGAAGCGTCCCGGCTGGCGGAGCAGATGGGCTATCCGGTGATGATCAAGGCCACGGCGGGGGGTGGCGGCCGGGGCATGCGCCTGGTGACGGCGGCCGCCCAGCTGGAGAACCTGTTCAAAGCCGCCCAGGGGGAGGCCGAGGCGGCCTTCGGCAACCCCGGCCTTTACATGGAGAAATTCATCGACCGGCCCCGGCACGTGGAAGTGCAGGTGCTGGCCGATCGCCACGGCAACGTGATTCACCTAGGGGAACGGGACTGCTCGATCCAGCGCCGGCACCAGAAACTGCTGGAGGAAGCCCCCAGCCCCGGCCTCGATCCGGCCCTGCGCCAACGCATGGGCGATGCGGCCGTGGCCGCCGCCCGCAGCATCGGCTACGAAGGCGC
>CAIOCZ010000049.1 GCA_903856805.1 uncultured cyanobacterium | reverse complement strand
CGCCCCACCAGTCCCTGTTGGCGGGGGCGTTCGGTGTAGCGCCGTTGTTGGCGCGGCCCGCGTGGCATGCGGGGAAAGATGGCGCGGGGTGTTGTCGTCGTCATCTCAGGACGCCAGGGTGAGGGCTTCCGCGATCGGCCCGAGGGCCAGCACCGGGAAGAAGGTGAGGGCGCCGAGGATCACCAACACCACGGCGGTGACCCCGGTGAACAGACCGGTGTCGGTGCGCAGGGTGCCGGGGCTGGGCTCCAGGGCCGGCTTGCGGCGGAGGCCCTCGGCCAGGGCCAAAAGGGCGGCGATCGGCAGGTAGCGGCCCCCCAGCAGGCTGAGGCTGGTGCTGAGGTTCCACCAGGGGGTGCCATCGCCCAGGCCCTCCAGGCCGCTGCCGTTGTTGGCCGACGCCGAGGCGTATTCGTAGACCACCTGGCTGATGCCGTGGGAGCCGGGGTTGCTGATGCCCGCCAACGCTGGGCCACCGGCCAGGGTGAGGGCCGCCGGGATCAGCACGAAGATCGGATGGATCAGGAGGATCAGGCTGGCCCACACCACCTGGGCTTTTTCCACTTTGCGACCCAGAAATTCCGGGGTGCGGCCCACCATCAGACCGGTGAGAAACACCGCCAGCAGCGCGAACACCAGCAGGTAGGCCGCACCGGTGCCCTGGCCGCCGACCACCACCTGCAGAAAGAGGTTGAACAGGGCCGTGAGGACCGTCAGCGGCATCGTCGCATCGATCGCGCCGTTGACCGCACCGGTCATTGTGCCGGTGGTCACCACGGTCCACAGCCCCGTGAGTGCCGCCCCGAAGCGCAGCTCCTTGCCCTGCAGATTGGCGCCGCTGATCCAGCGATCGAGGAGGGGGTTGCCGGCCTGCTCCGCCGCCATGGCGACGGCAGCGCCGATCAGTAGCAGGCCGAACACCAGGGCCAGCAGCAGGTTGCTTTGGCGCCGGTTGCCCACGAACCGCCCGAAGGCATCCAGGGTGGCCGCCGGGATGATCAGCATCGCCCAGGTGCTCACCAGATTGGTGAGCAGGGTGGGGTTCTCGTAGGGATGGGCCGAGTTGGCGCTCAGGAAGCCACCGCCGTTCTCCCCCAGCTGCTTGATGGCCTCGAACAGGGCGATCGGGCCCAGGGGCAGCAGTTGTTGGGCCCCTTCCAGGGTGGTGATCGACAGCGGCGGGGCCAGGGTCATCGGCACGCCGCACACCAGCAGGAACAGCGCCAGCAGCAGCGAGGCGGGGATCAGCACCCGGGTGAGCGAGCGGAGCAGATCGCGATGGAAGTTGCCGATCGGCCGGCCACTGAAGCCTCGGATCACGGCAAAGCCCACCGCTAGTCCCGTGGCCGCCGACACAAACATCAGGAACTGCATCGCCCCCAGCTGGGCCAAGGTCCCCAGACTCGTCTCGGGAACCAGGTGCTGCTGGTCGGTGTTGGTGAGGAAGGAGATCGTGGTGTGGAGGGCCAGATCCCAGCGCAAGCCTCCGAACCCCAGGGGGTTGAGCCAGCCCGGCTGCAGCAGTAGCAGCGCCAGCGCCGGCAGGGCGAACAGCGCATTACTGATCAGAAGCGGCGCCAGATAACCGCTGGCCGAGTCGGCGCTACGGCCGGCATCCCCGATCCAGCGCAGCAGGGTGGCCTCGATTGGGTTGAGCCAGCGGTCCCAGGCCGGCTGGGGCCGTTCATCGAACACCTCGAACAGGTGGCGCCCCAGGGCGGGGGCCAAGACGACGACCGCCGCCAGGGTGACGGCAGCGAGGAGCCAGGGGAGCACAAAGGGGTAGCTATGGCCAGCTCACTTTCAGGGCCCGCCCTCCACCTGGACAACTGCCAAAAGGCGAAGATTTTATGGAGTGCCCGATCCATGATCTGGTGCCTGAACCCTGCGACCGCGGGCACTGATGGCCTGGGGATGTCATCCCAGCTCCAGTGTCAACACATTGCTGTTGCCTTCACGGCGGTAGGTGAAGCTGCTGGCAAGCTGGCGCACCAAAGGCAGACCCAGGCCCCCGATCGCGCGATCCTCGAGATCAGAGGCCACGTCGGGAGCCGGAGCTTCCAGTGGATTGAAGGGCTGTCCGTTGTCGCGCATGCAGAGCTGCAAACCCGCCGTTGTGCGGTCGAGCTTCACCTCGATGAACAGCTCATGGCCTCCCTGGGCATGGGCATGCAAGAGCAAGTTGCTCACTAATTCATCCATGATCACCTTCAGACGGCGTTGCAGACGCTGCTGGATGCCCTCACGCTGGCAATAGGTTGCTACGGCTGTACGTAGCTGTCGCAATCCTGAATCGGCCCCATGCAGGGTGAGCTCCAGGCTATGGCGATCAGCACCGTGATGTCGTCATGCTGGGGCTCGCCGGCGGCAAAATCACGCAGGGCTCTCAGGAACAGTCGGACCTGCCTTCTGCTGGAGATGGGCGGACTGCTTTGGAAATAGGCCTGCATGCGTGCAAGGCCGAAACGACGGCGGTCCGGACTGAACCTCAACGCCAAGGGCTGGACCATGCACCTGGCCCAGGGACTCCACCGGGCCGTCGCGTCTTTTGAGAAGGCTGGGGTTATGGCCGGCGTTGCAATAGCTCAATTCGCCGTTGCGGCTGTCGAGCACGGCCCGAACCAGCGTGGTGAACGCGCAGGGTGGGATTGTTGTGGCACAGCCGGCGGTTCAGTCGGCGCATGATCGCCGAGGGGGAATCGAGCACCTCGGCATAGGCGCGCAACAGGCTGAGGCAGGTGCTCATCAACAGGGCTGCCGGCATGCCCTTGCCGCTCCCATCACCCACACACAGCAGATAGCGATCACCGGCCAGGGGGATGCAGTCGTAGAGATCGCCAGCCACTTCACGGGAAGCCGCCCGCCATGGTGGCGGAGGAGAAGGCCTTCAACGCTCGCCTCGGCGGCAACGCCATCGAACGCAACTTCGTCGGGCACTTGGAGATCATGAAACTGCTGGAGAGCGGCAACGTCTCCTGATCACGGCCGATCGCCTGTCGCCTCAACGGGTCCCCCTTCGCCTACCCCTGTCCGTTCACGGTGCTGGGCAGGTGGCCGGTCTTGACCCAGATTGTGCAGCCCGCCTCGCTCCAGGGGCAATGAACACTGCCGGGCGGATGGCGCAGCCAGCTGCCGGCTGGATAGGAGCCGTGCTCGTCCTGAAACACCCCATCGAGCACCAGGATTTCTTCGCCACCCGGATGGCGGTGGGGCTGAAACACCGTGCCCGGCGCCCAGCGCACCAGGGCCACATGCTCGGAGCCGAAGGCATGCAATGGCATCACCTCCAGCCCCGGCACCAGGCCGGGCCGCCAGCCCTCGCGGTGGGTGTCGATCACCAGGCGCTGCCGATCCTCCGGGTGCATCTGCTGCAGCTTGACCAGGATCGTGCAGCCCGGCTCGCTGAAGGGCGCATGGCTGGAGCCCACCGGATGGCGCAGGTAGGTGCCGGCCGAATAGTGGCCCCGCTCGTCGGAGAAGGTGCCCTCCAGCACCAGGATCTCCTCGCCGCCCCCATGGTGGTGGGGCGCAAAGCGGCTGCCGGGGGCATAGCGCACCAGCGAGGTGGCGCGGGCCACCTCGGCGCCGCGGCGATCCAGCATCCGCCGCTCCACCCCCGCCATCGGCGACGGCGTCCAGGCCAGGTCGGGGGTGTGGAGCACCACGGGCTCGGTGAGATCGGCGTGCAGGTCCATGGCCTTGATTGTGCCCAAGCCCAGGTATGGGCCAGCAACCCCATGATCCCAGGGCTGGGGGCAGTCCCAGCCGCAGCCCCCACGGCTATTCCTTCGGGCCTTCGCCATGGCAAGCCCTGAGGGGCTGCCACCCGATCCCTACTCTGCGTTGTGATGGCACCCCCTCCCCCTGGCTGACCCATGGACTTCGAGGTGATCGACCACCTGTTTGAGCGGGGAACCCCGTTGCCCGTGGAGGAGATCTGGGGCGAGGTGGTGGTCGCCCCCATCCGGATGCATCAGCTGCTGCGCAACAGGGAGGAGGGCGTGACCTTCTTCCAGACCGCCCATGCCACCTATCCCGACCTGGAGGATGAGTATCTGCTCTACCTGCGGGGCGCCAAAGTGGGGGTGGCGATCTTCGGGTATCTGGAAGATGGCTATTGGCAGGTCAAGATTCGGCGCTCCAAGCTCGTCGAATCGGTCACCCAGGACATGGTCAACGAGGTGCTGTACGACGTCTGCAAAGCCATTGGTTTCCCGGCAAATGTGGCGCCGAACTCTCCCCATCCGATCAAGATCGGCACCCTGATCCGGCCTGTGCCCTGAACGGTCCCGACCTGGTTCCCTCAGGGCGTCCCACCCTGATGGCGCAGCAGCATTAGGCGCTCCCTCGGCAGGCTGAGAATCCAGGGCTGGGGATGGTCGCAAAGCTGTTGCCACTCGGGTCGACGCACCTCCACCTGGAGCGGGGCGTTGGAGCCGTCCCGGGCACCTACCGCGGCTACGTAGGCACTCACCTGGAAGGGCCCCTCGCTGCACTTGATCAGCCGCACGGGCCAGTGCTCGTCTCCGCCGGGTTCGTTCCCCATGGGCTCGTCCCCCTGGAGGTCCTGGGCCCCCGCCGGACGGAGCTGCAGATGGTTGGCCCGCACCCCCACATGGGTGATGTCCTCCGGCAAGGGCTGAGTGAGGGTCAGCTCCAGCTGCCAGTCGCTCGCCCAGAGGCTGGTGGCCGAGCGAACTTGAACCTTGGAAAAATTCTTGCAGCCGCTCAGCCGCGCCACCACCAGCTCCTCAGGGTGGTCGAACACATCGCGCCTGGGGCCGTGGGCCAGGATCCTGCCCTGATCGATCACCAGCAGCTCCTCGCAGAGGCGATAGGCCTCCTCCAGGTCGTGGGTCACCAGCAAGGCCGGCACCTGGCTGTCCTGCAGCAGGTCGGCCAGCTGCTGCTGCAACTGCCGGCGCAGGAAGGCGTCCTGGGCGGAGAACGGTTCATCGAGCAGCAGCAGATCGGGCTCGGTCGCCAGGGCGCGGCTCAGGGCGATCCGTTGCTGCTCCCCGCCCGAGAGGTCGGACGGATAGCAATCGGCCAGGGACAGCAGCCCCACCCGTAGGAGCTGGGCCCCAACCCGCTGCCACCGCTCCGGCGCCGGCAGGTGCTGGAGGCCGAAGCCCACGTTCTCGGCCACGGTGAGGTGGGGGAAGAGGGCATAGTTCTGAACCACCAGGCCCAGCCGCCGCTGCCGCAGCGGAACGTCGATGCCGCTGCGGTGATCGAACAGCACCCGGCCGTTCAGTTCGATCCTTCCTACGTCGGGCCGCTCCAGCCCCGCCAGGGTCCGCAGCAGCTGGCTTTTGCCCGCCCCGGAGGCTCCGAGCACCGCCAGTCGGCGGCTGGAACTGGCCAGCTGCACCCGCAGGTCGAAGGCCCCGAGGCGGCGGCTCACCGCCAGCTGCAGGCGGAAGGGCCCCTCCCGCCGCCTTCGCTGGGGTACGGCGTCCCTGATGGCGGGCCGCCGGCGTGGGTGGGGAGCGGCGGGGCCGCGGGGGCGCCAGCTCCGGTGCTCCAGCCCTTGCATCAGCAGCAGGCTGATGGCGTTGAGCCCCAGCACCAGGGCGGTCCAGAACCAGGCCAATCCCAGATCGCCCGCCTCCACGGCCGCGTAGATCGCCAGGGGCAGGGTCTGGGTGCGGCCGGGGATATTGCCCGCCAGCATCAAGGTGGTGCCGAATTCCCCCAGGGCCCGGGCAAAACTCAGGCTCAGGCCCGCCACCAGGCCGGGGAGGGCCAGGGGCAGGGTGATCCTGTGCAGCACCCGCAGCTCGGAGGCCCCCAGGCTGCGGGCCACCTGGGGCAGGGAGGGATCCACCTGCTCGAGCGCCGCCAGGGCCGAGCGATACATCAGCGGAAAGGCCACCACCGCCGCACTCAGCACCGTGGCCGGCCAGCTGAAGACGATTTCGAGGCCAACGCGCTGCAGCAGCGCCCCGATGGGTCCGTTCTGGCCCAGCAGCTGCAGCAGCAGGAAGCCCACCACGGTGGGGGGCAGCACCAGGGGCGAAAGCAGCAGCAGATCCACGGCGGTGCGGCGCCGGCCCCGCCAGGAGCGCACCTGGTGGGCACAGAGGATCCCCAGGGGCGCGATGCAGGCCACCGCCAGGCCGGCGCTACGCAGGGACAGCCCCAGGGGCGACCAAGGGCTGACCAGCTCCCCCGCCGCGGCGCCGGCGGTCGCCAGGATCACGGTTTGGTCTCCTTCGGGGCTGGGGCCGCGGGTGGGGCGGGCGCCAGCAGGCCATGGCGGCGGAACTCCTCCTGGGCCTGGGGGGTGGTGAGGGCCTGCACCAAGGCCCTGGCCTCATGGGGCTGGCGGCTGCTGGCCACCACGGCGGCGAGGTAGGTGATCGGGGCGTGGCTGTGCGGCGGCGCCACGGCGCTGATGCGCAGGTTGGCGACGTTCAGGGCATCACTGCCATAGACGAGGCCGGCCTCCACCGCCCCCGTGGCGACGGCCTGGGCGACCGCCCGCACCGAACCCATCGGCACCAATTTGGGGCTCACCACGGCGCTGAGTTTGAAATAGGCCAGGGTCTGGCGGCCATAGTCCCCGGCGGGGACCGTGCTGTCTCCGATCCCGATTCGGCGGATGCGGTTGCTCCCGAGGCCCTGGAAGCTCAGGGAACGATTGGGTGATCGGGCCGGCACCACCAGCACAAGCTGGTTGCTGGCGATCGCGCGGCGGCTGCCAGCCAGGAGCAGGCCCTTCTCGGCGAGTTGGTGGATCGGCTGGTCACCGGCCGCGATGAACACATCCACCGGCGCCCCGCGTTCGATCTGCTGCTTCAGGCTGCCGGAGGAGCCGAGATTGAACTGCGGCGGCTGCCGCCGCTGCCGCTGCTGGGCCAGCAGCGGGGCGAGGGCCCGGAGCGGTTCCTGGAGGCTGCTGGCGGCCGACACCAGTAAGGGCCCGGGTGGGCGGGCGGCCTCCTGACCCGGGGGCGGTTGGCAGGCGGTCGCCAGCAGCAGGCCGGCGGTGATGGCTCCGGCCAGGGCCCGCCCAGGCAACTCCCTCACACCGCCAACTCCCTTCATCGACCGCTTCAGACCCCCATTGTGCGGCGACGGCCATGGCGGCGCAGTCGCCCGCCGCCGCCCGCTGCCCCAGAGGCCCCTAAAGTCATGCCCCCCTGATTCCAGCCCCGTGACCTGGTTGCCCCGCCTCCCTGTGCCGGCTCGGCGCCGCCGCATCCCTGGGGCTGGTGCCACGGCCGTGCTGGCGGGCCTGCTGCTCGTTGCCACCGGTTTGCCGATGGCCCCTGCCCAGGCCGCCCCGGGCCAGGCCGCCAGCAGCCAGGCCGGCGGCGGCTCGGACGGTGGCGGCTCGGTGTTCAGTGCCGCCGCCGTGCGGGCCCTGCTGGCCCGGGGGGATGCGGCCGCCGCCGCCGGCAATCTGGTGGAAGCTCGCCGGATCTACGACGAGGCCCGCGAGGCCAGCCGCCGGTTGCTGGGGTTCTACCGCGATTTGAGTGGAGCCTTCCGCGGCCTGGATGCCCGCATCCCCCGCGAGATGGACGAGAAAGGTCGGGAGGCCCTGGAGGGCTTGGTGCAGGCCAACATGCGCCTGGCCGCCTTGTTCCGCCGCCAGGGTCAGCCGGAGGTGGCCGTTCCCTTGCTGGTGGAGGTGGTCAAAACCATGACCCCCGCCACGGATTCCGGCCGCCGGGCCTATCAGCAGCTGGTGGACATCGGCTTTGCGTCCACCCCTTACACCGCTCCGGGAGCCAACTGATCCGCGTCGCTTCTAGATTTCCCATTCCCCCCAACGGACTTCGCCCCGCCGCCGATGGTTCATCCGGATCAGGTCAAAGACGCCATCCGTCGGGCGCTGCCCGACTCCAGCGTGGAGGTGGAGGATCTCACCGGGGGTGGGGACCACCTGCAGGTGCGGGTGATCTCGGCGGCCTTTGAGGGGCTGAACAGGGTGAAGCAGCACCAGCTGGTGTACGGCGCCCTGCGCAGTGAACTGGCCAGCGAGGCGATTCACGCCCTGGCTGTGCAAACCTCCACTCCAACCTGACCCCTCCACCTCTCCCATGGACGCCTCCCTGCAGCAGCGGATCAAGGAGCTGATTGCCACCAGCCCTGTCTTTGTCTTCATGAAGGGCAATAAGTTGATGCCCCAGTGTGGATTTTCTAACAATGTCGTCCAGATCCTCCAGGCTCTGGGCGTGCCCTTTGAAACCTTCGATGTGCTTTCGGACATGGAGATCCGTCAGGGCATCAAGGAATTCTCCGACTGGCCCACCGTTCCCCAGGTGTATCTGAACGGCGAGTTCCTCGGGGGATCGGACATTTTGATCGAGCTCTACAACAGCGGCGAGCTCCGCGAAACCCTCACCGTCGCCCTGGCGTCCTGAGAGCAGCCGGGTTGAGACCGGGCCCCTTGAGCCCGGAACCTTGGCTTCGGAGGAGGGCCGGCCGGTTGACCAGCTCAGTTGCGGCCGCTCTCGTAGAGGGTGCGCAGGTCCCCGTTCGGGCCTACGAAACTGGAGGGGTCCAGGATCCAACGATCAATCAGCTCCTCCAGGCGACGCTGGGAGAGGTGATCCAGCACAGCGGTGCGCCGCAGGGCGTGCAGATAGCCATCCGCATACAGACGCAGCTCGGAGGGACCGTGGTAGCGATCGGCCAGGACCTGGCAGGCATCGCACAGGGACTGGAAATGGCGGATGGCGTCGGGATGTTGCAGGGTCGTCATGGCCGGAACTGGGGCCCGTTGTCCCATTCTGGCGCTTCGCGGCGTCCATGGCGTGACCGGACGGTTCGGTGTGTGGTCAGCGGGGGACGGTTTGGAAGGCATCGCCTGATACCTGAAGCCTGATGAAAAGTTCGTTAACCTCGCCTTCAACCACGTTTCTGTTGGGATCTCAACACCCCACGTCCTGTCTTCGTTTGTTCATCTTTCCCCCTCCCCAGAGGATTTTCTTTACCATCGCGGCGAATCCGAAGCATCCGCCCTTCAACCCCGATCAAGACCATCAGCCTGGTTGCTTTCCCCGCCTCAGGTTGTCCGCCCCCGGAACGGCATGGCCCAACAAAAGCTGAGCGACAAGTTGACCGAGACCGGAACCCATCTGAGCCGCGTGCTGGTGGTTGATCCCCACGCCACCCTCCGGACGGTGCTAGCCCAGCGCCTGCGGCAGGACGGTCATCTGGCGGCGGCCGTGGCCACCGCCCGCGAAGCCCTCGACCTTTGCCACGACCAGTCGCCGGATTTGCTGGTGAGTGCGGAGCTGCTGGAAGAAACCTCCGCCCTGCGCTTGGCGGCCCAGCTCCATTGCCCGGTGATGGTGCTCACCGCCCGCTCCGGTTCCGAACCCGTGGTGGCGCTGCTGGATGCCGGCGCCGACGATGTGTTGCGCAAGCCCTTCGGCCTGGAGGAACTCGCCGCCCGCTGCCGCACCCTGCTGCGGCGCAGCGGCACGGGCCTGCAGGAGCGGGTGTGTGTGGGCCCGCTGGAGGTGCATCTGTTGTTGCGCCAGGTGACTCTGCGGGACCAGCCGGTGGAACTGAGCCCACGGGAATTTGCCCTGCTCTGTGCCCTGCTGATGCCTCCCGGAGTGGTGCGCAGTCGCCAGGAGCTGTTGCGGATGGCCTGGCCTCCCTTCAGTGGAGGTCCCCGTTCCGTGGACACCCAGGTGCTCACCCTGCGGCGCAAGCTGGAGCAGGCGGGGCTCGGCGAGGGCGGAGGGATTGAGACCATGCGGCAGCAGGGCTACCGCTTCAGCCTCGACACCCTGCCGGAGGCGGAGGCCGCCGTGGAGAGCCTCCCCCAGGCGGTGGTGGGCGCCAGCGTGTTGGCCACACCGGCCGCACCTCGCTGACGCCCCTTTAGCCCGCCTGCCCGGGGATCAAGACTAAAGCCAGCAGTTCAGCTAGCAACATCAGGCCACACAGCAGGGCCAGCAGGCGATAGGTCCATGCCGGACTGATCCGTCCAATGCCGCTGACCTCACAACCGCTGTGGCTGGCGAAGCGCGCCAGGAAGTCGTCAAAGTGCTCCACCCGCTGGGGCAGGAGCCAGGCCGCCCCGGTGGTGGCACTGCGGACGTAATACACCCGCCCCCCCTGGCTGGTGGCCACCGCCGTCAGGCCACTGATCTCACACCAACTCAGCTGCCAGCCGCGTCGCAGCCACCAACGGCACCAGCCGGGATGGCCCACCCGCAGGTCTGTGGCCGTCAGTTCCACCTGTTCGCTGGTGGCGGCCAGCACCAACCCCAGCCCTAGGGGCAGCGCCGCCAGGAGCAGGGGCCGTAACTCCTGGGGGGCCAGCACCGGCAAGGGCAGCACCAGGGCCAGATAGAGCGCCAGCAGGGTGAAGCGGATCAGGGGCGCCATGCCATAGGTGCGGGGCCCACTGTCCCGTTGGGGATTGGTGGAGAGGGATTCGGCCACGGCCCTCAGCGGTCCTCCGGGGAGCCGGGCAGGGGTTCGATCTGGGTGGGGGGCCGGTAACGGCCGGAGAACACCTCCTCTTCGCGGCCCTTCCAGAACTCCCCCAGCCGCATCAGGTCGGCATGGGCCTCCTGCAGGCTGGCCATGTAGTCCTGGGGATCCATGGTGTCCTTGGCCTCCCGCAGCTTGGCGATCCGCATCAGGTGCCAGATCCAGGGCTTGCCCATCTCGCCGCGGGCTTCGAAGTAACGGGCCAGGTCTTCGGAGGCGGGGAGGGGCTGGGGGGCCATCGCGTGACCTGGGCATCGATTGCCATCACCCTATGAAATGGGAAGGCAGGTCGGTGGCCGCCTGAGGGGCAGGAGGCCCCCCTGGGCGCGGCCCGCTGGGGATCAGGTCACCGTGAACAGCGAGGCAGTCATCAAGGCTCCTAATCCGGAGGGAAGAACGGCGAACACCGTGGTGCCGCCGGCCAGGGTGCCATTGCTGTCGTAGGTGAGGGTGCCGGTGCTGTTGTTGTAAAGAATGCAAGCCGAAGGCGTGGTGGCGGCAGCACTCACCGCGAAGTCGGTGGCACTGAGGGGGCCCGTCGTGGCGAATCCCGTGAAGATGGCATTTTCCAGTTCGATGCGATCGTTCTGGGAGGGGGAGAAGTCGATCAGGAGATCTTTGTTGGTGGTGCTGTTGAGGGTGCTGTCAAACCGGAAGGTGTCCGCACCCGCCCCGCCGATGAGGGTGTCGTTGCCGGCAGCGCCGTTGAGGAGGTCATCAAAACCGCTGCCGATCAGGGTGTTGGCACCGTTGTTCCCCTTGATCCGCAGCCCATTGCTGGCGGCGGTGGCGTTCACATGGAGGGCTGTGGTGGCCGTGATCACTGCCGCCGCCGCCGTGCCGGTACCGATGGTGACGCTCTCGAGGCCAACGTCGCCGGAGAAGACGCTGAGGGTCTGGCCGGCGATGGTGGAGGCGAAACGCAATTCGTCGCTGCCGCCGGCGTCGCTGAACTCGGCGGCGCTGTGGTGGAGGCTGCTGGCCACGAGGTAGAGGTCATTGCCCAGCCCCCCATCGATCGTGTCGGTGAAGGCGGTGCCGGTGATCACGTTGCTGCCGGCGTTGCCGGTGATCGTGAGGGCATTGGGGGCGGCCAGTGCATTGATGCCCAGAGTCGTGGTGCCGCTGGTGTCGGCTCCAGCGGCGGTGCCGGTGCCGATCACCACCCGCTCCAGGCCCGTATCGCCGGCGAACACACTCAGGATCTGGGCGGCGGTGGTGGAGGCAAAGCGCAGTTCGTCGTTGCCGCCGGCGTCAGCGATCTCGGCGGCGCTGTGGTCAACGCTGGTGATGATCAGGTAGAGGTCATCGCCGAGGCCGCCGGCCAGGGTGTCGAGGCCGCCGCCGCCGATGAGGGTGTCCGCGAAGCCACTGCCGGTGAGGCTGTTGGTGCCGGCATTGCCGGTGATTATGTCGATCAGCCAACACCTGAACCTTCCTATCATTTCCTCGGCGCCCAGGTGGTGACGCAGTACTTCAACTGCGATCAATCCGGCAGCGCCCAGGGGTTCAGCCCCAGGTCCGCCCCGATGCGGTGGGCGCAGGCGAAGCCGCTGAAGGCCACCGCATTCAGCCCCTGGCCGGGGAAGCAGGAATCGCCCACGCAGTAGAGGCCGGCGATCCCCGTGCGGTTGAAGGGCATCGGCAGCAGCCCCGGCAGGCGCAGGGCGGGGATGGGGCCGTAGCTGCCGGCAAAGCGGCCCAGGAAGCGGCGGTGGCTGCGGGGGGTGCCCACCTCCCGGTGGGTGATGGCCCCCGCCAGGCCGGGCAGGATCCCCTCCAGGCGCTTGATCAGGCGATCGGCATCGGCTTGTTTTTTGGCGGCATAGGCCGAGGGCGACAGGCCACGCCAGGCCTCCATCGCCGAGGGGGTGAAGGTGTGCACGATGTGGTGACCGGCCGGGGCCAGGGAGGGATCCAGCAATGAGGGCATCGACACAAACACCGTGCCCTGCTCCGCCTCGATCTCCTCCCAGCGCTCCAGCAGCAGGTGGTGCACATGGGTACCGCTGGGGATCACGTTGGCCCGCACCCCCAGATGGAGCGAAAGAAACGAGGGGGAGGGTTGGTAGCGGCGTCGCCAGGTGCGCTCGGCCGTCGGTGTGTCGGCTCCATCGATCAGGGCGGCAGGGCTGGTGGCGCTTGCCGTGGGGCGATCCGGATCACCAAAGGTTTCCCAGCGGGTGGCATTGCTCACCACCCGGCGGGCCTGGAGTTCCTCGCCGTTGGCCAGCCTCACCCCCACCGCCCTGCCCTTCTCAAGCAGCACCTTCACCACCCGGGCCCGGTAACGGATCGCGCCGCCATGGCGCTCCAGGCCCTTCACCAGCTTCTGGGCGATCACCCCCACCCCCCCTTGGGGGTAGTTGATGCCGCCGGCATGGCGATCGGAGAACACCATGCCCGCATTGATCATCGGCGTGCGATCGGCCGGCATCACGCTCCAGCAGAAGCACTCCATGTCGATGAAGCGCAGCAGGGCCGGATCCTTGATGTGGGCCCGCGCCACATCCCCCACGTTCACCGGCAGCCAGCGGGCTAGCCCCAGGCAGGCCAACGGTGCCCGCACGAACACCTTGGCCAGGTAGGCCGGGTCCTCCAGCGACAGCAGCGGCATGGCATCGAGGCACCGGAACACCTGCCAGCAACTGCCGTAGAAGGCCCGGATGCCCCGGGCCTCATGGGGAAACAGGGCCGTGAGCCGGGCCACGAAGCTGTCGTAGTTCCGATCCACGGCCACCGTCAGGCCGCCCGGCAGGTGATATTCGAGTTGGGCCGGGTCGGGGATGGTGGTGCACTGTTCCCCCACGTCGGCCAGGGCGCGGGTGAGCAGGTTGGTGTGGCCGTGCTCGCCAAACCCAAAGATCATCGACGCACCCACGTCGAAGGTGTAGCCGTTGCGCTGGAAGCTGCCGCCGCTCCCCCCTGGGATCAGGTAGCGCTCCAGCACCAGCACCTGCGCCCCCTTGGCTGCCAGCTGGCTGGCGGTGACCAGCCCGCCGATGCCGGCGCCGATCACGATCACATCCCAGGGCGCGGGGGCGGCGGGGGGAGCAGACAAAGCAGCGGTGGCCGTTGGTGCCGACCTTAGGAAGCCAAGGGCTGGCCCCGTTCCAGGGCCGGCATTGACGGCGGCCCGGCCGGGCGCGGTCGCCGCTCCAGCAGGCCGCCTGCCCCCAGTCTGGCCGCCAGTTCGCCGATGGTGTGGCCACTGCGGGGCTCGCGCCAGTCCGCGGCGATCTCCGCCAGGGGGGTGAGCACAAAGGGGCGCTCCAGCATGTGCGGATGGGGCACCGTCAGGATCGGCTCCTGCCGCTGCAGATCCCCGAACAGCAACAGATCCAGATCCAGCGTCCGCGGGCCCCAGCGCTCGCCCCGCACCCGGCCGAAGGCCCGCTCGATGCGGAGCAGCTCCTCCAACAGGGCCTCGGCCGCCAGGGTGGTGCGGATCAGGCAACAGCCGTTGAGATAGTCGGGCTGGGCGGGGCCGATGGCCAGGCTCCGATACCAACTGGAGCAGGCCAGCAGGTCGATCGCCGTGGCCGCCGCCAGGGCCTGCAGGGCCCCTTCGAGGGTGGCGAGGGAATCGCCCAGGTTGCTGCCCAGGGCGATGGCGGCCCTGGTGGCTGCGGTGGGGGTGGTGGGGGTGGTCATGGATCCGCCTGCTGCTCCCGATTCCGGGTCATGGTGACGGCGATCTGGCCGCTGAACCCCGCCAGCGGCGGAGCCAGCTTCACCAGCTCAGAGCGGACCTGAAGCACCGAAGGGAAGGCCAGAGCCACCTCCAGAATCGCCGTGTTGAGGCGCTCCACCGTGCGGAACCGGGCCTGTTCCACCAGGCTTCGCACCGCGGCCACCACCTGGCCGTAGTCGAGGCTGCTGGTGAGGGTGTCATCGGCACCGCAGGGGGCCAGATCCAGCCAGAGGGTGAGGGTCACCTCAAACCATTGCCCCAGCACCTGTTCCTCGTCGAAGTAGCCGGTATAGCCGTAACAGCGCAACCCCCGGATCTCAATGGCATCCAGCGGCAGGGCCATGGGCATGGAGTTGGGGATGGACTTGGGGTTGGACTTGGGCATGGACTTGGGGATGGGCATCGGCAGATGGATGGGGTGCGGTTGTCGATCGTTGGAAGGGCGCCAGATCCGCCAGGGACCGGTCGCGGTAGGCGCCATAGCGCTGGCGCTTGTCGCGGATGCGCTCACCCAGCTCCGGCATCAGCCCGAAGTTGGGCGGCATCGGCTGGAACTGCTTGCTGGGGGCGGTGGCGATGAAGTGGGTCAGGGCGCCGATCATCGTGGTGACCGGCAACTGCAGGGGCTCCAGGCCCCGGGCCAGGCGGGCCGCGTTGGTGCCCGCCAACCAACCCCCCGCCACCGCCGCGGCGTAGCCCTCGGTGCCCGTGATCTGGCCCGCCGCCAGCAGGCGGGGCCGCTGGCGGAACTGCAGGCTGGCGTCCAGCAGTTGCGGCGCCTCCAGGAAGGTGTTGCGGTGCATCACGCCGTACCGCACGAACTCCGCCTTCTCCAGCCCGGGGATCAGCCGCAACACCCGCGACTGCTCCCCCCACTTGAGGTTGGTCTGGAACCCCACCAGATTCCAGAGGCGGCCGTCCCGGTCCTCCTGCCGCAGCTGCACCACGGCGTGGGCCCGCTGGGCCCGACGCACCTCCCGATCGTTGACATCCCCCCAGCGGGGATCCCAGAGCCCGATCGGCTTGAGGGGGCCATAGCGCATGGTGTCCTCCCCCCGCCGCGCCAGCTCCTCGATCGGCAGGCAGCCCTCGAAGAAGCTGGCGCTCTCCTGGTCAAAGTCCTTGAGCTCGGCCTGCTCCGCCGCCAGCAGCGCCGATCGGAAGGTCGCGTACTGCGGCTGATCCATCGGGCAGTTGATGTAATCGGCGTCGCCCTTGTCGTAGCGGCTGGCCCGAAAGGCCACGGTCAGGTCGATGGTGTCGCCGTCCACAATCGGACTGGCGGCATCGAAGAAGTGGCAGTCGGCCCGGCCGGTGAACTGCCGCAACTCCTCCGCCAGGCTGTCGCTGGTGAGGGGACCGGTGGCAAGCACGGTGATCTGTTCGGCGGGCGGCAAGGTCAGCTGTTCCCGCCGCTCCACCGTCACCAGGGGATGGTTCTCCAGGGCGGCCGTTAGGGCGGCGCTATAGCGGCCCCGATCCACCGCCAGGGCGCCGCCGGCGGGAACGGCATGGTGATCGGCGGTGCGGATCACCAGGGAGCCCAGCCGCCGTAATTCCTCCTGCAGGAGCCCCGCCGCCCGGTCCGGGGAGAGGGCACCGAAGCTGTTGCTGCACACCAGCTCGGCGAATTCACTGCTGTGATGGGCCGGCGAGCGTCGCACCGGACGCATCTCCACCAACCTCACCTGGAGGCCCGCCTCCGCGATTTGCCAAGCCGCCTCCGTGCCGGCCAGCCCAGCACCAATCACCCAGATCGGAGCTTGAGAGCCATCGGGCCTCAACCGATCAGAGCCTGGGATGGCGGGTTCGATGGACACGCTCGGCAACCGGCCTGACAGGGGCTCAGGTTAGGGAGTGGTCCACCGCCGTGGAATCAGGCGCGGGCCCGCTTGATCATCAGCTGCAACTGACCCACGGCGGCGCGGCCGATGTTGAAGCCAGCCCAGCCCACGGCCAGGAGGATCGGAGCAGCGACCAGCACTAGCCGAAGGTCCATGGCGAGGGAAATCAAGGTGGGGCGATCTTAAGGACCCAAGGGGCTGCGGCGCACCGTTGCTGGGCGGGTTGATCGATTTCGCAGCAATCGCCGTCGCCTCACCCTCCTCCCGTTCAGCCCCGTTCGGCGTGGACCAGGGCCAGGGCGCGGTAGCGGCGGGCATGGGCCCGTTGGTCGGCGATCGCCTCCGCCGTCAGCTGGCGCTTCACCGTTGCCGGTGCCCCCATCACCAGGGCCCCGGCCGGCACATCCCTGGTGACCACGGCCCCGGCCGCCACCAGGGCCCCCGCCCCCACCGTCACCCCATTGAGAACGATGGCGCCGATGCCGATCAGGCAGCCGTCCTCCAAGGTGGCGCCGTGGACCACGGCCCGATGGCCCACCGTGACCTCCTCGCCGATCCACACCGGCTGGTCCGGGTCGCCATGCAGCACGGCCCCATCCTGCACATTGCTGTTGGCGCCGATGACGATCGCGCTCAGGTCCCCGCGAGCCACCGCCATGGGCCAGAGGCTGGCCCCGGCCCCCATCTGCACGTCGCCGATCACCACCGCCGACGCCGCCACCCAGGACTCCTGGTGCAGCTGGGGCTCGGGCCAGGGGGAACTCGCCATGGAAGCGGGGAACGCTGGCGGCATTGTGACGAGTTCCCGGGTCGGAGGCTTGGAGGCTGACCCCTTCAGGTGATACGTTCCCTTGGTCCAAGCCAATGGCTGGGAACGGGTCGCTAGCTCAGCGGTAGAGCACTCGGCTTTTAACCGATTGGTCCTGAGTTCGAATCTCAGGCGACCCATTTTTATCTAACCTTGCGGCAATGGGCTCGTCCATGGCGGCCCTGAGGTTTTCAAGCTTCCAATTCCATGGCGTTATGTACAACGTGGAAGAGACGAAGGACGGGGAAAACGCCAGTTGAGTCAGTTCTCGGGGAACACGGTCAAAACAAGGCCAGGGGAGCAGCGTCGCTCCGACTCTGAGGATCAAGGCTCCGCCGGAACACGTGGCCACTCTCAACCTGGCCGCTGGATCGAGCCAAGGGAAGGCAGCGGTTGCGCCGCCCTTCCTTGGTGCTGTAGGGGGTGTTAGGTGCCCCTACAGCCCACGCCTGGCTCAGGCGTCTCCATCCCCAAGGTCAGCCGCGGCGCCAGCTTCGCCCTCCTCCCCATCATTCTCATCCTCCTCCTCGTCCTCGTCGTCCTCGTCGATCTCGTCCTCGTCGATCTCGCCCAAGACTTCCTCAACAAGTTCCCTGGCGGCCTTGAGGCGAGCACTGTCAGCGGCCCAGACGGCGATGCTGATGGCATCAGGTTGCTCATCCTCCAGGAACTCCTCCAAGTTGAGAAGGTGGTGTTCCTCAACGAAGTTCAGAAGCACCAGGCTGAGTTGGAGCGCGTCTTCCGGGGTGATTTCGGCGGCCTCCATGGCGCTGAGCACCGTTTGGATGGCCGGGCTCTCGTCGACGTCGACGTGGTGGGATTCACTGGCGCTGGTCATGGACTGGGCGGAGAGGTCCCCCTCACCATGGGCGAGAGGGGGACCCGATCGCCGTCCTCAGCGATGCAGAGCCCCGTGTTTGTTGCATCACAGCCGCCCTGGGCCGCCACGCGGGTGAACCGGCTCCCTCTAGAAGCGATCGGTGTGGTGATGCACGACCCGCCACTCACCGGCCTCCTTGCGGAAGATCGTGGTGGCGCGAATGTCTAACGTGATCGCCTGGCCGGCCTTGGTCATGCCGTTGGTCCGCTCCATACAGGTCATGTAGCCCATCTCAGGGCTTTCCACGAATCGGCGCTCATCTGCCACCAAAGTGCCCTTAAATCCCATGGCCGATTCCCTATGAAATTGATCCATCACTGCCGCCCGTCCGATGGAGAGATTACCTGTAGGGCCGAGATGGCTGATGTCGTCCGTTTCCGACCAAATCCCATCATAGGCTGTGCGATCTCCCGCCAGCAGCTGGTTGCCAGCTGTGTAGAAGGCATCAGCAGCATCTTGTAGTGTGATGATCATGAAACCTCAAAAAGAGTGATGAAGTTTGTTCCGGGGCGACTCAATGTGGCCCTCTATGGCAAATTGTACGTGGGATGGTCCTGCTGTTCTGGAGACTAGAACGTCATTCCCCCCCCCCTACGAGAACCACGATGGACGGAGAATGGTGACCTTGCGCTATGCAGCAGATCGGCAACATCTGGCCAAGTTCCTTGACATCGCAACTCATTTCGGTCCACGGTGAGCGTTTCGAACCTGGAGGCTGTCAATCCTCTCCGTGATTACTACGGATGGCTTTTTGGGACGTCGCATTTGGTGCTGATATTTATTGTTGATTCCTTTTATTGTCTTCAGCGCGTCAGTTCTAGTCTTCTCGACCCCAATGGAGTTGTCGGCAGACCCGAGCCCCTTCTTGACGCCACCAGCGATAAGCGCCGGTGGGTGGATTTTCGTTGGTGCTCGTCCTGGTTGGTGGCCTTGTTGCCTCACCCACGGCTTACGCCAGCTGTTCCATCACCATCCATGGCTGGGCCTGGTGGTGGTGCTGGCTGGCGATGGCTGCAGTAACATCCTCTCGTCCAACTGGGCTCAGACTCCGCCAGCCTGCTGAGGAGATCCGGCCTTGAGGTGGCGGAGACGCTGGTCAAGGTCGTGGATCATTTCGAGGCCGAACATGGGTAATTCCTGAACGGCGAGCAGAAATTCCTCGCGATTCATCACCATCAGCTGGCTGTCGCTGAGGGCCGTGGCGGTGCCGAAGCGTTGATGGTCTGCGTCGATCAGGGCTCCCACGCCGAAGCTGCTGCCTGGGCCAAAGGATTCCCACTGGCTTCCATCGCCCCAGCTCACTTTCACCTCACCTTGCACCACTCCGTAAAGACAGTCCCCACGATCTCCATCCTTGAAAATCACATCGCCGCTGGCGAAGCTCAGAAGGTCGCGCCCTTTCGCCAGGGTGCGCATCGTTTGTAGCTCTAAAGATGGATTTGCCATGGCCTGCTGAAGAGGAGCCTAAAAGGGGTGGACCAAGCAGCAATGACCAGTTGCCTGCCAGTTACATCATTGGCTTTCAAGGTTAAGCCTTGGTTAGCACTTCGCGATGTGATGATAAATCTTAAGCATCCTTAGCTAACAGAGGTTGGGAGCCTGCTGGCCATGGTCGGCGGTTATACAAGCTTGACGGCAACCGGCGATCGACGGCTTGGCATGGGGGCCCCAGGCGATGGCGCCCCTGGAGGAGGTGGCTTGGCGTGTTGGGGTCTCGACACAGAGGCAGGTCGATGTGTCCAGCCCGACAAGCCATTCGTTGAGTTCTCGTTTTAAATGTGATGGTTGCTGGCCCTTTAAGGAACCATGGCTGACACCTACACCATCACACTTGAAGACGGTAAAACATTTACCTGTTCTTCCGACACCTACATTCTTGATGCTGCCGAGGAGCAGGGTTTCGACCTTCCTTACTCCTGTCGTGCCGGGGCCTGCAGCACTTGTGCCGGCAAAGTTTTGAGCGGCAGTGTGGATCAATCCGACCAAAGCTTCCTCGACGACGATCAAATTGCTGCTGGTTTCGCTTTACTTTGTGTGAGCTACCCTACAAGCGATTGCACCATCAAGCCGGGTGTGGAGGATGATCTTTGACGGTCAGATGGCAGTTGACGTTGCCTTTGATCATTCCTTTCGCGCACGGCTTGGAATGAGCCGGCGACGGCACGCCATCCCTTGATTTCTCCTGTTCTGGTCTGTGGTCTTGGGGCCCTCGGACAGGCCTGTTTACAGCGTCTTCTGGCCTTTGAGCTCCCTCTCCACGGCCTCGACCTGCGTCAGCCCAACTGGCGAGATCCACTCCTTAACGCTCGACTGTCGGGAGTCCTCACGCTTGGTGACATGCGCCTAGCCCACGTTTTGCGCCAGGCGGGCGCGGAGCGTGCGAGTGCCGTGCTTTTGCTCAGTTCCGACAGCACGGTCAATTTTGAGGCCGCACTTCAGGTACGTCTCCTGAATCCCACTGCGGAGATCGTGGTGCGTTCCAGCAGTCGCCTCGCCGATTTGGGCGCTCTACTGGAGCAACGCCTCCCCGGGGTGGCGGTGGTGGATCCCATGCTCCTTTGTGCGGAGGCAATCACCACGGCCCTGCGACCCGCCTCGATGCAGGCCAGCGTGGAGGTGGATGGTGAGATTGTTCAGCTCCATGAAGGCCCTATTCAGGACCTTCGCCACCAGAAGCAGGTTTGGCTTCCCGAGGCCCCGTCGGGTTCCTCGCCGGTATGGCTGACGGCCCGGTCTCCGCTCTCCAACCGGGAACTCTCGGCCCCAGGCTTAGCCCGGCGCCATCGCGCCCTGTCCTGGCTGCGGGGCAGGGTCCAACAGCTTCGTGTCTGGTTGCGTGCGCGGACGCCGCTCCAGCGGTGGGCCTTCATCGTGCTGATCCTGCTGGTGCTGGTTGGCGTACGGATCTTCTCTCGCGAGGGGGGCTGGAAGCAGGGTGTTTTTGTCACCCTCGCCCTGCTCAAAGGGGAGTACGTCGACCCGGTGAACCTCCTCCTCACCGACATCACCGGGATGGAGGAGGTGAGCGGTTGGCTGATTGGTGGCACGCTCCTCTATTCCCTGGTTGGCACACTGCTCACCTCGGCGCTGGTGGCCGTGATCCTGGAGCGCTTGCTGCGGGAACGCCTTGGCATGGAACGGATCCGACTGCCCCGGCGGGGCCCTGCCCCGGTGCTCTTGGTGGAGGGATCCGCGCTGGCCCAGCGCATCGCCCAGCGGCTCCGGCGTCACGATCAACTGGTGGTGACGGTCGAGTCGGGGGGCAGCAATGGCTCCCAGGATAAGGGAATCGTTCAATTTGCACACCTGGAGGAGGCGCTCCAGGCGCTTGAGGGTCGGCCCGTTTCCGCCGTCGGCCTCCTCTCCACCGATCTCCTGGCCAACCTGGAAGTCGCCATGGCGTTGCAACAACGCTGGCCTGACGCGGGCGTTGCGGTTCTGGCCCATTCCTTTGGGGCCGCGGATCCCCTAGGGGCGCTGCTGGGGGGACTGGCGGTGATTTCAGCCGTCGACCTGGTCGCCGATGCGGTGGTGGCGACCGCCTTTGGAGAGAGGGTGGAGGGGGTGTTGCAGCTGCAGGGCTCCCACCTGCTGGTCGTGCGTTTCCGCCTTCATAGGGGGGATCAACTCTGCGGTCTGAATGTTTGCCGACTTGAGCATGGCTATGGCGTGACGGGCGTGTCCCTGCGCCGCCCCCGCCATCGCGAGCCCATCCTTTTGCCGCCGCCCGATCTGGTGCTGGCCGCCGGGGACCAGCTGGTGGTGCTGGCAACGGCGGCCAGCCTGCGCAGCATCGAACTCGGCAACGCACTGCCCCCCCGCTTTCGGCTTCGGATTCGACTTCCGGGGGCAGCCTCTCCCGAGCGTCGCTTCCAGGCGCAGCGAAGCTTGGCGCGTTGGATCGGCTGCCTCCCCGGGGAGGTGGTCCAGCTCCTCGATGGGGAGGCTCATCTCACACCCCCGTTGGATCGCGAAATCCGCGACCTGCTGGTGGAAGACTTACGTCGTCAGGGTGTGGAATGCAGCCTGGAGTGAGAGGAGAGGCGGCCTTTGCCAGGCCCCTGGAGGCTTTTCCCCTTCGAGGCACCGAGTGCGACGGTCAACGGACTGGCCGGGGATTTCCTCCCCTTGGAGTCCATTGAGATCGTCAGCTTGCAGGCCCTGCGGGGGTGGCATCTGAATTTCTGGGCCACGGAATTTTTTCGGCGCAAGGCGGGAGTGATCGAGGAGCTCTTCGAGATGTTTGAGGGATACCTCCGCTCCCAGGGTCTCCAAGCCCTTGGTGGTCAGATCATCGATGCGACTCTTGTCCCGGTTCCAAAGCAACGCAATACCCGCGAGGAGAACAAAGAATTCAAAGCCGGGAGGCTGCCTGAAGGCTGGGATGAAAACCCAGATCGCGTGCAGCAAAAGGATTTAGATGCTCGCTGGACAAAAAAGAACGGCATCAGTTACTACGGTTACAAGAACAGCGATGTCGATCATGGATTCATCCGCCGATATGCTGTCACTCCTGCCAATATCCACGACAGCCAAATGCTTCCACACCTGCTGGATCCCGATAATGAACATGACTATGTCTGGGCTGACTCAGCATATTCAGGTGAATGCTTTGAGGATCTTCTGAATCTCGGTGGCTTCGAAAGCCTGATCCACGAAAAAGGCGCTCGCAATCATCTGCTTAGCGACGCAGCCAAGGAATTGAATCGTGTCAAGTCGACAATCAGAGCTTGTGTGGAGCATGTCTTTGGCGGCATGACCATGTCCATGGGTGGAAAGCTGACACGAAAGATTGGGCTGGAAAGGAACGAGGCTTGGTGGGGCTTCAAGAACCTGACATTCAACTTCCTTCGTTATCTCCAGCGCTCTTGTCACAAAGCAGTGGTTGCATGAATCTTGCGGAGGACCTCCCAAAGTTTAAGTAATCTTGTCAATGGTTGATATAGCATTCTCCTTCTCTGCCGCCTCTTTGGCGGCTTCTTCATGTCTACAAAACCTCTGCGATTTGCTGATTATTCGAGGTGCCCTT
>CAIOCZ010000048.1 GCA_903856805.1 uncultured cyanobacterium | reverse complement strand
GGTGGGATCGCTGAACCGCACCCCGTCGGCATAGAGCTGCCGCCACTCCTCCCGGCTCGGGCCGGGCCCACCCCAGGGGCGGGTGAACAGGGCCCTCAGCCGCTCAGCGGTGAGGGGCAACACCAGATCGGCCCCATCCCCGGAGCTCGACACAAGGGAGCTGGCCTCAACGGAGCTGCCATCGAAAGCATCGATCGTCATTTTATTGCCCGTCATTGCTCAAGATCCTGGATAAATCCTATGGGCAACGGCTGGCCCGGCGTGGCCCCCGGATCCCACACTGGGCCCTCCGCCCTGGTGCCATGGCGTCCGTTCCTGAACCCTCCACCGCCGGCCCTGGGGCCCTCTGGCTGGGCTGCGAGGGTCCGGCGGTGCGGGAATTGCAGGAACAGTTGGTGGAACTGGGGCTACTGAACCCACCGCTCAGCGGCAGCTTCGACCTCCGCACGGACGCTGCGGTGCGCCGCTTCCAGCGGCAACGGCCCTGGTTGCTGACCGATGGTGTGGTGGGTCACCACAATCGGCCCGAACTGGCCGCGGCCGTCGCGGCCCACCGGGGTCGACGGGCGCTGCAACAGCTGGCCGCGGCCCCGGCGGGGCTCCGCCTGGATCAGCTCGCCGAGCAACCGGACTTGGCGGCGGCGGTGCAGCGCAGCCTGGGCGCCCTGGGCCTGGGCCCCGGTGGCGTCGCCATGGACGGCGTCTGGAATGAGGCCAACACCGCGGCCCTCGACCAGTTTCTGCGGCTGGCCGGTCTGCCCGTGACCGTTCCGGCGCAGTTGGCGCCGGCGGCGGCGGCCCGGCTGCTGGAGGGCTCCCCCCTGCCGGACGTCCTGGAGCGCTACGAGCCGGAACGGATCCGGGCGGAGCTGGAGCGCTACGCCCAACGGGTGGGCGCCAGTGACACCCACCTGGCCGTTCTGGACATGGGGGCCCAAGCCTCCCCCTTCCTCGACCTTCTGGAGCGGATGCCCGCCTGGCTGGCGGAGGGGCCGGTGGCGGCCGAGGGGGCCAGCCGCCACCCCTTCCCCCCCTTTCCGACCCTCGGCCAGCTGCCCGCCCCCATCGAGCCCCTGCCGCCAACGCTGCTCGATCCGGCCGTCACCGAAGCCTGTCTGGGCGTGGGCCGGCTGGAGCAGGGGGAGCTGCGCTGCCGCTGGCTGGGGCGCCGGGCGCTCCAGCCCCTGGAATGCCTCAGCAGCAGCAAGATCATTCCCCTGCTCAACGTGCTCTGCCGG
Organism: uncultured cyanobacterium; assembly: GCA_903856805.1. GTDB lineage: Bacteria > Cyanobacteriota > Cyanobacteriia > PCC-6307 > Cyanobiaceae > Cyanobium. The sequence continues at coordinate 31,893 of CAIOCZ010000048.1, read as the reverse complement.
CTTGGCAGCACGGACGTGGACGATCCCGCCACCCTGCTGTTGCGGAGCGTGGGCAGCCAGGCCCAGGAGCTGCAGCTTGGCCCTGTGCTGATGGACCTCTGCAGCTATGCGGAGTGTGTGGGCTCCTCCAATGCCCTGGCGGCCACGCTCAACCAACTGGAAGCCCAGCCGGTGGCCTGGATCCGCCGCCAGAGCGGCAACCCGGAGGCCCTGCGCTTTGGAGGGCGCTACGGCGAAGCCTGCCGACTGGCGATCCCCGAGCTGGTCGATCCCAGGAGCGGCCACCGCCTGCTGCCCTTTGCCCGCCCGGTGGAGGCCGGCAACCGGATCGGCGTCTACGACCTGACCCGGTTGATGGCCCTGCTGGGCTGGCACCAAGCGTTGCAGCCCGCGCAGCGCCTGGAGGGGCTGACCGCCCCAACCCAGGCCCTGGCGGCCCGCGCCCTCAGTGGCGACACCGCCCGCTACGTGGATGGGGCCCTCTCCAGCCTCGGCGTCGCCCAGGCGCTGCGCCACCCCGTGATCCTCTCCAAGCTGGGCTACGGCGAGGAGGCCTTGGTGTACACCGCCTTCGTTCAGTTCCAGCTGGATGCGCCCCGCAGCCTGGCGCTGACCCTGCGGGTCGCCAAGGGCGTCGGAGACGCGGAAGCGATCCGCGCCGATCTGACAATGGCGATGGCGGTGACGGACCTGATCCGGCAGCTGCTGCGTGGCGAGCTGGAATGACCAGCGCCCAGGCCCCTCGAGCGGCGGAGTCAGCCAGGCGACCAACGGCTCTGAACCAGGAGTTGGTCTGGATCCAGGTGCGCCGCCCGGCGCTGCTCCGCCCGCTGGGTTTCCAGCACGGTGGAATGCAAGAGGTCCCCGAGCGCGTCACGCAGCACGGAACTGGTGGCAAAAGCCCTGCTGGCCTCCTCGAGACTGGCGGGCAAGCGGGGCGGCGCCGCCACCCCCAGCGCCGCAGGATCCCCCTGCACCGGGGCGGCCAAGGGACGGGGACGCTGCAATCCATCGGCCACCACCGCCAGCAGCCCCCCGAGCAGCAGGTAGGGATTGGCGGCGAGATCCGCCACCTTGAGCTCGAGGTGGGCCGGGGCACCATCGCCAGCCGTGGGAATGAGCCGCAGGGCCGTCTCCCGGTTCTCCACCCCCCAGGCCTGGAACGGCGCCGACCAACGCCCGGGCCCCAGGCGCCGATAGGAGAGGGCCAGGGGGCAAGCGAGCGGCAACAGGGCTGGAAGCTGCTCCAGCAGGGCCCCCAGCACTCCGGCTCCAGGAGCCGTCAAGCCCGCCACCCCATCACCTCCCTGCCAAAGCGGTAGGCCATCCCGACTCAGGCTGAGGTGCACATGGCCGCCATTGCCCACCCGATCAGGGGTCACCAGCGGACTGAAACTGCAGCGCCAGCCGAAGCGAGCCGTCACCCGCTGAATCAGGAGCCGCGCCGCCACTAATCGATCGGCGGCGCTCAGGGGATCGGCCGGAGCCAGGGACAGCTCCATCTGGCCAAGCCCGTACTCCGGGTGAATCTGTAACCAAGGCAGGCCGGCGGCCTCCAGGGCCTCGGCCAAGGCACTGACGTAGTCGAGGCCATCCACGAGCCGATCCGCCCCGTAGGGGCCTCCGAGCAGGGCCGGTTGCCATCCCGCAACGGCGTCGCCCTCAGGCTCCGCAGCGGCCGTTGCCACCACCCACTCGATCTCGAAGCCTGCAACCACCTCCGCCTTGAGCGCCGTGAGCTCCGCCAGTGCCCTCCGGCAGAAGCCGCGCTGGTCGGCGGCATAGGGACAACCCTCGCGGTCGAAGCGCTCCCCCGGCGCCCAGGCCCAACCGGCGGCGAGGTCGAAGGGAATCAGGGCCTGAAGATCGGGCCTGAGGCGGAGATCCCCATCGGGACGGGCGAAGGGATGGAGGGGATCCACCGATCCATCCACCGCGAAGGCATCGGCCACCGGCGAAAACCCCACCCCCTGGTGCGCCACCACGGCCAACCTCTCCAGCGGAAAGGTTTTCACCAGCGGAGATCCAGCGTGATTGACGAAGGTCACGGCGACGCGTCGCACGCCGGCGGTGGCCAAGGACGCCACCAGGTCCGCCACCATGGAGGGCTCCAATGGATGGGGAAGGGGGGTGATGGGCTCCCAGGCCATCGCAGGCTCGGCGTCAGAGGGTTCTTGCATGATGATCAACCCCGATTACCCCAAGCAAGGCGCTCATCGTCCTAGGCGCTCAGCGTCCAGCCCCCTGCTGGCGCAGCCAGCGCTCCACCTGGGGCAGGTCCTCGCAATAGGGGGCGCGGCCCATTTCAGCGGCACTCTCCACTGGCTTGCGATAGCGGCGCTGCAACTCCTGAATCCTCTGGGTCACCGCGCACTGGGCCTGCAACCAGGGCAGCAGGCGGATGCCTGGCCGGGGCTGGGGGCCGAGGGCCTCCGCCTCCCGCAGCAACGGTCCCAGGTCATTGGCCCACAGCGACAGGGTCACGGGATCCTCCTGGATCTTGCCCCGGCTGAGGGGGGCCTGGTCCCAGGCCGTGCGGCGATCGAGGGGCGCGAACACCAGCAGGGCAGCACCGCCCGTCAGGGCCAGGGCCGCCGCGATCCACACCCGGGAGCGGCGAGGGAAGGCGGGCATCGCAGGCTGCGGCGGACGCTGCCCCCATGATCGAGGGCCGGGGGCTGGGGCGGCGCGAGGATGGGGACCCTCCAGCTGCAGCTGCCCATGGCAGGCTCCCTCCCCCAGCGCCTCGACCGCGCCCTGGCCAGGATCGGGGGCAATGGTCTGATTCCGGTGGCGATCCTGGCCGTGCCCTGGGCCCAGGAGCTGATCGACCAACTGGTGTTCGGCGGCCAATGGAATCTGCCGATGGTGCACGGGGGGCCCTGGATAGGGGTGATCACGGCCCCCTTCAGCCATGGCAACGTTCAGCATCTACTTAGTAACAGCCTCTGGTTTCTGCCCCTCTCCTGGCTGGTGCTCACCAAAAGCCGCCGCGACTACCTGGCGGTCTGGATCGGGGTGCTGGCGTGCGCCGTGCCGGTCTGGTTGTTCTGGCCGGGGGGCAGCCATGGACTCTCCGGGGTGATCTACGGACTGCTGGGCTATCTCCTGGTGATCGGTTGGTTGGAAAAACGACCCCTGCCCTTGCTGCTGTCGGTCCTGGCCCTGGTGAGCTACGGCCGCCTGTTGCCCAGCCTGCTTCCCTTCCTCAGCCCGCCTGGGGTGAGCTGGATCGGCCATCTGTCGGGCTTTGTGGGCGGGGTGCTGGCGGCGCTGGCGATCTTCCGGGAGGAGGCGCCAAGCCGATGACCCCTGGATCGCTGGTGCTCCTACTGGGGTTGGCCGCCCTGATCCAAGTGCGGGGCGCCCCCCTGAACGGAGGCCTGGCCGAGGGCAGTGCCAGCCTGCCCCTGGAACGGGCCAGCGGCGGCGATACGCCGGTGCTGGGGTTTCGCACAGCCCAGGGCCCGGTGCGGTTGCTGCTCGACACCGGCGCCTCCGCCACGATGGTCACCCCGGAGCTGGTGGCGCGCTTGGGCCTGACCAGCCGGCCCCTACCCCCCCAGGACTTCGGCCTGGCCGCCGGCGGCCAGGGCTGCACGGCGCTGCGCCCCCGACGCGTCCGCTTGCCCCTGCTTCAACTGCTCACCCCCATCGGCGCCCTGCGGCTGCGGGAGATCGATGGGCTTGTCCTGCCGGTGGCGGCCCTGCCGCCGGGGGTGGACGGGGTGCTCGGAGCCCCCACCCTGCGGCAGCTCCCGATCGCGATCGATCCGCTGGCGGGCCTGGTGGGCCTGGGGGACGCGGCCCTGCACCAGCGCCGCCCGCCAGGGCCGCCGCCGCTGGTGCTGCCCTTGCGCTGGCACCATGGCGTCCCCCTGCTCAGCCTGCGCAGCCCCCGGGGGCCGGTGGCCGCGCTGGCGGACACCGGCGCCGAAGGCCTGTTCATCAGTCCCCAGCTGGCGGCGCGGTTGACGCCGCTGGGGCCTGACCAGCCCCTGCAGCTGGCCGGTTTCTGCGGGCTGCAGCCCGTGCGCCGCCTGCCCCTGCGCGGCCTGGCCCTGGAGCCCTCCCGCGGCCCCGGGCCAGGCGATGGACTGCAACAGCCCCTGGAGGGGATTGTCACCGAAACGCCAGTGTTCGGGCACCTGGGGGTGGAGGCGATCGTGGGGCAGGAACTGCTGCGCCAACGCCCCCAGCGCTGGCGCCTGGATCTACCCCAGCCAAGGCTGGAACTGTGGTGATCATGGGCATCGGCACGGGACGGCAGTGGGTGGCAGCACGGACCAGCGGGATCCGATTGGGGCTGGGTCTTGGCCTGGGGCTTGTCCTGGGGCTGGCCCTGATCCTGGGAGTGCTAGAGCCGGTGGCCGGGAGGGTGCCTCCCCCTGGTGCCCCGGTGAACCACGAAGCGCCCGTGAACCGCGAGGCGCCCGTAGGCAGCCCGGCCCCTATCAGCAAGATCCCTCTGAGCAGCGAAGCCCTCAGCTGGCAAGACCCCAGCGCCCGTCCCGGCGACTACCCCCTGGAGCGCCGCCCCGACCCCCTCCACTACCTCCCCCACGCCCCCTGGATCGGCCGGCTGATCCTGCCCAGTGCGGCGGAGACCACCCAGCAGCCGGGGGACTGGGTGTGGATCGCGATCGAGCAAGCCCCCAACGATCACCGGGAGCTGGTCGGCCAGCGCCTGCGGCTGCACTGGCGGGAAGAGCCCCGCCTGCAGGCCCTGGTGCGCCGCGTCACGGTCGATATTCACTTAACAGCCGCCGCCCACCGGGCCGAGGCCGCCGGCAACGTGGTGCCCACCCGGCTGGATGGTCGCCGGGCGGTGGGTCCGCTGCAGTCCCTGGCGGGGGCCAGGCCCCACGACACCGTGACCGTGGAGCTGGAGGATTGTCGGATCGACCCCGATGGGGCCCTCGCCATCGGCCGCCCCCCGGTGCAGATCAGCGGTCGCTGGATGGCCTTAGTCCAGGTGCTCGGTCCCGATCCGGGCGCAGGGGATCGGCTGCTGGTGCGCCACTGGGAACGCAGCCAGGGTGGGTTTTTCGGCCCGAGCGAAAGCGTGCGGATCCCGCGCTTACCCCCGGATGCAGAGGGACGACGCCTCTTTGATCCCCAGGGCTTGGAGCACAGCCCGGCGGGGCAGGACGGCTGGTACCTCTACGGCGCCCCCGCGGCCGATGGGGTGTTCACCGTGCAGGCGCTGGCCCCGCGACGGTTGCTGCGCCTCCAATCCGACCAGCGGCTGCAGGGCACCGCCGCCGGCCTGCGCCACCTCAACCGGCAGAACTGGGCCCACACCCCACAACGTCGGGGGCAGATCAGCCGGGTGGAGATCAATCCCGATGGGGCCCCGCAGCGCTGGCGCCTCGGGGACCGAGCGCTGCTGATCCATACCTTCGGTGGCATCGGAGGCGTCGCGGGGGAAGCGATCAGCGGCTTCACCGTGACCGGCCACTTCGCCTTCGGTCAGGCCCTGGTCAGCGCCGATCCGTTCACGGGCGAGCCCCTCTTCAGCCTGCGCTATCACCAGATTTACGCCAACAATCCCAACGGGATCGTGGCCGGCACCCAGGATTGGAGTGCCTTCAGCGGCAATCTCCAACGGGGCTGGCTGGGACTGCGGCCCATCTCCGATGTGCTGGTGCGCGTGGAGGAGCCCCTGCTGAAGGAACTGGCCCTCCAGGCCGAGGTGCTGATGGCCCGCTATCGCAGCGGTGATGGCACGGGCGTGGCCCTGGTCACCCCCGCCACCTCCTGCGTGCAGGATTCCAGCCAGGCCCTCTACATCGCCCTGCAGGAACTGCGCCAGCAGAGGGCGGAGGGCCAGCTGGGCTCCCTCGATCTGGCGCTCACCCGTCTCCTGGCGCCCTACGGCACCGTCCGTGCCGATTGGCAACGCAATGCCTCCCTGATGGCGGCCACCCCGACCGCAATCCAAGGCCACGCGTTCCAGCGGGGTCAGAGCGTCAGCGATGTGCTGCTCAGCTGGCGCTCGATGCTGCCGCGCCGTGGCCACGACGGCATGGCGGCGGTGTTTCTGCGTCATGGATCCCCCCTGTGGATCCTGCGCACCAACCAGGTGCCGGGCCGCGATCCACGCCTGCAACCGCTGGCCCCCACCCTGCTTTTCGGCCAGCTGCCCTTGGTGTCGACAGCCGTGGCCCGGCTGGTGAATGCCCTGTTCACCCTGCCCGATGGGGACAGTGGGCGGTGGACGCTGCTGCTCTTGGGGGGGTACGCGGCCGTGGTGGTTCCCCTGGGGGTCCGGTCCGGTCTGTTGCGCTGGCGTCCCGAGCGAGTTCCCCTGCTCCTGGGACTGCGTCGGGGACTCAGCATGCTGTGGATGCCAGCCTTCGTGGAGGAACTGGTGTTCCGGGGGCTGGTGCTGCCCCAACCCCACACCGGGGTGGAACCCACCACCGCCCTGCTCTGGGGCAGCCTGAGCGTGGGGCTGTTCCTGCTCTATCACCCGCTGGCCAGTCGGCTCTGGTACCCCGTGGCCCGCCGCCTGTTCCACGACCCCCGCTTCCTGGGGCCCTGTGCCCTGTTGGGAATCACCTGCGTGGTCGCCTACGACATCAGTGGCAGCCTGTGGTGCCCCGTGGCCCTCCACTGGATCGTGGTAGTGGTCTGGCTGGAGCTGCTCGGAGGTCGTCCCCTGCTCACGCCATTGACCGGGTCGGCCCGGCAACAACCAGCCCCCTCCCAGCCCCAACGCTCGAAGACTCCGGTAGCACGTCCCACCAACAGAACACCCCCCACCTGAGGGGCAGGGGGTGGAGCGGAGCTGCCGGGCCAAGGAGGCGCTCAGGGCGACGCGGAGACAGGGAGGGTCGGTTTCAGTCTTTTAAGCAGTTCGACCAGGGTTGCAAAACAATGGGAAAGCCTTCGCAACACTCAGGCACGGTCGAGCTGACGCTGGGGGGCCCACTGGGCCAGGAGTTGCTCGTGACGCACCAGGCGATAGCGGGTCCAGCCGTCGGGGCGAATCCGGTACTGGGCCTGGAGTTCCAGCAGGCGGGACACCATGGAGTTGAGGACAGGATGGTTGTCGTTCAAGGGAGTCTCTGCGCTTCCGAAATCTTAAACGAATCGAAAGACCAAGCGCTTGGGCGGCGGCCCGAGGGGCCGCGACGGGGAGGCCCAGGGTCTGGATAGCGTGAATGTCATGGACCTCACCCCCTACCTCAACACCCTGGTGGGCGCCAGCCTGGATGAGGTGCTGCTGTCGGTGCCGGTCAGCGGCCGGGTGGCGATTGCCATGCGCGGCCGGTTCCTGTTGCGGGCGGTTTGCAGCAATTTCCACGATCCCAGTCCCATCGGCTGTGCCGTCACCGATGCCCAGGCCTGTCTGGCCTACCTAGACAAGGAACCCTATGAATTGTTGATTTGCACCGACCACCTCGAGGGGGGGAGCAACGGCTTCGAGCTGGCCCGCCAGGCCCGCGAACGGCAGGGCTCCCTCAAGCTGGTGGTGCTGGCCCTGGGGGATGTGATTCCCGCCGAATATGCCGAGGCCCCCTGGCTGGAGGCGGTGGTGGCGGAGGCTGATTTCATCAACGACCAACGGCCGCTGCAGGCGGCGGTCTTGGCGGTGATGGGACACCACAGCTATCGCAGCCCCTCCCTGCGCCAGGGCTGCTTGCCCTACCTGAGCTGCCCTCGGTTGACCCCCCGGGAATACGAAGTACTCGACCTGCTCGCCAGTGGCCTCAGCGACCGAGAAATCGCGCGCAGCCTGGTGGTCAGTGAGGCCACCGCCCGCACCTACACCAAGCGCCTGCTGCACACCCTGGGGGTGAATAACCGGTTGCAGGCCGTGCTGAAGGGCATGCGCTGTGGAATGGTCCAACTCTGAACCAGCCCCAGCGGCAGTGCCTTGGTCACAATGTCCCCATCTGGGGGGTATCGGCCCTCCCCCCCACCGGCGGAGAGTGGAGGTGTGTCATTGCTGACATGGAGACAACGATGACCCCGAGCATCCCCCAGGTCACCATCGGTGAACTGGAGGCCAATTATTCCTTGTATTGCAAAGCCCTGCGTCTGCTGATCCGCGAAGGGCGCAGTCTGGTCAAGATTCAGCGCACCGTCTGCTGGCAGCGTCTGGCCCAGCTGCATCAGAGCCTGCCCAGCCACTACAAGGACCCGGATTATCTCTATGTCGTGCTGAGGCGCGATACGGCCTCGGCACGAGGCTGATCCCCCACGATCACAACGGCTCGCCAACGGTTCAACCTGAACAGAGCACCAGCCCAGGACAGGCCCAAAGTGAAAGGGTCGATGGTGTTGCGCTGTGGCCCCCCTGCCCCTGATCGGCTCAGAGGAGCTGGCGTTCCTGAATACCCGCTCCAATGGCCCCGGGTGGCGCCAACTTGCCGTGCATGGTTCGGTCGTGGCCACGGGAGCCTGGCTCTGGGGGAGCCCCGGATTGATCTGGCCGCTCCGCAGCCTCGGATTGGTCCTGCTTGGGGTCGGGCTCGCCTTTGCCTTCTGCGCGATGCATGAATGCGGCCACCGCACCGCCTTCGCCGATCGCCAGCTCAACGATGCCGTGGCCTGGTGGGCTGGCGTGCTGAGTTTCTACAACGCCGACTTCTACCGCCGCTACCACCAGTGGCACCACCGCTACACCCACCTGTCCGGGCTGGATCCGGAGTTGGAGGAGGCGCCGCCCACCACCTTGGGGGGCTACCTGAGCGAACTCAGCGGCCTGCCCTGGTGGCTAGGAAAACTCCGGGGGCACTGGCGGGGCCTGTGGGGCGATTTTGAAGGCTCCCCCTATATCTCGAAGGAGGCGGCCCCCTCGGTGGTCCGCTCCATCCGGCTGCAGTTCGCCGTGTATTTCGCGGTCGCGCTGGCCTCGCTGCCGGCCTGGAATGGTTTTGGGCTGTGGTTCTGGCTCGTGCCCCTGGCGGTGGGTCAGCCCTTGCTGCGCTTTGTCTTGATGGCCGAGCACCAGGGGTGCCCCTTCGAGGCGAATGGCCTGCGCAACACCCGCACCACCCTCACCCTGGCGCCCCTCCGCACCCTGATGTGGAACATGCCGTATCACGCCGAACACCACCTTTACCCGTCCCTGCCCTTCCATGCCCTGGCCCGCGCCCATGAACGCCTGGCCCCGCATCTGGTGAACCTGGCGGGGGGCTATCTCGTGGTGCACCGTGGCTTTCTGGTTGATCTGGGGGCCCTGCGGATGCCGGCCGCCACCACCCCGTGAGCACACCCATGGTTGAGGCCGGCCCCGCCGGCGTCCTGGATCAACACTTTGCCTTAGGCCCCTTCCCGTTGCACTGCGGCCGGGTCATTCCCAACGCCCAGCTTACCTATCGGGTCTACGGCCAGTTGGCCGCCGATCGCTCCAACCTGGTGCTGTATCCAAGCTCCTATGGGGCCTGGTCCGAGGACTTGGCCTGGGCCGTGGGTCCCGTGCTCGATCCGAAGCGATGGTGTGTGGTGCTGGTCCACCAGTTCGGGAATGGCCGCTCCAGCAGTCCCAGCAATGCCGCCATGGGATTGACGGAGCAGGGCTGGCGGCTCGATCACCGCGACAACGTTGAAGCCCAGCGGCGGTTGCTGGAGGAGCGCTTTGGGGTCGACCGACCCGCCCTGATCTATGGCTGGTCGATGGGAGCCCAGCAGTCCTATCACTGGGCGGTGCTGGAACCGGAGCGGGTGCAACGCCTCTGCTGCGTCTGCGGCACCGCCCGCACCACCCCCCACAACCGCCTGTTTCTGCTCAGCCTGCGCCAGGCCCTCACCGCCGATCCCAACTGGAACGGCAGCGGCTTTGACGCCGCTCCGGACCAGGGCCTGCGCACCTTTGCCCTGATCTACGCCAGCTGGGCCGCCAGCCAGCCCTTCTATGCCGCCGGCGGCCACACGCGCCTCGGCTACGCCAGCGTGGAGGACTACGTGGAGCGCAGCTGGCTGCCGGCCTACCGCCGTCATGATCCCCTCGATCTCCTGACGATGTTGGACGTCTGGTTGGCGAATGATGTGGCCGCCGCCGCCGGCTGCGACGACGACCTGACCGCCGCCCTGGGGCGAATCCAGGCCGACACCGCCGTGATCGCCTGCCGTCACGACCTCTACTTCACCGTGGCCGACTGCGCCACCGAAGCCTCCCTGATCCCCGGGGCCCGACTGCATGTGCTGGAGTCGACCCTGGGACACCGGGCCGGCAACCCCCGAGACTCCCCAGGGGAGCAGGGCCAGCTACGGCAGGTGATCGATCAGCTCTGTCCCCTCTGACCCTCCACCCTCCATGACCGACCTGGCTCGCTTCGCCGCCTCCCAAGGCATCCGTTATTTCCTGTTCTCCTTCTGCGATCTGTTCGGAGTTCAACGGGCCAAGCTCGTGCCGGCCTCGGCGGTGACGGACCTGGCCGCCAACGGGGCGGGCTTCGCCGGCTTTGCCGCCTGGTTGGACATGACCCCCGCCGATCCGGATGTGCTGGCGCTGCCCGATCCCTCCAGCCTGATGGTGTTGCCCTGGGAGCCCCAGGTGGCCTGGGTAGCCACAGACCTCCAGGTGGAGGGGGACTGGTTGGAGCAGGCCCCGCGGCGGGTTCTGCAACGGCAATTGCATCGGGCCGAAGCCCTTGGCTATCAGTTTCGCTCGGGGGTGGAGGCGGAATTCTTCCTGATGGATGCGGAGGCGGAGGCGGAGCGCATTGCCGATCCCTTGGACCGTCAGGGCAAGCCCTGCTACGACCAGATCGCTCTGATGCGCCACTATCCGCTGATCAGCGCCCTGATGGAGGGAATGGAGACCCTGGGTTGGGGCCCCTATCAGGCGGATCATGAGGATGCCAATGGCCAATTCGAGCTGAACTGGACCTTTGCCGATGGCCTGGTCACGGCCGATCGACATGCGTTCTTCCGGGTGATGGCCGCCACCCTGGCGGAGCGCCACGGCGCCCGGGCCAGTTTTCACCCCAAACCGATCGCCGACCGGACCGGCAACGGTGCCCACCTGCATGTCTCCCTCTGGGACAGCAGCGGCCGGAACCTCTTCCATCATCCGCAAGGCGACTTGGGACTATCGCCACTGGCCTATCAGTTCCTGGCGGGCCTGCTCCACCACGCACCTGCCCTCTGCGCCCTCACCAATCCGATCGCCGGCAGCTATCGCCGCCTGGCCCGTAGCCACACCAGCTCCGGCTCCACCTGGTCGCCCACCTGGATCAGTTACACCGGCAATAACCGCACCCACATGGTGCGCATCCCCGACAACCAACGGTTGGAGCTGCGCCTCGCCGACGGGGCCGCCAATCCCTATCTGCTGCAGGCGGCGGTGTTAGCGGCCGGTTTGCACGGCATCGAAGCCGGTCTTGATCCGGGACCGCGCCTCGACAGCAACACCTTCACCGACCCCCCCGAGCCCGACGCCGCCCGTCCCCTTCCCAGCTCACCAGCGGAGGCACTCGAGGCCTTCCGGCAGGACGAGGCGTTGCGAGAGGCCCTGGGGGAACCCTTCTGCCGCGCTTACGAAACGCTGATCCCAGAACGGCCAGACAATTGAAACAATTGCTGCTCCAGAGCCGAGAGCACAGCCTCCGAGCCAAACCTCGCCTCCACCAGTTGGCGGGCCCTCTGACCGCAAAGGAGTCGCTCATCGGGCTGGTCGATCAACTGCCGCAGTGCCGCCGCAAAAGCCTGGGCATCGTCGGGGGGGACACAGCGTCCAGCCTCGCTGGCCAGGGAGGCCAGGTCACTCCCGGCGGGGGAGCTGGCCACCACGGGCCGACCACTGGCCAGGATGCCAAGCATCTTGGAAGGCAAGACCAGATCCGCTGCTCCCTGTTTCTGGGGCAGCAGGTGCACGTCCGCCGCATTCAACCAATCGTTCAGCCGCTCGAACGGCTGCAGGGGCATCACCCGCACATTGGAGCGATGCCGCGTGGCCGCCTGCAGGCTCTCCTTGCTGGGGCCCTCACCGGCCAGCAGCCACACCAACTGAGGCTGATCCGCCAAGTCCTCAATCACGTCGACAAGCAGATCAAGACCCTGTTTTTTATTCATAGATCCGGAATACATCAGCACCAGCTGCCCTTCATCAATCCCAAGCTCACACCGGTAGGAGTTGGTAGCTCGCTGGCTTTGATCCGCCGGTTTAATTTGAGTCAAATCCACCCAATTAGGAAAAGAACGAATTTTTTCACTGCCTACACCCTTGGCCCTAAGCCTGGCCATCATCGCTCCTGAAATACTGCTGACGCGATCAAAGCCCATCAGGGTGCTTGATTCCCAGCGCTCAGCTGCGGTGCGAATCCATCCACCCTTCAGCATGCCCAGCTCAAAGGCGGCATCCAGTTCAAAATCCTGAACATGGAGCCAGCTGTGCGTCTTCCGACCACTGAGAGTTGAGAAAAGCAGGGCTGCAGGGGCACAAAACAACGCTGGAGCGATCGTGATCACCACCTCGGGTCTCCAGCTGAGCTGCCGGACGAGCGGCATTAGGCTGGTCAAGGCAAAACTGGCAAGATGGAGTAACCGGGTCAGCCCATTGGGCCGCTTAGGAACCCAGAGGGGACAGCGAAGCACCGTCACCAAGCCCGATTGTTCTCGACTGAAACGATTACGGTAATTCCCACTATTCAAACCCACTCGCCAAGTCGGAAAATAAGGCACCGATGTCAGCACCCGAACATGGTGTCCTCGTGAACCGAGCCAAGCCGCCAGCTCCCCGGTGTATTTGCCAATTCCCACGGGTTCCGGGGCATAATTAAGTCCATAAATCAGAATTCGCACAATGTCAACACACCGCGACCCCCCCACCATCCCATGCCTGAGCTCGAACGCGCCAGCACCATCCCAGGCCATGCATCCAAGGCTCACCAGGGACATCGCCGCAGCACCTGGCCACTGAAGCGGTCGCTACCGCCCCCGCCTGACAGACCAAGGAGCGCCGCGTGAGCACCCCAATCCCCAATTCGCCCCCCAGGACTGGCCAAGCCGGTTCTGAGCCAGCCGGTGGAATCCGTCCGATTCGCATGGGGGGCGCCCTCCACCACTACGGCAAGGACATCAACCGCCTACAGCGGTTGATGGATCCCCTCATGGTGGCCGGGCTGTTCACCCTGATTGTCCGAAGCAGGGGCGAGAGCCTGCCGACCGACTTGCTGTTCCCCCCGGAAATCTGGATTCTGCTGCTCACGTCCCTGCTTCTACCGAGCGGCAAGCTTTATCAGAGTTATCGACAGCAGAGCCTCTGGACCCTGTTGCGGCGACTCACCATCAGCTGGATGATGGTCCTGAACGGTCTGCTGGTGGTGGCATTTGCCGCCAAGCAGAGCGCGGATTTCTCTCGGCTGGACTTGGGCCTATGGGCCCTGCTGAGTTGGCTCCTACTGATCAGTCTTCACATCGGTGGCCGCAAGCTGTTGAGAAATCAGCGCAGCCGGGGCGGAAACAAGCGAACGGTGATTTTTTGGGGCTCCCCGGAAACGGCCGCCAATTTTTATCGGCAATTACAGGATCTGCCCTATCTGGGCCTGGCACTCCTGGCCTGGTTTCAACCGCCCCGTCATCGCTCTGCATCCCTTCCTCAAGGGATGCCCTCTTGCTCCGGAGGCCTGGATGACCTACGAAGATGGTTAAATCGCAATGATGTCGATCAAATTTACTTCAGCTATTCGACAGACGAACAATTGCCTATGCATGAAGTGATCCGCTTCTTTGGAGACACTTGTAAACCCGTATTTTATATTCCTCCGTGGACCCAGTCCTCGATGCGCTTTAACGTGGAACAGTTGGGCAACGGTTTCTGCATCAGCCTTTGGGGGCAAGACGATTCGATCATTGATCGAAAACTGAAACGCTTGCTCGATCTAACGCTGGCAGGATCGGCCGTCATCCTGCTCTCTCCGCTGCTGCTGGTTGTAGGACTTCTCATTTCCCTCACCAGTCCCGGGCCTATCCTGTTTTACCAAGATCGCTATGGACTCGATGGACACCGCTTTAAAATCTACAAGTTTCGGACGATGCGTGTCACCGAATCCGGTGACACCCCGGGCCTAAAGCAAGCCCAGCGCGATGACCCGCGCATCACCCCGATCGGCAAGTTACTGCGGCGCTGGTCCATCGACGAGCTCCCCCAGCTGCTCAATGTGCTGAATGGATCCATGAGTCTCGTGGGTCCAAGGCCCCATGCCGTTGATCACAATGAGCTGTATCGCCGCCTCATTCCCGGATATATGCAACGCCACCTGTTCAAGCCTGGCATGACCGGCTTGGCCCAAGTGGAAGGTTGGCGGGGCGAAACGGCCGAACTTGAAGCCATGGCGCGCCGCGTTGAAGCCGACCTTCGTTACCAGCGAGAATGGAGCCTTAATCTAGACATCAAGATTCTCCTTCGCACCATTTTGCATCTCCGCTCACCTAACGCTTATTGAAATTAGTTGGCCTTCCAAAATTGATCCGACGCAAACCAGCCCGCCGTCCCACACTTGATCCCGATCCCCTTGAGGACGAAGATAAACGTGCTACACTCATGTCGTTTAATTCATGACTGACCAACCAGGGGCTTCAGCATGACGCGACCAATTCAACGATTCCCGAAACGGTTGGCTTTTAGCTGGATCGTGGCAAGCGGTTTCTGCCTGGTCTCACCTATTCTTCATCGGGCTGGATTGGCGGCAGCAGTGTCACAACGCTCCGCTGCGATACCCCCTAGTCAAGCCGCTAGTGCCAAGCCGCAGGTTAGTCCCGTAGAAACCGGCCTAGACGCCTATATCCTCGGCCCTGGAGATGCGCTCCGAATCACCTTCGTTTCTTCAGCCTACAAAGACCTTGGCGGGGATTTGGAGCTGTTAAACGATGGCAGCACCTCCCTTCCCATGCTTGGATCAATCGTCCTTGATGGACTGACCGTCAACCAAGCAACGAACTGGCTTCGATCAATGTATGGTCGCTATATCAAGAGACCCGATCTTAATCTTCAAGTTCTACGGGCCAGGCCCATTCAAGTCTCGGTTGTTGGTGAGGTTGAAAGCCCAGGCCTTTACACACTCACCACCTCAGAGACATCACAAATCGAGAAAGAATCTACAAAAACTGGTACCACCACCACCATTACCGGTCTTCCCACCGTTGTGGCGGCTCTCCAAAAAGCTGGAGGCATGACCCTGAATGCCAATCTGGCTGATGTGCAGCTGCAGCGCCGCATCCCCCGTACCGTCGATCAGCTCAAGCAAACCAACCTCGATCTGACCGCGCTCCTATTCCAAGGCGATAAGCGTCAGAATCCCTTCCTCTTCGATGGCGATACCATTGTGGTCGGCAAAGCCACCACTCCCCAGAGTCAGGTGATGGAATTGGCAGCGGCCAACCTCTCCCCGCAAAGTATTCGGGTCAATGTGATTGGGGAAGTGTTGAACCCTGGTCGCGTCGAGGTCAAAGCCAACACGCCGCTCGTCCAAGCCATCCTTGCGGCTGGAGGTCCTAAAAACTGGCGTGCCAAACGCAGTGATGTGGAATTGGTCCGAATCAATCGCAACGGATCAGCCACGCGTCAACTCTTGAACATCAACTACAGCGCCGGTGTCAGCAATCTTCGCAACCCCCCCCTCCGCGATGGCGACACGGTTGTGGTCAACCGCAGCACCTACGCCATCGCCTCGGACGCCATCGGCGCGATCGCCACACCACTAACCGGATTGGTGAATGTGTTCGCCCTCGTTGACCTGATCAACAACAACAAGTGATCTAACCTGTGCCCCATCGGCGCACTCCCCACACCCTTGATGCCATGGCCAATCAACCGATTCATCACTCCCCCAGTTTCTGGCTGATCATGGCCGGCCTTTGGGCCTGGTTGCCGATTGTCTGTATCGACAACCTGAATTCGTTGACGGCCCTGTTGAATCCCAAGGCTGTGCCTGCGCCTCGAACCCAGGCCATAGCGATCGCGGCCAGCGCCCAAGGCTCGTTCTCCCCCCTGGATCTGCTGCCGCCGATCCCCGCCATGCCCCCCAGTCCTCACCCATCCGCCGCGAGGAAGGCGGTCCCGCTTGCCGCCACCTCACATCAGCGCGACCAAAACAAGTCGGGGGTTCCTCATCGCCTCAGGCAAGCCAACACGCCAGGGCTGATCACGGTGGGGCTTGGAGAGCTGATTCAACGCAGCCGTCAAGAGAATCCCACCACCCTGCTAGCCAGCCGCACCCTCCCCGTGCAACGACGCATGGCCCTGGCCACTCCCATCGACTCCCCCGATAACGCCACCGCTGCCAGCCAAGTATTCGCAAAAGCTTCAAACTGTCTACGGCCCGGTGCCGCGGCCCTGGGGGGTGAACTTTCCCTCTCCAGCCTTAACGAAACAACCACTCGAATGGTCCCCGCTGCCCGGATCGAAAAGCTCCAACGGGAGGCGTCGCCAGATCCCCTGAGTGCCCTGCCCCGCCACTGGCGCCAGGATCTTCAGCCTCTTCTCAGCGTTCGAGAGCAGGTCATGCCAGCCGAGGTGGTGCGGTTACCGGCCAACCATCTCCGTCAGGCCCAGACGGTCCCGATCACCCTCAACGCCAGCGGCCAGGTCATCTCCAGCGTGGAGGGACTGCCCCAGGATTCCTTGAAGCTGATCGGACAATGGGCCGATCGTCAGGCCAAAGTTCCCCAGGGCAGTCTGCGGCCCGTGATGGTGGTCCTCGAGCCCGCTTCCCAACTTGTCAACGACCAGCTCAGCCCCTGAATCGTTCCCCGGCGCCGTCGTTCCAGGCTGTTTTCGAACAGCTCCATGGTCTGTTGGCCAATCAGCGCGACTCGGATCACGACCCTGCCGGAATCTCATCGTGAGGTGCCATGTTGCATTGACTTGCTCACCACCCGGTTGGTAAGGGCACCGCCACAGCTGGACCCAGCGCCGGCCGTACAACCAAAACAATGATCCCCCGTGGCAATCCCGAGTCCCTCGGGGTCCCCCTCCAGGAGATCCCTGAGGTGGGAGTAGGCGGCCCCATAGGTTGGCCAAGACTGCTGACCGAGTTGTTGATTGAAATCACAATCAAACAGCCTCCCCTGCCAGTCAACACTGATCAACTGGCGACACATCACCGCGTTGAGATGACTCGGTTCAAATTGCGCACGCAGTAGATCTTGATAACTTTCCAGTTCGCCACTGGCCTGCAAGGCTGCGGCAAAGCGTTGAATCGGCATGTTGGTGAGGGTGAACAACTGGTTGAAGATCACCCCGTATTGGGTGCTCAACACCCGGCGATAGTCGGCTTCCAGGTTGGCCTGAGGGGGCGGCAGGGTGGCCCCTTGGGGATTGAACACCAAATTGAGGATCAGAGCACAATCGGGGCCGCCGTAACCGTGGCGGTTCAGCTGCCGCAACCCCTCGATGCTGCGAGCAAAAACATCTGGCCCCCGCTGACGATCCACATTGGCGGCTTCGTAGCAGGGGAGCGACGCCACCACCGTCACCCCCTCCTCGCTGAGAAAGGCCGCCAAATCCTCCTGGCCAGGCTCCGCCAGGATCGTCAGGTTGCAACGATCGATGACCGTCACCCCCAACCGGCGCGCCTCCCTCACCAGCTCCCGAAACTGAGGATGAAGTTCCGGGGCACCGCCGGTGAGATCAAGGCAATGCAGCCCACGGGCCGCCAGCACCCGGGGAATCAGGGCCACGGTCTCAGTGTCCATCTGTTCCCGCCGAGCCGGTCCCGCATCAACATGGCAGTGGCTACAGGCTTGATTACAGCGATACCCCAGATTCACCTGCAGGGTGGTCAAGGCGCCGCGAACCAGGGGGGGGAAGGCGGTGGCCACGGGAAGAAGCTGCGCAATGTCCCAGCATGGTGGTGCATCAGCATCACCGAAGTCCCCCAGGTGGCGGGGCTGCCCATCATGCTGGGCAGATCAGTTGTCCACTCCGGCAGTGCCGATGGCCCTCGATCTGCTTGTCATCACCGCCAGCAGCGGCAAAAACCTAGAACTAGCCGAACGGTTCGCCGCCAGCGGCCAGGCCCGCGGACTGCAGGCCCAGGTGCTGGATCTCACCACCCTGCCCCTGCCCCTCTACAACCCCCGCCAGGCGGTCTCCAACGGATTGCCCGAAGGCCTCACGGCCCTGAGTGTGCTGCTGGCTTCAGCCCCCCGTTGGGTGATTTGCGCTCCGGAATACAACGGCTCAATCCCACCCCTGCTCACCAACGCGATCGCCTGGCTGTCGGTGCAGGGGGATGACTTCCGTCAGCTGTTCAATGGTCGGCCCATTGTGATCGCCACCCATTCCGGCGGCGGCGGCTTCACGATCCTCACCGCCCTGCGCCTTCAGCTCGCCCACCTGGGCGCCCACGTGGTGGGCCGCCAGTTGATCAGCACCAACAACCGACTGGCCAGCGACGCCAGCATTGACGATCTGGTGGCCAGGCTGGAACAGCTCACTCCGATCGCTACGGACTCCTAAACGCCCCTACACCTACGGTCCCATCCAAGGTGCGACGAACCTGAGAGAATGGCCGGCATGCGCATCTCGCTACCCGCGATCCCGCCCCCCACCACCCTTCATCCCCCCCGGGGCTATCGCTTCCTGGCCTGGCTGGGACTGGGGGTGAACCTGCTGCTTCTGCCCCTAGCTCTGATGATGATCCTGCGGGATCCGGTTTGGCGCGCCACCAATATTGCCGTGGGAGCCGGGGCCGTCCTACCTGCGATCGTGGTCGGCCTGATCGCCTGCATCGCCTTATTGCGCTGGCGCCACTGGGGTCAGGTGCTGGCCATCGTGGCCCTGTCCATGGACCTGGCCACCACCGTTCCGTACACAATCGTCCGACTGGTGCTGATCCCCCAAGATCGGTTCCTGCTGGCCATGGTGGCGCCCCTCAGCTGGGCCTTGAATGCGGCCGTGCTCGTGTATTGGTGCCGGCCGGCGATCCGTCAATACCTGCGCTGAACGGGCCCTGCCCGGAAGGTCACCGCAGGATGGCCAGGGCCAAAATCGAGTTGTCCTGCGTTTTGGTGACAACGATCACGGCACATTGAGGGTTCGCCGACCCATGAAGGGTGACTGATCAACCCCTCCCACTCCAATCCCATGGCCCCATCCACCATTTCGATGGATACCTCCACCGCCTTTGCCGCCGTCGCCCTGGCCGCCGTCTCCTGGGATGGCGTGCTCACCATGGCGGGCACCCGCGCCCTGCGCCATTCACTCGACTACCGCGCCCCCTACTGCCATCGCAGCGACGCGGAAATGATCAGCCTGATGGACACCCTGCTGGAGGAACTGCGACAACAGGGAGCGGAAGGACTGATGCAGAGTGCCGCCACGGTGCTGGATTCCCGCCAACGCCACACGGCCTTTGCGGTCGCCACCGAGATCATGCGCTCCGATGGGCCCCTTGAGGAGCGAGAGCGGCAGATCCTCGCCAATCTGGCCACGAACCTCGACCTCGCCCCAGAGGACATCGAGCCGGTGCTCGCCGTGATGGATGTGCTCCACGCCAGCCTGCTCACTCCAGCCCCGTCCATCAACACCTGAAGTGGTGGCGATAACTACCGCCTAGCGGGACGGTCACAATCAAACTGAAATCATCATGCTGAATCGTGGCCATGGTGGCCTTGGCTGATTTGAATCCCCTTCTCAACCCCATGGAGCTCGGACAACCCGCCCGCCGCTATCGATTAGTGGATGCCCAAGGTTGCCCCCATCCCGTGCTGGACGACCTCTTCGACACCCTTGAGGCGGCCTGGACTGAAGCGGAGCGCTGGAGCCACCATCACGCCCCGCAGACGACCGAGGCTTCCATCGCCATCGGGGTGGAGGTGAGCACCGGCAATGGAACCTGGCGTACCCTGCGCCATCCCGGCAGCTGATCCCTCGATTCCGAGGGGACGGCTGCGCTCACCAAGCCAGGGCTTCATAGATCCGGAGAGTGCCCAGTCCAATCGGGGAGCCCACCGGATTTAGACCTGCTGGATAAGCCACCACCTGGAACAGATAGGTGTCCGCGGTGGAAGGATTGCGCCATGGCCGGAGCACCACCGTCAAGGTAGATCCGGCGGGAACAGGTTGGGGAAATTGCAGGGTGAACAGACGGCTCTTATCGTCGAATTGGGCTTGGACCGCTACCGCTTGGCCCTCATGCCGCGGTCGCCCTAAAAACGCCCTGGTCATTCCCACATTGTAGGGAAACGACCAGTCAGCCCCACGGGTTTGTTGCACCGTGATCTGTCCCAGATCAGCGCCAGCCTGGGGATTCAGTTCAATCGTGAAATAATACTCCGGCGCCCCAGCCCAAACCGTCGTGTTGTAGCAGATCAGATCAACTTTCCAGGGAGGACGGGTGAAATAGGTGGATCCATGCATCTCAAGGGCGCCGGCGCCAGGTGCCGCACCCAGAGATAACAAACCGGCGGCAACTAGGGCAAGGTGGCGGCGTTGAGCCATGGCTATCGGAAACCGACTAGAACAAGCCTAGATCGATCCCAGGGGGGTGCCCAGTAGAAACGGCCGTGGATTCTGATCCCGCCGGTGGGTGTTCGGAAGGGGGTCACCCTGGGCTGCCGGGGTGGTTGGATCCAGGGCCGCCGTCCGTTCCAGAGCTTGCCGTAGGTGCCGAGCTGCATGCAGGGGCATGTCCCTAGGCACACTGATGCGGTCACGCAAGTACCGCAATCCCCCCGCCGTCCCCGCCGGTGGCGCGTATTCTCCCTGACCAATCAGTCCGGTGAGGGCACAGCGGAGGGCTTGATCACCGCCAGAGCCCCGGAGCGGTGGGCGTTGCACCAGGGTGGTGCGATGGCGCAACATCCGCGCCAGGGCTACGGCCGCCGCGTCCAGCGGTTCGACGGCGCTGGTTTCCGGATCGGGCTCCCCAGCCGCCACGATCGGCCAAGGCCCATGGTCAATCCTGCGGGCCAGGTCCCGCTGTTCCGGCGTCTCGGTGGAATAGCACCCTCCCATCTGGGGGGGGAGATCGTGGGCATGGGTATGAAAGTCGCTCTGGGTGCCCAGATAAGTGGAGCGCTGTTCAAGGGCCCCAAACCAGCGGTGCAGGGCGGGATGCTCCCGCCGCAGCAAATAGCCCTTGTAATAGGCCAGGCTGGCATTCATGCGCTCGACGTAAGGCACAAACACCAGATCGGCGGTGCTGAACTCCCCGAGGAAAAAGGGTCCGGCTGAACGCTCCAGGAGCTCCGCCATGGTGGCGGCCAGGTGATCGAAGGCACTGCGGGCCTGCTGCTCCTGACGTTCCCCCAGATTCGGGATGCATAACCATTGACACCAGGCGCGGAACAACTGCCGCTCCAGTAGGCGCAGGGGCTGAACGTCAGCGCTGGCCATGGCCGGACCAAGGCTGCCGAAGCTGTGTTCCAGGGCCTGGAGAATCAGATCACTTTCGGTGATCAGGTGGCCATCAATCTCCAGGGCCGGCAGCATGCCCGAGGGGACAATCTGTCGATACCAGGCTTCCTTTTCTCCGTAGCACACCATCGTCACCTTGCGGATGCGATAGGGAATGCGCCGCTCTTCCAGCCACAGCCAGATCTTCTGGCAATAGGGGCACCAGGCGTGATGGTCCCGGTACAACGTGACCCGCACCGCCGACTCCGGTGCCCCAAACAGCCGCAGCTGGGCCTGGGCGTTGGTGGGCCCTTGGACGCGATCAGGCTCGGCTGCCGCCCAAGGCTCCAGCTCAGACCAGCTCAAGGGCGTCGCGGACGATGGCGTCATGGTGGACGACAGGGACACGGGCTCGGGGCAGCGGTGGCTCCATCTCTAGGACGCACATCAGAGGGGAGGCCTCAAGACAAGGTCCCCCCGACCCAGGAATCGCAAACTACGGCGGTTCCGGCGGCTGCAATCAGGGGGAAGCGAGAAGCACTGAGGAGCCATGAGGCTGCGGAGTGGCAACCAAGCCAGGGAGGATTTGCTGCAGCGATCGAAGAATCTGTTTCGACAGCTACAGAGGAGGTGCAAGCCAGGCATCAGTGTAGCTTGGTGAACTTTGGAGAGGCGCATCCCCAATGCCACGGACCCTTCCGTCCGATCGAACCGTGACCGCTCTCGCGACGTTCGACCGATTCCGCCTACGGCTCTTCGCCGGCGTGCAAGACCCCCAGCTCCGCCAGTACGCCTTTGCGGTGATGGCGATCGGGGCCGGCTTACTTCCCATGATGGCCGGCTCCGCCAAGGCAGCCCTCGCCAAGGTGCCCACCGATGGCGCCGACACCACGCTCATGCTGATGGGCTCGGCCATGGTGTTGCTGATGATCCCTGGCCTGGCGTTCTTCTACGGCGGGTTCGTCCGTTCCAAGAACGTGCTCAACACCATGATGATGAGCTTCTTCATGATGGGGCTGATCGGTGTTCTCTGGGTGGTGATCGGCTACACACTGGCCTTTGGTGTCGGCTTCAAGAGTCCCTTCATTGGTGGCCTTGAACTGATGTGGCTCACCAATTTGGGCGGGGAGCTTGGCGATGGTCCCTTGGCCGATGGTTTCGCCATCTCCGCCACCTCCTTCGCCCTGTTTCAGGGGATGTTCGCCATCATCACTCCCGCTCTGATTTCCGGGGCCGTGGTGGAGCGGATCAGCTTCAAGGCCTGGTTCTGGTTCTGCCTGCTCTGGAGCCTCTTTGTTTACAGCCCGATGGCCAAGATGGTTTGGGGAGGAGGCTTTCTCGGTCCCTTTGGTGAGGTGGGAGCCATTGATTTCGCCGGCGGCACTGTGGTGCACATCGCCTCCGGCGTGGCGGCCTTGGTAGCCGCAGCGATGATTGGTCCTCGCAGCACCTGGCCCGCGAGCCGTCGCCCGCCCCACAATGTGCCTTTTATTCTGCTTGGAGCAGGTCTGTTGTGGTTTGGCTGGTTCGGCTTCAACGGCGCCAGCATGTTCGCCGCCAAGACCGCCGGCCTGCCCTTTCTCACCACCACCACCTCCGCGTCTGCGGGTCTGCTGGCCTGGTGCCTGATCGAATGGTTCAAGGACGGCAAACCCACCGCCGTGGGTGCAGCCACCGGAGCGGTTGCTGGCTTGGTGGGCATCACCCCCGCCGCCGGTTTCGTGTACATGGGTCCCGCCATCATCATCGGCGCCCTCACCGCTGCCGGTTGTTTTCTGGCTGTACAGATCAAATCGGCGATCAAGTTCGACGATTCCCTGGACACCTTCATGGTTCACGGTGTGGGCGGCACCATCGGGGCGCTGCTCACCGGGATTTTTGCCGCCAAGGCCCTGGTCCCAGCGGACTACTTCCCGAAATCCGCCGAGATCATGGAGAAGAGCGGCAACTTCGGCATGTTCATCGCCCAATTCAAGGCAGTAGTCATAACCTATGGTTTCGTCGCCCTCGGAACAGCGATCATTCTGGCGATCGTTGGTGCTGTGGTGGGGCTGCGGATCAGCCGTGAGGATGAGGAGCGTGGGCTGGACTTTGTCGCCCATGGTGAAGAGGCCTACGACCCCATGACCAATTGATGGCGAGAACACCATGAAAATGATCACGGCCCTCATCCGCCCCTCCAAGGTGGATGCCGTCAAGTCAGCCCTTGTGGCCATCGACCTAGTCGGCATGACCGTTTCCGATGCCCGTGGCTTTGGCCGCCAAAAGGGCCAGGTTGAGCGCTACCGCGGCAATGAGTTTGTGGTGGAGTTTTTGCCGAAATCCAAGGTGATTGTCGTTGTCACCGACGACAAGGTGGATGCGGCGCTCAGCGCCATCACCAACGCCGCCCGCACCGGCGAAATCGGCGACGGCAAAATCTTCGTCACCCCTGTGGAAACCTCCATCCGCATCCGCACCGGGGAGTCCGGCGATGCCGCCCTCTCCGGCGATTTCGCCCCCTGAGGCGTTTCCTCCCAGTTACGTTCTCCATTCCCCCCTCCTGGGCCTACGGCCGAGGAGGTTTTTTTGCGACGCCACCTCAGCTTGGCCCTACGTCAAGGGCCCCATTGCAAGGAGCCGATCTGCAGGGCAGCGATCGAGGGGGCTGCGATCTGCGCGACACGGACCTGGGGGGGGCCAATCTGGAGGGAGCCTTCCTGGAGGGCAGCACGCTCCGTGCTCCCCCGTTCCCCCCCGCACGCGTCATGACCGCCTCCCCCCTTGCCGTTCCCGCCAGTGACAATTTTGATCTGGTGGTGATCGGCGCCGGCTCCGGTGGGCTGGCCGCCGCCAAGCGGGCCGCCGGCTACGGCGCCCGGGTGGCGATCGTGGAGGGGGACCGGGTGGGGGGCACCTGCGTGATCCGCGGTTGCGTGCCCAAGAAACTCTTGGTGTACGGCGCCGCCTTTCGCCAGCAGCTGGAGGATGCGGCCAGCTATGGCTGGCAGCTGGAGGGGGTGCGCTGCGAACCGGCCACCCTGCTGCGCAACGTGCGTGCCGAGGTCGATCGGCTCAACCAGCTGCACATCGCCCTACTAGCCAAGGCCGGGGTGACCCTGGTGCCCGGCTGGGGCCGTTTTCTTGATCCCCACCATGTGGAGGCCATCCAGAGCGATGGCGGCCGGCGGCCCTTGCGGGGCGAGCGTCTGTTGGTGGCGGTGGGCGGCCGTCCCCAGCGACCGGCCATTCCCGGCGCTGCCCTGGGCTGGGTGAGCGACGATCTGTTTGAGCTGGACCAGCTCCCGGCACGGATGGTGGTGGTGGGGGCGGGCTACATCGCCTGTGAGTTCGCCTGCATTCTGCGGGGGCTCGGCGTGGAGGTGATCCAGCTGGTGCGCGGCGATCACCTGCTGCGGGGCTTCGATCGGGAGCTGAGTGAGGCAATCGCTGCGGCGATGATCGACGACGGTATCGATCTGCGCTTCGGCTGCCGCCCCGGCGCCATCGATGGCGAGCCGGGGGATCTGAGGGTCACCCTGGAGGGCGGCGCCCCCTCCTGCGCCGATCCCCTCCAGGTCGGAGGCGTACTGTTGGCCACCGGCCGGCGCCCCTTCCTGGAGGGACTCAACCTGGCGGCTGCAGGCGTATTGACCCTGGACGGGCGCCTGCCGGTGGATGGCAACCAGCGCACCAACCAACCCCACATCTACGCCGTCGGAGACGTGACCGAGCGAATCACGCTGACGCCGGTGGCCATCGATGAGGGGCGCGCCTTTGCTGACAGTTGCTACGGCGGCCGGCTCCGCCAGGTGGATCACCACCTCGTGGCCAGTGCGGTGTTCACCCACCCGGAGCTGGCCACGGTGGGCCTGAGCGAAGAGGCCGCCATCGCCACCTACGGCGCGGAGGCGATTCGCGTCCACCGCGCCCGCTTCCGGCCGATGGCCCAGGCCCTGCCCAAGCGGGGTCCCCAGGTGGTGCTCAAACTGGTGGTGGAGAACGGCTCCGATCGGGTGCTGGGTTGCCACATGGTGGGCGACCACAGCGCCGAGATCATCCAGATGGCGGCGATCGCCATCGGCATGGGGGCCACCAAGGCGGACTTTGACCGCACCATGGCGCTCCATCCCTCCGTGGCCGAAGAATTCGTGACGATGCCCGGCTGAGGGCTCCCGGAGATGCCACGGGGCACGGGGCCCCGACCTCTCCAAGATTAATAAAAGCTTAAACCTCAAGGGACTGGATCGGGAATCGGTGCCTTGAGGGCCTCTTGCGGCCAGACCCCCCAGGCGGGCCAGAAACCAACGAAAGGGCAGCCACAAGGCCAGCTCCCAGCGAAGAAAGCTGAAAAAAATCTTAAATTCAGCAATCAAGCAAGTGAAAACGACTGAAAGGCGCATTGGTTTTCGCCTGAGCGCGAGGGGGTCGTTTTGACCACATTTGCACTAGGGTGAATTTCTGGTGATTTCTAAGTCGCCATTCAGGTGGCTTCCGGCGAGCCACTGCCGCTCCCTCAGGGGCTGGCCCCCAGGCCCCCGATCTCACCTCCCGATCGACCGTTTCCCATGAAGCTCGTCAAGCACGACCTCCAGTTCATCCTTCAGCAGATCGCTCTGGCGGAAGCCCAGACCGCAGGAGCTGACCCCCTCGCCCAGCTCAACGGCAATCCCCTGCTGCCCTATGGCCTGCGCACCGTGCAGGGGATCAACAACAACGTGGTGCCCGGCCAGGAGCTGTTCGGCTCGGCCGATCGGGCGATGCCCAATCGCCTCCCCCAGCAGTGGCGCCAGGCCCAGGCCGCCCCATTTGATCCCGATGGGCCAGGCCCCCTCACGGTGGGCAGTCCCTCGTCCTACACCCAGCTGAATGGGGTGGTCTTCGACGGCGCCGTGCGCAGCATCAGCAATCTGATCTCCACCCAGACGGTCAGCAATCCAGCGGCCGTGGCCGTCGCCGGTGGCGTCACCGCCCCCGTCTCCTCCGACGGCACCCTGCTGGTGCCGAATGTGGCTCCCGATGCGGGGCTCTCAGCGCCTTACAACTCGCTGTTCACAATTTTTGGTCAGTTCTTCGATCACGGCCTCGATCTGATCGGCAAAGGTGGCAACGGTGCCGTGATGGTCCCCCTGGCATCGGACGATCCCCTCTTCGTGCCGGGGAGTCCCAACAACTTCATGGTGTTGACCCGGGCCCAGGTGGAAGGGCTCGATCCAGGCCCCGATGGCGTGGCCGGCACCGCCGACGACACCCGCACCTATGCCAACCAAACCACGCCCTGGATCGATCAAAACCAGACCTACACCTCCCATCCCGCCCATCAGGTGTTTCTGCGCGCCTATGCGGTGCAGGAGGGCCGGGTGCGCAGCACCGGCGCCCTGCTGGATGGCGCCGTGCCCGGATCGATCGCTAACTGGGGCGAGGTGAAGGCCCAGGCCCGCACCCTCCTGGGGATCAACCTGACCGACCAGGATGTGCTGAACGGGCCGATGATCCTCACCGATTCGTTCGGCAACTTCATCCCCGGCGTCAACGGGCTTCCCCAGTTAGTTCTGCTGGATGGCTCCACCCTGGAGGGCAACCGCACCACGCCAGTGAGCACCGAAGGGGCCCTGCGCACTGGTCATGCCTTCCTGGATGACATCGCCCACAACGCCAAACCCGATCCCACCGAAGTGGCGGATGCGGACCTCCTGGTGAGTACCGCCGCAACAATCCAACCGGCCGGCACCTACGACAACGAACTGCTGGATCGTCACTATGTCACCGGGGATGGCCGTGGCAACGAAAACATTGCCCTCACCGCCCTACACAGCGTGTTCCACTCGGAACACAATCGCTTGCTGGCCCACTCCAAGGAGGTGATCCTGGCCAGCGCCGACCTGGCCTTCCTCAACCAATGGCTGCTGACACCGGTGACGGCCCTGCCGGTCACCCCCGTCCAGATTGCCGCCCTGTCCTGGAACGGCGAACGCCTATTCCAGGCGGCACGGTTCCCCAATGAGATGCAATATCAGCATCTTGTCTTTGAAGAATTCGCCCGTAAACTTCTACCCTCACTCGAAATCTTCAGCGGCTACAACAGCACGGTAGACCCGGCCATCATGTCGGAATTTGCCAATGTTGTGTATCGCTTTGGCCACTCGATGCTCACCGACACCGTCGATCGCATCGATCCCGGCACCGGGAGCTCCGTGCCGATGCGGCTGATTGATGCCTTCCTCAACCCCGTGGCCTTCCAGGCCAGTGGAGTTGACACCAAAGCCGCCGTCGGCAGCATTGCCACCGGCATGAGCCGCCAGGTGGGCAACGAGATCGATGAATTCATCACCGAGTCGCTGCACAATGGCCTGGTGGGACTGCCCCTGGATTTAGGGGCCCTCAACCTGGCACGGGGGCGTGAAACCGGCGTGCCTGGACTCAACGCCGCCCGACGCGCCTTTTTCAATGACACCAGCAATCCAGCCCTGGTTCCTTACACCAGCTGGAACGACTTTGCCGTCAACATCAAGCACGGGGAGTCGCTGGTCAATTTCATCGCCGCCTACGGCACCCACGCCACGATCCTCGCCGCCACCACGGATGCGGCCCGCAGAACCGCGGCCCAGGCGCTGCTCGATTCGGCGGCCCTCGGCAACCTGGATGCCCAAGCCTTCCTGAATGCCACGGGTGCCTATGCAGGCGGAGCCCTGGGAGGGGTGGAACTGATCGATTTCTGGATCGGGGGATTAGCAGAAAAGCTCCAACCCTTTGGCGGCATGCTCGGTTCCTCCTTTGCCTATGTGTTCGGAACCCAGATGCTCCATCTCCAGAACCACGACCGGTTCTACTACCTCTCCCGTACCGCTGGGCTCAATGTGCTCACCCAGCTGGAGGAACAGACCTTCGGCGACATCATCAGCCGTAACTCCACCGCCCGCCACCTGCCGGGGGATGTGTTCTCCAGCCCCACCTATCTGTTTGAGGCGAGTCGACTGGGGACCACCGGCGCGATCCTCGATGATCCGTTAACCCCTTACAACGAAACCGCCCTGCTGACGCGAGCGGCCAATGGCACCATTCGCTATGGCGGCGTAGAGCATGTGCTCCTCGGCGGCACCGTTGCCGCGGATCGACTGGCCGGCGGAGAAGGGGACGACACGCTGCATGGCGATGAGTCCAACGACAGCCTGGAAGGGGGCGGTGGCAACGATTTCCTATTCGGTGGAGTAGGCGACGACATTCTCACCGATGCCTTCGGTGACGACAACATCAAAGGGGGCGAAGGAAATGATGTGATTGCCAATTCCGGTGGGATTGATTTGCTCTTCGGTGGTGATGGCTCCGATGCCATTTTTGGCGGCGTTGGCGATGCCGAAGGTTTCGCCGGTCTCGGCAACGACTTTGTGTATGCCGGCACAGGCATCAATACCGTGTTCGGCAATGCCGGCGACGACTGGATCGAAGGTGGCCAGGGTGCCGATCTCCTGCAGGGTGACAATGGCGATCCCTTCGGCATCAGCACCGTCATCGGCCACGACGTGCTGATTGGGGATGGCAACGACGACTATGACGCGGAGTCGGGCAATGACATCATGTTTGGCACGACAGGAATCAACAAGAGCTGGGGCGCCTGGGGATTTGACTGGGTGACGTATGCCAACTCGACGGAGATCGTCAATGCCGATCTTTCTCTTAATTTATTCCTGCCTCCGGGTGCCTTCATCGACTTCGCGGATCGATTCCTGGAGGTCGAAGGCCTCTCTGGCTGGCACGGCAATGACATCCTCAAAGGCCAGGTCAACAATGACCCCGTAGGAGCCGCCAACAATGTTCTTGATGCCCAGGGCATCGCCCTGATTTCAGGCCTCTCGGCCTTGATGGGGGGGCGCACCAGTTTCAGCAATGGCGACATCCTCCTCGGCGGCGGTGGCTCCGACATCCTTGAGGGCCGGGGCGGCGATGACATCATCCACGGCGATGTCTATCTGGATGCCCGCATTCGTTTAACGAATACCAATGGCACCACGGAATTCGCCAGCACCATCAACACCTTTCAGGCCCGACTCCTTAATGGCAGCATCAAGCCGTCACAGTTGAGCATCGTGCGCGAACTTCGCCCCGGTGCTGCGGGGGTGGATATCGCCGTCTTCAGCGGCGCTCAGGCCGATTACACGGTGGTGAGGAACCTCGACAACAGCGTCACGGTCACCGACAACCGGCCCGTGGTGGTTGGTCCCCTGAGCACCGACGGCAGCGACACCCTGTTCGGCATTGAAATCCTGCGCTTCGCCAACGGCGATGTGCAAGCCCCCCGACCGGCGGGGGCAGCCACCGGCACGCCCACCATCAGTGACACCAGTCCCACGGAGGGAGTGGCCGTCACCGCCATCACCACCGGCATCGCCGATGTGAACGGACTGGGCACCTTCTCCTACACCTGGGAGGCCTCCCTCGACGGAATCACCTGGACCGTGGTGGGGACCAACAGTCCCAGCTTCACTCCCACCCAAACCCAGGTGGGGCGGATGCTGAGGCTGCAGGTGAGCTTCACCGATGGAGCGGGCAATCCCGAGAATCTGGTCTCCCTGCCCACCACCGTCGTGGGTGATCTCTATGACGGAAACGCCCTGGGCAACCTGTTCGTCGGCACGGTGGGCGATGACCGCGCCCATGGCCTGGCCGGCAACGACAACCTCGGTGGCGGCCTCGGCAACGACAGCCTCGACGGGGGCCTCGGCAACGACACCCTCAATGGCGGTGCCGGCGACGATTCCATGCTCGGCGGTGCCGGCAACGATGTCTTCCTGGTGGATTCCGCCCTCGATCAAGTGGTCGAACTGGCCGGCGGCGGACTCGACACCGTGCGCACCGCCCTGGGGACTTACACCATGGCCAATGAGCTGGAGACCCTGGTGTTCACCGGCACGGCCGCGTTCACGGCCACGGGCAACGCCATCGCCAATGCCATCAGTGGCGGCGGCGCGGCCGATCAGCTCAATGGCGCCGGTGGGAACGACACCCTCAACGGGGGCGGCGGCAACGACACCCTCAACGGGGGCGCCGATGCCGACCAAATGATCGGGGGGGCTGGTGCCGATCGCTTCGTGTTCAACAGTGCCCTCACGGCCACCAACATCGAAACGATCACCGACTTCGCCACCGGTGATCTAATGGCCCTCGACCGCTCGGTGTTCACGGCCCTCAGCGCCGGGGCCAGCCCCACCGCCGCCGAGTTCCTTGCAGGAGCTGGGGTGACGGCGGCCACGGCCGCCCCCCAGCGGATCCTCTACGACACCAGCAGCGGCATCGTGCGTTATGACGCCGACGGCACGGGCCCAGCGGCCGCAGTGTCGTTCGCCACTCTCACCAACCTGGCACCGCTCACCACGGCGTCCTTCGCCCTGCAGGGCAACGGCCCAACCCCGCCCCCAGCACCGGGAATCAACGGCACCGCCGGTCCCGACAACCTGGTGGGAACCGCGGCCAACGACCTGATCAATGGCCTGGCAGGCAACGACACGATCAACGGCCTGGCGGGGAACGACACCCTCTCGGGGGGAGCGGGCAACGACCTGTTCGTTCTGGCCACGGCCCCCGGGGCCACCAACACCGAAACGATCACCGACTTTGCCCTCGGCGATCTGATTGGCCTGGATCGCAGCGTGTACACCGCCCTCAGTGGTGGCACCAGCCTCACCGCCGCTGAGTTCCTCGCGGGAGCCGGGGTGGCCACGGCCACCACCGCCGCCCAACGGCTGCTCTACAACACCACCACCGGAGCCCTTCGCTACGACAGCGATGGCAGCGGGGCAGCGGTTCCCCTCCCGATCGCCAGCCTGACCAATCTGGCGCCCCTCACCGCCGCCTCCTTTGCCCTGCTGGGGACCCCAACCCCTCCCCCGCCAGCCCCGGGGATCATCAACGGCACCGCCGGCAACGACAACCTGGTGGGCACCGCCGGCAACGACTCCCTTGCAGGCGGCCTTGGCAACGACTCCCTCACCGGAGGCGGTGGCACCGACACCTTCCTGTTCAACACCGCCCCCAACGGCACCACGAACAACGACCGGATCACCGACTTCAGCGCCGGCGATCGGTTGGCTCTCAGCCGGACCACCTACTCAGGCTTTGCCGCAGTGGGCTCTGTCACGGCTGCCCAGTTCGTCACCGTTCGGGTGGAGGGAGCCACACCCACCGCCGCTAACGCCAGCACCCGCATCGCGTTCGACCGCGATTCCGGGAACATCTGGTATGACGCCGATGGCACGGGTCCGGTCGCCCCGTTGCAGTTCGCCACCTTCACCAACGGCTTCCGCCCGGTCGCCACGGATTTGGTGGTGATCTGAGCGGTGTCCGCTGGGGGTACGGCGGCTACCGCCGCCTGCCCCCAGCGGCCCCTCCCTGCACTCACAGCACGGTCCCAGGACTCAGCCTGGGGCCAGTCCCTTCTCGTTGAACACCCCCTCAAACAGCACGGAACTGAGATAGCGCTCGCCCGAATCGGGCAGCACCACCACAATCGTCTTGCCGGCAAAGGCCTCCTCCTGGGCCAGGCGGACGGCCGCCACGGTGGCGGCCCCGCAGGAGATGCCGGCCAGGATGCCCTCCTCCCGCATCAACCGCCGCGCCATCGT
>CAIOCZ010000047.1 GCA_903856805.1 uncultured cyanobacterium | reverse complement strand
CCTGGGCCTCAAGCTTGGCGCAGCCAGCCTGCTGGCCATGGGGGCCACCCTGATGGCCCCAAGCAGCGCCCAAGCCGCCCTTGAACTCAAAAACATCAAACCTGTCGCCAAGTTCACCGCATCCCCCACCGACTATGTAACCAACGCTGGGGGCTACAACTTTGGCTTCTACTTCGAAACCACTTACAAAACTGTCATCGACGCCCTAGGCGTCTTCGATTATAACAAAGATGGCTTCGCGGAAACCCACAATGTCTATCTTTACAACATAGCTGATCTCAATTGCACTTTCACAGGCAACTTCGCCTGTACTGGTGCTCCGATCGCTCAAACAGCAGCGTTCTTTGGCACGACTGAGGCAGATGCAGGCCTCCTTGACGATGCCCAAAGCTTCCGTTGGAAAGAACTCGCCGGTGGTCCGATCACCTTGGGAGGGAACAATGGCTATGTTGTCGTCGCAACCAACTGGGTGCTTGATCCTTTTGTAGGCGGAAACGGCACCGTGCTTTCCACCACCCAAGACGCCACCTACGTCGAAGCGGCCTATTCCATCGTCCAGAACGCCACGGCTCTCAACGCCGGCCCTGGTGTGCTTTGCGGCCTGGATCCCGTCTCATTTGCTGGCTGTGGAGTGCAGGGCTACTTCGGTGCCAACGTCTCCGCCCATGCTCCCGGCCCCCTGCCCCTGCTCGGTGCTGGTGCAGGCTTCGCTTGGAGCCGTCGTCTGCGCCGTCGCGTCGTTTCCAACAAAGCCACCGTCTGAGTCTCCGAATCGCTTCGCAATTCGTCCACTCTCAACCCTGCCTCCGGCAGGGTTTTTTTATGTCCTTGCCACGGGGCTCAACCCTGTCTGTCCGTCACAATGACTCTGTCCTCTGGCCCATCCCATGATGACCAGCATCCAGGCCCGCTATGCCGGCGATTTGCGTTGTCAGGCTGTCCACGATCCCTCCGGCCGTGAACTGGTCACTGACGCGCCCGTCGATAACCAGGGCAAAGGGGAGGCCTTTTCCCCCACGGATCTGGTGGCCACAGCCCTGGTCACCTGCATCCTCACCATCCTTGGGATCACGGCCCAACGCCATGGATTCAGCCTCGGAGCCTGTCCCTCCAGGGTGGTCAAGTCGATGACCAGCAGCGGCATCCGCCGGATCGAGCAACTGGAGGTTTGGGTGACCCTGCCCGAATCGCTCACCCCCGATCAACGCGCCCTGCTGGAACGGGCGGGGGAAAGCTGCCCGGTGAAGCGGAGCTTAGAAGGCAGCGTGCCGATGATCCTCCATTGGCAGTGATTGATCCAGGCCCAATTACCCCTTGGGATCCTCCTCGTCCCCAATCAGTTGCCGCAGATACTCCTCATCCGGGGAGCCGGCCTTGCGGTCGGTCCGCTTGGGGCGAGGGGCACGGTCCAATCGCGGCTCCTCCTGAGGAGCCTGGCTGGCAACAGCAGCCCGTTCCAGCTCTTCCTGCTCGGCGCGGATGAGCTCCTTTTCGAGCTTGGCCTCCAGCCTCTCTTGACGTTGCTTGGCGTTCTTTTCGTCCCGCTCCACCAGATTGACGACGAGGGCTTGGAGCAGCGAGATCTCAGAACCCTTGGGCTGGGCCAGAGCACTGAACGCCAAAGCGCAGGCCAGAGTCGTGAGAATTTTCTGGATGACGGTGGCCACCAGCTGGGTGCGACCTTGGCGAGGACGCTCGGCCGCCTTAGCAACCCTTTGCTTGACCGAAACTTCCAGGGTTCTGAGCTGACTCTTGAGCTCTTTTTTCAGATCGGCGAGGGGAAGTTGGAGTAAGTTATCTGGAAGGGGTGGTGCGTTGATCTTGGCGAAGCGCGCCTTGATTTCATCCATCGACTTCGACGAATCGATCGCCTGCTGGAGCAGATAGAGCCGGCGGGAGGCATCCGTAGCCTGATACTTCGCTCCTAGATCTCCAAGCTGGATAAGGTTGTAGGTAGCCACCGCCTGCAGGGGGATCAGAAGGAGAAATCCAAGAACCACCGCAATGGCCAAACGCCCGAATTGATCGCGACGACGACTCAGGGCCTCGTTCGCCGGATTGAGATAGGCGGCGAGATGCACCAAGGCCATGGCCAGGATCGGTACAAAGGCGTTATCGGCAAGCACGGCACTGATCTGGAGCTGCCACGTGGGATCCAGAAGCCGGATCGGCAACACTCTGCCGAGGATCACCAACACAAAAATGACCAACAACATGTTGGCCACCACCGCCAGGCGATGGGAGATCACATCGGAAGATCCCCCCTGGACCTGCCCAGGAGTCTGGGGCGTTGACTCCTCAGGGAGATAACTATTGACCATGGCAAGATTGGAAGGGATGAAAAAACGCTGACCAGAACTACCTGAAGTTTTCAGGGAAAACACTTCTCGAAAGTGAATTTCCTTACCTCGGGTAAAACGTCACCGCAGCAAAGTGACTCAGACCCTAGCAGTCATTTGGGGGTGGGATTGCGTCGCCCGCACGGCAGGCTGGAGATCCCAGAGCGCCCGTCCCCATGCCCCCCCCGCACTCCGCCTCCATCCGACTGCAGCAGTATTTGCACACGACACGGCTGCTGCGCTCCATCCACAGCGCTCTTTACTACGACCAGAACACCGGGATGCCCGCCGCCGGGGCGCCTTGGCGCGGCGAGCAACTGGCCCTCCTGGCCACCCAGCTCCACGAACGCCAGAGCTGTGCCACCTATGCGGACTTGGTGGAGGACGCGGCCGCCGAACTGGCCCCCCACGCGCCGGCAGCCAAGCAGCGCAATCTTCAGTTACTGCGGCTGGAGCTGCAACGTCAGCGCAGCCTGGATCCCCAGCTGGTGGCAGCCCTGGCCCTGGCCCAGGCCCGGGGCAACGCCATCTGGCAACAGGCGCGCCAGGCCAACGATTTCCAGGCCTTTGCACCGGCCCTGGAGGAGTTGATCCGCCTGCGCCGTGCCCAGGCCAGCCAATGGGCCAGTGCTGAACCGGTGGCCCGCAGCCCCTGGGAGCTCCTGGCCCAGCCCTACGAGCCGGACGTGAGCAAGGCCCGCCTGCAGGAGCTCTTTGCCCCCCTGAAACACGAGATTCCCCCGCTGCTGGAACGGGCGGCGGCCGTCCCTGCCATGGCGACCGCCGCCACGGATCTGCCCGAGGCGGTGCAGGATCGTCTGTGCGGCGAGCTCCTGGACAGCTGGGGCTACGACCACCGCCGCTGCCAGCGTGCCCGATCGGCCCATCCGTTTTCCTGCACCGTGGGCCCTGACGACTTCCGGATCACCACCCGGGTGGTGAACGGGCAACCGTTCTCCGCCTTTCTGGCGACGGCCCATGAGTGGGGCCATTCGCTCTACGAACAGGGACTGGCCCGCTCCGAATCCCAGGACTTCCCCTGGCCCCTGGGGGAAGCCACCTCCATGGGGGTGCATGAAAGCCAAAGCCTGTTCTGGGAATGTCGGGTGGCCCGCAGCCAGGCCTTTGCCGACCAGTGGTATCCCCGCTTCAGTGCCGGCCCTGGCCGTGACCCCTGGGGGGATGGCCACCGCTTCTGGCGGGCCCTCAACCCGATGCGGCCAGGCCTGATCCGCGTCGAAGCCGACGAACTCAGCTACTGCCTGCACATCGTGCTGCGCTTTGAGCTGGAACTAGCCCTGGTGGAGCAGGGGATGCCCGTGGCTGACCTGCCCCACGAATGGAACCAACGCATGGACGCCTTGCTGGGGCTCCAGCCCACCACGGTGTCGGAGGGCTGCCTGCAGGACATCCATTGGGCGGAGGGGCTGATCGGCTATTTCCCCTCCTATGCCCTGGGGCACCTGATCAGTGCCCAACTCACCGAGGCCATGGCTGGCGCGATTGGACCGATCGAGCCTCTGATTGCCGCCGGGGAAACCAGAACCCTCCAAGCCTGGCTCCAGACCCATGTCTGGCCGTTGGGGCGGACGGTGAACGGCGAGGAGCTGGTGGAACAGGTGAGCGGGGACACCCTGGGGGCCCGTCCGTTTCTGAACCACCTCAACGGCAAGGTGGAGCAGCTCCTGAATCGGACCTGAACCGATCAACCGAAGGCTGGGGTCAACCCCATAACCAACCCCATCGCCCCAGGGGGATCGGCTTGGACCTCTAGCATGCGCTCGCATTTTCCCTGTCTATGGCCAACATCGACCACGCCCCGAGCCGCACGATGCTCAACCTGCTCCACGTGCTGCCGGCCTTCGCCGATGAGACCGAGTTGCGCCTGAATGCGATTGTGGAACTCAACTCCATGACCATCAACAAGTACGAGCTCATCACCGAAACAGGCCATCTCAAGCTCGATCGCGTTGGTTACTCCTCCCTGTCCTATCCCTTTGCCTACGGCTGCATTCCCCGCACCTGGGACGAGGACGGGGATCCTCTCGACATCGAGATCGTGGGCGTCACCGAGCCGCTCGTTCCTGGAAGCCTCGTGGAAGCGCGCATCATCGGCATCATGAAATTCGATGATGGGGGTGAAGTCGATGACAAGGTGATAGCCGTGCTGGCGGATGATAAGCGGATGGATCACATCACCAGCTACGATCAACTTGGCGCTCACTGGCTCAAGGAGACCCAGTACTACTGGGAGCACTATAAGGACCTCAAGAAACCTGGCACCTGTAAAGTGAATGGCTTCTTTGACTCGATCGAGGCCGTTTCCGTGATCAAAGAATGTGAGCAACGCTATCTCGACACCATGGATTCCAAGCTGGTGAATTAATCGAAGGTTCTTGCTGTGGCCCGGCGACCTTGACCGCCCGCCAAGCCAAAGCAAGAACTCAGTCCTGCTCCATGCCCATCTCCGCTGCTGCCTCCTCCATGGCCTCCCGTCCCACCCCCCTGAACCGCCGCCCCAGCCTGGTGGGTCCCTCCACCGTGCTGCTGCTGGCGCTGACCCTGCTTGGAGTGCGGGCCCAGGCGGCCGATTCCCCGCCGCCGCTGCCCCCTGCTCCCCCCAGCCTCGGCACCACCGGAACCCCTGGGCCTGCGGGGACGACGAGCACCACGGCCGCCCGGACCAGCACCCGTCAGATCGTCCTGGAACTGGGCAAACGAACGATCAGCCTGCTGGAGGACGGCAAGGTGCTGGGCAGTTGGCCCGTGGCCATCGGGGACCCGGCCACCCCCACGCCCACCGGCACCTTCAAGGTGGAAAACAAGGTGATCGACCCCCAGTACCAGAGCACCAAAAGCGGCAAGGTCAACGCCACCACCGGAGCCAATGGTCCCCTAGGCGATCGCTGGATGGGATTCCACCGCACCACGAAGGATCAATACGGCATCCATGGCACCCCGAGCGCCTGGGCCTGGGCGGTTAACACCAGGGCCGCCGTGACCCATGGCTGCGTGCGGATGCTTGGTCCCCACGTCCGCCAGTTGTTTAACCAGGTGGAGGTGGGCACACCAGTGATTGTAAAGCGATGAAGATTACAGCGAAGACTTGGCCAACCCGGGTTCAGGCGCAACTCGGAAATCATTCAGCAGATCAGTCGCAGCAAGGGAGTTGAAGGGGGGCCTCCACCTATTGTCAGTGAACGCTTTCAAGCATCTTCTTCACCTGGCCGCTAGTTCATGCTCCATTCCTCCCCCTCCAGCGGCTCAACGACGTCCACCCACTCCCCCAGTCAGGGAACGATGGACACGGAGGTTACCCTGATCGACCAACAGAACAGCACGTCCCTGAAGTGGGGCCAAGACGGAGAACTTTCCGACTTGGATCTGCGCCGGATCCTCACCCTGCTGACCCAGAGCGATCCGGTGGCCGAATCCCTTCTGCGCCACCGGGATCAACAGGAGCCATGAACCGTTGGGCCAGGGCTCGGGCTAGGCCATCTCGGCTCGCCAGACCCCTCAGACTCACGACCGGCAACCCCCCACTGGGCAAGCCACTAGGCAGGTAATCGGCCTTGGAAGCCGGAAAGGCAAATACAGGTAATTGACGCAGATCATTGGGGCGAAGTTGGTCTTCCAGCTGATCCAGATGGGCGGATTGGGGAAGCCAAATCAGATCACTGCGGCGGCAGCTCTCCAGGGAAGGTGAGGTTGTGGTGGCCGCGCTGATCAGGCAGCGTTGAAGATCAGCCAAGGACACCAGTCCGATAATGCAATTTTCCCTGGCCACCAACAGGCAATGGCCATGGGCGCCGATCAAACGGGCCAAGGCCTGAGATGCTGGGATGGTCCCCTCCAGCACCAGGGGCGATTCAGGATCGAGGGCTTTCAGGACCGAAAGCTCCGCGAGCCGGGCGCGGCGTTGTTCCTCTTCCAGGTCCGGTCCCAGCAGTCCGGGATCCTCCACACCCTGCCAACGCTCCACCAGCACCGCACTGAGTCCGGCGGCGGCCATCAGAGGCAGAACGATGCGGATGTCCCGGGTCAGTTCAAACAACAGCAGCAGGGCCGTCAAGGGGGCCCGGGCACTGCCGGCGAGCACGGCCGCCATGCCCACCATGGCGTAGGCCGGAGCTTCCGCCACCGGCAAGTGCAACCCCCCATCCCCGAGCAACTGGCCGTAGCAGCTGCCGAGCACCGCCCCAAGGAACAGGGCCGGTGCAAAGCCCCCCCCGACGAAACCCGTGGCGTTGCTCACCGCCATGGCCAATAACTTCACACCAATCAGCGCCACCAGGGTGACCAGGGAGATGCCCCCATCGGAGCCCAGGAGCGCTTCGATCGTGTCGTAGCCAACCCCCAGCACCTGGGGAAAGGCCAGGGCCATCCCCCCAACGACCGCCCCCCCTAACGCGGTGGCGAGACCAGGAGGTAACCGGGAAATCCAACGTTGGGTTGTTTCCGAACGCCCCAAGGCCAGGAGGCGAATCAGGGCCAAGGACATGCCGCTCGCCAGCAGTCCCAGCAGCAGGTAGAGGGGCAACTCCAGGGGAGATCGCACTTCGTAGGAGGGAAGGCGCAGGATGGGGGTATCGCCCAGGCAGAGCTGGGTCACCAGGGCCGAGGCCACAGCCGACACCAGTACCGCCCGCAGGCTGACCCGTCCCGGACTGGTGGACAGACTGCCTTCGAAGGCAAAGAACACCCCGGCAATGGGGGCCTTGAAGCCAGCCGCGAGGCCCGCGGCCACCCCAGCGGCCACCAACGTTTTCTGTGACTGAGGGGGCAACCCGGCCCTTTGGGCCAGCCACAGTCCCAGGTTGCCGCCGCTCTCCACACTCGGCCCCTCCGGTCCGAGGGAGGCACCACTGCCCAGGCTCAGGGAGGCCGCCACCAACCGCAACAGGGGCAGGCGGGCCGCCGAGGCCATCGCCCCGTCGGCCATCGCCATCAGGCTGGGCAAGCCGGGTCCCAGGGGCCCCCCCCAGTGGCGCAGCAGACCCACCGCCAACCCCCCGAGGGTGGGCACCACCACGACCGGCCATAGGGCCAACCAATCCGGAATGCTCTGGGATGGCGGCGGCGGCGCCGGCGGCAAGGGTGGAGGCGGTAGGAAGCCAATGCTGCCAAGCCCCAAGTCCAACAGCGCCTTCAGGGGGGTGGCCCCACTGCTGTTGAGGGGCGGCAGATCAATGGCCAAAAGATCTGGAGAGCCGGCGGTGGAAGAGCGGCCGATCACCAGGAGCCCTTCCACAAAGGGCCCAAACAGGAAATTGTTAATGAAGCCCAGCAGTCCGTGGAAGCCCACAACGGCAAGACCGGTGAGCACCCCCACCAGGGCCGCCCACGCCAGCAAATTTCCGGCCAACGGCAGGCTGCGGGGTTCGGGGGGTAGGACCGTCGCCCCAGGCTTTGGTTCAGACCTCGGTTCAGGCCTCGGGCCGGACGGTTGCAAAAATCTCCTCCAGAATCTCACCCGCTCCCTGGGCACGCAGGGCTTCCGCCAGGCGAAGGCCCAGCGACTCGGGATCCGTCTTGGAACCCCGCACCTCATCGCGAATCAGACGCAGACCATCCAGGCTGGCCACCATGCCGGTCAGCACCAGATCATCGGCCTCGAAACGGGTGTTGACACCAATCGGCACCTGGCAGCCCCCCTCAAGTTGGCGCAGGAACGCCCGCTCCGCCAGGCATCGACGGGCGGTAGGGAGATGCTCTAGCACCTTGATCCAGCCCAGAACCTCGGCGTCATCCTGACGGCATTCGATCCCCAGGGCCCCCTGTCCAACGGCGTGGAGGGAGATCGAAGGATCGATCAGTTCGTGGATGCGATTGGCCAATCCCAGACGCCCCAAACCTGCCGCCGCGAGAATCAGGCAGTCGTACTCACCGGCATCAAGTTTCTCCAGGCGGGTGATCACATTGCCGCGAACATCCTTGAACACAAGATGGGGGAAATGGTGACGCAACTGGGCCAATCGCCGTAGCGAACTGGTGCCCACCACCGCCCCCTCCGGCAGGGTGGCCAGGGTGAGGTCCCGGTGGCGCGCGTGGACGACCAAGGCATCGGCCGGATCCTCCCGCTCGGTAATGCAGCCCAGCATCAGCCCTTCGGGCAGGTTGGTAGGCAGATCCTTGAGGCTATGAACGGCGATATCGGCACGATCCACCAGCATCTGGGCCTCCAATTCCTTGGTGAACAAGCCTTTATCGCCAATCTTGGCCAGGGCCACATCAAGGATCTTGTCCCCCTGGGTGGCCATCGCCTCAATGCTGATCTCCAGGCCGGGATGGGCCTTGGTCAGTTCGTCGCGCACCCAGTGGGTCTGGACCATGGCCAGCTGACTGCGGCGGGAGGCGATGCGCAGGGGGGAGCTGGTCATCGGGTGTCCGGGGGAGGCAGCCCAGGCTGCCGGCAACAGCAGTCCAGCCTAAGGACCCATGGTCAGTCGATCGGATCCCCCCCGAAGAACGTGATCAGTTGATGGGGAACCCCGAGGCGCGATCAGGCGAACAGATCCAGGGGCAACGGGCCCCAGGTGTCCTCAAGCGAAGGATCCTCCGGGTTGTGGCCAGTAATCAACAAGCCTTCGCCAAGGCCGGCTTCCTGACGGAGCAGGGCCGTTCCGGTGCGCTGATTGGCCTTGAGGAACACCGTTCCTGCGGCCTCACTATCGGCGGACCCCGCTTCCACCGTGGCGATCGGGGACCAGCCCAGGGCCATCTCGGCGCTGCGCAGGGCCTGAACCGCCGCCGCCGCCGATGGGGCCATCACCCCGATGGTGAACCAGGCGCAGCGAGCGACTAACGGACTCAGTTGAGCCCGCAGCTGGGCCCGCTGTTCCGGGTTGAGGGCCGGCGCACTGCGCAACCCCCGCAGCTGGTCCAGGCCATAGGGGGCAATGGACGACATCCAAGGCAGGGCAAAACCAGCGCTCACTCTGCCCTGTGGCAGGGGAGACAGGCGTTGGCCTCGCCAGATCGCAAGGCAGACCGTGAGCCAGGCCAGGCCCACAGCGCCCCCGGCCACCAAGTCGGTGGGCCAGTGGGCCCGGGCGAAGAGGGTGCTCAACCACACCAGGGCCACCCACAGCCCGGCCGCCAAGGTCAGGGGGCCTCGCCAGCGGGGATGGTGGGCCGCCAGGATCGCCACCATCGCGAAATAAAAAGTGATCGAGCCTGCAGCGTGTCCGCTGGGAAAGCTGCGGCCGTCCACGTGCAACAACTTCTCGTGGGGTCGGGCACGGTCGAACAACGGCTTCAGCCAGAGGTCGATGATCACCAAGATGCCTGCCGAGGCGGTGGCCAACAGCCTCAAATCATTCCACCACCGTTTAATCAATAGATAGATCAAGGCAGACAGCACGAG
Organism: uncultured cyanobacterium; assembly: GCA_903856805.1. Classification (GTDB taxonomy): domain Bacteria; phylum Cyanobacteriota; class Cyanobacteriia; order PCC-6307; family Cyanobiaceae; genus Cyanobium. Next base: position 445 of record CAIOCZ010000047.1, on the reverse strand, counting down.
CACGGCGGTGAACCCCACGCCGCTGAGGCGATACACCTGAACCAGGGCGATGCCCAAGCCGCCTTGGAGGTGTTGGCCGAGCCAGTCAAGAAAGGTCGTATCCACCTCGGGGGGGCGACGCGGATCCAGAAGCTGGGCCAGTCCGAGCAGGACGATGACGCAGGCGAGCACCAACCAGCCGTCAAACCGACGCCAACGCAGTTGCAGCCAGGACCATTGGAACGGACTCATGGCTGCAAGCCCTCCACGGGAATCCGCCAGAGTTGTTGCTCTCCGTCGCGGGCCAGAACCGCAACATCCGCGGGATCCAACCGGAGCTGTTCCAGGTCCTGGCGGTCGCCAAGCAACCGGATGGTTTTAGAGCGGGCCGTGAGGAAAAGATCGCCCGGATCATGGCGCCAACGCTGGCGAATCTGGCGCCGATCGGCCACAAACACCGCTGGGG